>NZ_CP014546.1:3429809-3741609 GCF_001579805.1 Pseudomonas azotoformans | reverse complement strand
CGGCCATGACGTGGTGATCTTCGAAGCCCGTGAAAAAGCCGGTGGCCTGAATGAATACGGGATCGCCAAGTACAAGCTGGTGGATGACTTCGCGCAGAAGGAGTTGGATTTCCTCCTGCAGATTGGTGGCATCGAGATTCGCCACGGACAGCGTCTGGGAGACAACCTCACGCTGAGTGAACTGCACCAGCAATTCGACTCAGTGTTCCTCGGCCTCGGCCTGGCCGCCAGCAAACAGCTCGGCCTGCCCTTTGAGGACGCCCCCGGCCTGCTTGCCGCCACCGATTACATCCGCGAACTGCGCCAGGCCGACGACCTGACCCAACTGCCCCTGGCCGATCGCTGCATCGTGCTCGGCGCCGGCAACACCGCCATCGACATGGCCGTGCAGATGGCCCGTCTCGGTGCCCGCGATGTCAACCTCGTGTACCGCCGTGGCTTGGCAGACATGGGCGCCACTCATCACGAACAGGATATCGCCAAGGCCAACCAGGTGCGCCTGCTGACCTGGGCCCAGCCGGAAGCAGTGCTGCTGGACGATCAGGGCCATGTGCGTGGCATGCGCTTCTTGCGCACACGCATGGAAAACGGCCGTTTGCACCCGACCGGCGAAACCTTCGAACTGGCGGCCGATGCGATCTTCAAGGCCATCGGCCAGGGCTTCGATAACACGGCACTGCACGATCCGCTGGCCCAGCAACTGCAGCGTGTCGGTGAGCGGATATTCGTCGATGAACAGCTGCGCACCAGCATTCCCGGTGTGTACGCGGGTGGCGATTGCGTCAGCCTCGGCCAAGACCTCACCGTGCAGGCGGTGCAACACGGCAAGCTGGCCGCCGAGGCCATGCACGCCCAACTCATGCTGAATGTGGAGGCTGCGTAATGGCCGATCTCTCGATTGTATTTGCCGGCATCAAAGCCCCCAACCCGTTCTGGCTGGCCTCCGCGCCGCCCACCGACAAGGCCTACAACGTGGTGCGCGCCTTCGAAGCCGGCTGGGGCGGCGTGGTGTGGAAAACCCTGGGCGAGGATCCGGCAGCGGTCAACGTGTCGTCACGCTACTCGGCGCATTACGGCGCCAACCGTGAAGTGCTGGGCATCAACAATATCGAGCTGATCACCGACCGCTCGCTGGAGATCAACCTGCGGGAAATCACCCAGGTGAAAAAGGACTGGCCCGACCGCGCGCTGATCGTGTCGCTGATGGTGCCGTGCGTCGAGGAGTCCTGGAAAAATATCCTGCCGCTGGTGGAAGCCACCGGCTGCGACGGTATCGAACTGAACTTCGGTTGCCCCCACGGCATGCCCGAACGCGGCATGGGCGCGGCGGTGGGCCAGGTGCCGGAATATGTGGAACAGGTGACTCGCTGGTGCAAGACGTATTGCTCACTGCCGGTGATCGTCAAGCTCACGCCGAATATCACCGACATCCGCGTGGCGGCGCGGGCGGCGTATCGTGGGGGGGCGGACGCGGTGTCGTTGATCAACACTATCAACTCCATCACCAGCGTGGACCTGGAACGCATGGTCGCGTTGCCGGTGGTGGGCACGCAAAGCACTCATGGCGGTTATTGCGGCTCGGCGGTCAAGCCGATTGCGCTGAACATGGTCGCCGAAATCGCCCGCGACCCGCAGACCCAAGGCTTGCCGATCTGCGGCATTGGCGGCATCGGCAACTGGCGTGACGCGGCGGAGTTTGTCGCCCTGGGCTGCGGCGCAGTGCAGGTGTGCACGGCGGCGATGCTGCATGGGTTTCGGATTGTGGAAGAGATGAAGGACGGGCTGTCGCGGTGGATGGACAGTCAGGGCTACAACAGCCTGCAGGACTTTTCCGGGCATGCAGTGGGCAACACCACGGACTGGAAGTACCTGGACATCAACTATCAGGTGATTGCGAAGATCGATCAGGAGGCCTGCATTGGCTGCGGGCGTTGCCATATTGCCTGTGAGGACACTTCGCACCAGGCCATCGCCAGTTTGAAACAGCCGGATGGCACGCATAAATACGAGGTGATCGATGACGAGTGCGTCGGCTGCAACCTGTGCCAGATCACCTGCCCGGTGGCGGACTGTATCGAAATGGTGCCGATGGATACCGGCAAGCCGTTCTTGAATTGGACGCAGGATCCGAGGAATCCCTACCGGGAGGCGGTGTAGTCAAACCTGTGGTGAGCGGGCTTGCTTGCCCCGCTCACCACAACAACAACCAGCGTCACCATAAGGCTCAAGGCTCCAACCCAATCCCCCGCAAAATCACGCTTGTCACCGTCTGAATCGCCTTCTCGAACTGCATATCCGACAACGGCTGGTGCTCATTCAGGATCTTCACCTGATGATCAAAGTCGGCATAGTGCTGGGTCGAGGCCCAGATCATGTACAGCAGGCTCGACGGCTCCACCGGCAGGATGCGCTTGTCTTCCACCCACTGGCGAATTTTCGCTTCCTTCATCTTGGCCCAGTCGTACAGGCTTTCATCCAATGCTTCACCGAGGGTCGGCGCGCCATGGATGATTTCATTGGCCCAGACTTTCGAACCATAGGGCCGGGTACGCGAGCGTTGCATCTTGGCGCGGATGTAACTGCTGAGCACCACCCGTGGGTCATCGAAGGTCTCGAAACTCAAGGCGTCCTGCTTCCACACTTCCAGCAGGTCGAACAGCACGGCGCTGTACAGCTCGCTCTTGGTGGTGAAGTAGTAATGCAGGTTGGAGCGCGGCAGTTGCACTTCTTCGGCGATATCCGCCATGGCGGTACTGCCATAGCCTTTCTCGGCGAAGATTTTCTCCGCCGCCAGCAGGATTTTTTCGACGTTGACCCGACGAATTCCGATCTTGTGATTGCCCATAAGGGCTCCCTGACAACAACTTGGCTTAAAGACTACCATCGGCTCTAGATCGCGGCGACAGGCCATAATGAAACTTCTGACGCGAACCTTTCCCCTGGAAATGGGATTGGTTAGGATCGCGGTCCCCATGAAGGATCATTGCAATGACTATTCGACCTCGCGTGGCCACCGACGACCCCGTGCTGGGCGCACTCTGGGAGCGTTCGGTGCGGGCCACCCATGATTTCCTCCCCGAGGATGACATTCAACGCCTGCTGCCCCTGGTGCGCGATGCCTACCTGCCCATGCCCGCGCTGGAGGTGTGGGTGTATGAAGACCAGAACGGCATCGCCGGTTTTATCGGCACCGGCGGGCACAACGTGGAAATGCTGTTCATCGAGCCCGACCGCCGCGGCCAAAGCATTGGCCGCCAGTTGCTGGACCACGCCCGCGCCCGTCACGACACCCTCACGGTGGACGTGAACGAACAAAACCCCCAGGCCGTGGGTTTCTACCTGCATTATGGTTTTATCCAGGTCGCGCGCTCGCCGCTGGATGGCGAAGGCAAGCCCTTTCCCTTGCTGCACATGGCTCTACCGACTCCCTGACCTCGAAGGTATTGAACAATGTTGATCAAGAAAAGCCTCACCACCATCGCCCTGCTCGCCTCCCTGCTGGGCGCCTCCGCTGCATTTGCCCACGCGCACCTCAAGAGCGCTGAACCGGCAGCCGACAGCAGCGTCGCCGCGCCCAAGGACCTGCGCCTGACCTTCAGCGAAGGCGTCGAGGCCACCTTCACCAAGGTGTCCTTGAGCAAGGACGGCACCGAAGTGGCGATCAAGGGCCTGGAAACACCGGATGCCGACAAGAAAGTCCTGGTCGTCACCCCGGCCGCCCCCTTGGCCGCCGGCAACTACAAAGTGGTGTGGAACGCGGTCTCGGTCGACACTCATAAGAGCAACGGTGAATACAGCTTCAAGGTCGGCCAATAACCCATGGCAACGCTGCTGGTGCTGTGCCGCTTCCTGCATTTCATCGTCGTGCTGCTGATGTTCGGGGCCTGTGCATTCAGGCCCTGGCTGTTGGGCGCGCAAGCGCAACCGGCGCTGGACCGGCAACTTGAGCGCATCACCCGTGGGCTGGCCTGGCTGGGCTTGTTCTCTGGCGTGGCCTGGCTGCTGCTGATTACCGCCAGCATGGCGGGCAGTTGGGACGCGGCGCTGCAACCGGCCACCGTGCAGTTGGTGTTGGGCAAGACCTTCTTTGGCCAGGTGTGGGTGTGGCACCTGTTGCTGAACCTCTTGCTGGTAATCGTGCTGGCCAAACCCTGGCGGGCATTACGCTTGCCGGTCATCGCGCTGCTGCTGGCAACCTTGGCGCCGGTCGGGCATGGCGCCATGCTCAATGGGCTCAGCGGCCAATTGCTGATCCTCAATCAAGTGGTGCACCTGGTGTGCGTCGGTGCCTGGCTCGGCGGCTTGCTGTTGCTGGTGTTGATCCTCAGGCAATCGCCAGCCCTGGCGCTGGAGCCGATCCTGCGGCGGTTCAGCGGTGTGGGGTATGGCCTGGTCGCCGGTTTGCTGGTGACTGGTTTGATCAATGTGCGTGTACTGACCGGGCAACTATGGCCCACGCCGCTGTTCAACGGGTTCGCGCTGATTCTGTTGGTTAAAGTATTTCTGGTGCTGGGCATGCTGGCGTTGGCGCTGCTGAACCGCCTGCGCATCGAGCACTGCGAACAACGCCTGGGCAGTTTGAAATCCAGTGTGATGCTGGAGTGGCTGCTGGGTGTTGCAGCGGTGGCCGCCGTTTCCCTTCTTGGCACCTTGCCTCCCATGGTGATGGCGGCCTGAGTAACTTCCCGCCTCCGCCCGAGCAAGTCATCGTATAACTTCTGCTTGACAGCTCTTGAAAACCTCGCAAATATCCCACTCAATGTTGTACGACAACGTATAACAAATAATAAAAACAACAAAAGAAAGGGAGCTTCACTGTGAGTTCACTCGCCCGCAATTCCTCCGTTCGTCTGGGTTTTATCGGTCTCGGCAGCCTGGCCTTCACCCTGCCACTCGCCGCTTCGGCCGAAGGCTTCATCGACGATGCCAAGGCCACGCTCAACCTGCGCAACGCCTATTTCAACCGCAACTTCACCAACCCGACCAACCCCCAGGGCAAGGCCGAAGAGTGGACGCAGAACTTCATTCTCGACGCCAAGTCCGGCTACACCACCGGCACGGTGGGTTTCGGCATTGATGTGCTGGGCCTGTATTCGCAAAAGTTGGATGGCGGCAAAGGCACCGGCGGTACTCAGTTGCTGCCGATCCACAGCGACGGCCGCCCCGCCGACAACTTCGGACGCCTGGGCGTGGCACTGAAAACCAAATTATCCAAGACTGAATTGAAGGTCGGTGAATGGATGCCGGTGCTGCCGATCCTGCGCTCCGACGACGGCCGCTCGCTGCCCCAGACGTTCCGTGGCGGCCAGGTCACGTCCAATGAAATCGCCGGCCTGACGCTCTACGGCGGGCAGTTTCGCGGTAACAGCCCGCGTAATGACGCGAGCATGGAAGACATGTTCATGAACGGCAAAGCCGCCTTCACCTCCGACCGCTTCAACTTCGGCGGCGGCGAATACAGCTTCAACGACAAACGTACCCAAGTCGGCGTGTGGTACGCCGAACTCACCGACATCTACCAGCAACAATATTTCAACCTGACCCACAGCCAGCCCGTGGGCGACTGGACCCTGGGCGCCAACCTCGGCTTCTTCACCGGTAAGGAAGACGGCAGCGCCCTGGCCGGCGACCTCGACAACAAGACCGCCTTCGCCCTGCTCTCGGCCAAATACAACGGCAACACCTTCTATGTGGGTTTGCAGAAACTCACCGGCGACAGCGTGTGGATGCGCGTCAACGGCACCAGCGGCGGCACCCTGGCCAACGACAGCTACAACGCCAGCTACGATAACGCCAAGGAAAAGTCCTGGCAGGTGCGCCATGACTTCAACTTTGTGGTGCTCGGCATTCCAGGGCTGACCATGATGAACCGCTATATCAGCGGCAGTAACGTGCACACCGGGGCGATCACCGATGGCAAGGAATGGGGCCGCGAGTCGGAGCTGGCTTACACGGTGCAGAGCGGTGCGCTGAAGGATCTGAATGTGCGCTGGCGCAATTCGACCATGCGTCGGGATTTCAGCAACAACGAGTTTGATGAAAATCGCTTATTCATCAGTTACCCAATCTCACTGTTGTAACCAGCTCCCACAATTGTATTTTGGCGTCAGCAAGAACGTTGACAACCTAGGGAATCCCTAACGATACTTCGGCAAAGTCATACGACAACCTACAACAACAATGGAACCCTCATGACCACCACCACAACCACGCCCGTTCCATTCAATCGCCTGCTGCTCACTGGCGCGGCTGGCGGCCTGGGTAAAGTCTTGCGCGAACGCCTGCGCCCTTATGCCCAGGTACTGCGGCTGTCGGACATCGCCAATATGGCCCCGGCCGCCGACCCGTGCGAAGAAGTGCAACCCTGCGACCTCGCCGACAAACAGGCCGTGCACCACTTGGTAGAAGGCGTCGACGCCATTCTGCACTTCGGCGGCGTCTCGGTGGAGCGCTCGTTCGAAGAAGTGCTCGGCGCAAACATCAGCGGCATTTTCCATATCTATGAAGCCGCGCGCCGCCACGGTGTGAAGCGCGTGATTTTCGCCAGTTCCAACCACGTGATCGGCTTCTACAAGCAAGGTGAAACCCTCGACGCCCACTCCCCTCGCCGCCCGGACAGCTACTACGGACTGTCCAAATCCTACGGCGAAGACATGGCCAGTTTCTACTTTGATCGCTACGGCATCGAGACCGTCAGCATCCGTATCGGCTCGTCGTTCCCGGAACCGCAGAACCGCCGCATGATGCACACCTGGCTGAGCTTCGACGACCTGACTCAGTTGCTCGAGCGCGCGCTGTACACCCCCAACGTCGGCCACACCGTGGTCTATGGCATGTCGGATAACCTCGACACCTGGTGGGACAACCGCTACGCCGCCCACCTGGGCTTTGCGCCCAAGGACAACTCCGAAGTGTTCCGCGCCCAGGTCGAAACCCAGCCACCCGTGGCCGCCGATGACCCGGCCAAGGTCTATCAGGGCGGGGCATTCTGCGCTGCCGGCCCTTTCGGGGACTGACCATGACCGCTGAATTGATCGTCGATGCCCGCAATGCCGTAGGCGAATGCCCGGTGTGGGTGCCCGAGGAAAACGCCTTGTACTGGGTGGATATCCCCAAGGGCGGCCTGCAACGCTGGAGCGCCGCCAGCGGCCACGTGGCTGCGTGGACCGCTCCGCAGATGCTTGCCTGCATCGCCCGCACCGAGGCGGGCAACTGGGTCGCCGGCATGGAAACCGGGTTCTTCCAGCTTACCCCGCACAACGACGGCAGCCTGGACACCACGCCGCTGGCGGCTGTTGAGCACCCCCGCCAGGACATGCGCTTGAACGACGGCCGCTGTGATCGCCAGGGCCGTTTCTGGGCCGGCAGCATGGTGCTGGACATGGGCTTGAACGCGGCAGAAGGCACCCTGTATCGCTACGCATCCGGTGCGCCGCCCCATGCTCAGCTGGACGGTTTCATCACCTTGAACGGCCTGGCGTTCAGCCCCGATGGCCGCACGATGTATGCCTCCGATTCCCATCCGCTGGTGCAGCAAATCTGGGCCTTCGACTACGACATCGACACCGGCACGCCGTCCAACCGCCGCGTGTTCGTGGACATGCACAAGCACCTCGGCCGCCCCGACGGCGCCGCCGTGGATGCCGATGGCTGCTACTGGATCTGTGCCAACGACGCCGGGTTGATCCATCGCTTCACCCCGGACGGTCGCCTCGACCGTTCCCTCACGGTACCGGTGAAAAAACCCACCATGTGCGCCTTTGGCGGCAGTCGCCTGGACACCCTGTTCGTCACCTCAATCCGCGATGACCAGAGTCAACAGTCACTGTCCGGCGGCGTGTTCGCCCTCAACCCCGGCGTTGTCGGATTGCCGGAGCCCACCTTTACCCTCTAGCTGCATCGCTGTGCCTTGAATACAACAATAACAAGACAGGAATGAAACCCCATGGACTTCAAACGCACCTTGCTCGCCGCTGCATTCGTCACCCTCAGCAGCGCCGCCCACGCGCTGGAAATCAAATTCGCCGACATCCACCCCGCCGGCTACCCCACCGTTGTGGCCGAAGAGAACATGGGCAAGGCCCTGACCAAAGAAAGCAACGGCGAGCTGACCTTCAAGTACTTCCCCGGCGGTGTCCTCGGCTCAGAGAAAGAAGTGGTCGAACAGGCGCAAGTCGGTGCCATCCAGATGACCCGTGTCAGCCTGGGGATCGTCGGCCCGGTGGTGCCGGACGTGAACGTGTTCAACCTGCCGTTCGTGTTCCGCGACCAGGCGCATATGCGCAAAGTCATTGACGGCGAGATCGGCGACGAGATCCTCGCCAAGATCACCAATTCCGAATTCGGCCTGGTCGCCCTGGCCTGGATGGATGGCGGCACGCGCAACCTCTACACCAAGAAGCCGGTGCGCAAGATCGAAGACCTCAAGGGCATGAAAATCCGCGTACAAGGCAACCCCTTGTTCATCGAAGCCTTCAATGAAATGGGGGCCAACGGCATCGCCATGGACACCGGCGAGATCTTCAGTGCCCTGCAGACCGGCGTCATCGACGGCGCGGAAAACAACCCGCCGACCCTGTTGGAACACAACCATTTCCAGAACGCCAAGTACTACACCCTCACCGAACACCTGATTTTGCCCGAGCCCATCGTGATGTCGAAAATCACCTGGAACAAACTCACCCCCGCGCAACAAGACATGGTGAAAAAAGCCGCCAAGGCCGCCCAGGCTGACGAGCGCGTGTTGTGGGACGCCAAGTCCGCCAGCAGTGAAACCAAGCTCAAGGCCGCCGGTGTCGAGTTCATCACTGTCGACAAAAAACCCTTCTATGACGCCACCGCGCCGGTTCGCGCCAAGTACGGTGCGGCCTACGCCGACATCATCCAGCGTATCGACGCCGTTCAGTAACGCCCTCCTTCCCTAGCAAGGCCCGGCGCGGTCGGCATCGACGCGCCCGGTTACGGTGAACGCCATGAAGAATTTAATGCTGCGCATCAACGACCGTATCTACATGACCTGCATCTGGGTCGCCGGCCTCTCGGTACTGGGGGTCGCGCTGATCATCCCCTGGGGCATCTTCGCCCGCTATGTCCTCGGCACCGGTTCGAGTTGGCCGGAGCCCACCGCCATTCTGCTGATGCTGGTGTTCACCTTTATCGGCGCGGCCGCCAGTTACCGCGCTGGCGCGCATATGTCGGTGGCCATGGTCACCGACCGCCTGCCGCCCCGCCAACGCCAGATCATCGGTGTCGTCTCGCAGTTGCTGATGGGCACCATCTGCCTGTTCATGACGATCTGGGGCACCAAGCTGTGCCTGTCCACCTGGAACCAGTTCATGAGTGCCATCCCCACCCTGCGCGTCGGTATCACTTATATGCCGATCCCGATTGGCGGGCTGCTGACCCTGATTTTTGTGCTGGAAAAACTCTTGCTCGGTGACCAGAGCAACCGTCGGGTCGTGCGCTTCGACCTGGTTGAAGAAAGCGAAGGGGCTGCCTGATATGGACGCATTGATTCTGTTGGGCAGCTTTATCGCCTTGATCCTGATCGGCATGCCTGTGGCGTACGCCCTGGGGTTGTCGGCACTGATCGGCGCGTGGTGGATCGACATCCCGTTCCAGGCCCTGATGATCCAGGTGGCCGGTGGGGTGAACAAGTTTTCGCTGATGGCTATTCCGTTCTTTGTGCTGGCCGGAGCGATCATGGCCGAAGGCGGCATGTCACGGCGGCTGGTGGCGTTTGCCGGGGTGCTGGTGGGTTTCGTGCGCGGCGGCCTGTCGTTGGTGAATATCATGGCCTCGACGTTTTTCGGCGCAATCTCCGGTTCGTCGGTGGCGGACACGGCCTCGGTCGGCTCGGTGCTCATCCCGGAAATGGAACGCCGTGGCTACCCGCGTGAGTTCGCCACGGCGGTGACCGTCAGTGGTTCGGTGCAGGCACTGCTGACCCCGCCCAGCCATAACTCGGTGCTCTACTCCCTGGCGGCCGGTGGTACGGTGTCGATTGCCTCGCTGTTCATGGCCGGCGTGGTACCGGGCTTGTTGATGAGCGCGTGCCTGATGGTGTTGTGCCTGATCTTCGCGAAAAAGCGCAATTACCCCAAGGGTGAAGTCATCCCACTCAAGCAGGCGCTGAAAATCTGCGCCGATGCGCTCTGGGGCCTGATGGCCATGGTGATCATCCTGGGCGGCATCCTCTCGGGGATTTTTACCGCCACCGAATCCGCCGCGATTGCCGTGTTGTGGGCGTTCTTCGTGACCATGTTCATCTACCGCGACTACAAATGGAGCGAGCTGCCCAAGCTGATGCATCGCACGGTGCGCACCATTTCCATCGTGATGATCCTGATCGCCTTCGCCGCCAGCTTCGGCTACATCATGACCCTGATGCAGATCCCGGCGAAGATCACCACGATGTTCCTGACCCTGTCGGACAACCGCTATGTGATCCTGATGTGCATCAACGCCATGCTGCTGTTGCTCGGCACGGTGATGGACATGGCGCCGCTGATCTTGATCCTCACGCCGATCCTGCTGCCGGTGGTACTGGGTATCGGCGTCGACCCGGTGCACTTCGGCATGATCATGCTGGTCAACCTCGGGATCGGCCTGATCACGCCGCCCGTGGGTGCGGTGCTGTTCGTGGGGGCGGCGGTGGGCAAGGTCAGCATCGAGAAAACCGTAAAGGCGCTGCTGCCGTTCTATGGCGTGCTGTTCCTGGTACTGATGGCCGTGACCTACATTCCGGCGCTGTCGTTGTGGCTGCCAAGCGTGGTGCTCTGATGCTGATTGAACTGCAAGACAACCTGACCCAACTCACCCTCGCGCCAGCCACGGGAGGCAGCATTGTCAACTGGACGGTGCGCGCAACCGGCCAGCCGTTGTTGCGGCCCAGCGATGCCCACGCGATCAGCACCGGGTTGCCAGGCAAGCTGGGCTGCTATCCCTTGGCGCCCTGGTCCAACCGGATTGCCGAAGGGGGTTTCGACAACCCCGACGGTTGGCTGGCGCTGGCGCCCAATAGCTTGACCGACCCGCTGCCGATTCACGGCTCGGCCTGGCAACAGGCGTGGCAGGTGGTCAGCCAAGCGACGGATGAAGTGGTCCTTGAAATGGCGTGCGACACACCCTTCGCCTATCGCGCCGAGCAGCGGTTTCGCCTGGAAAACGGTGAGCTGAGCATCACGTTGCGGGTGACCCACCTGGCGGCCAGACCCGCGTGGCACGGGCTGGGATTGCATCCCTATCTGCCGCGCACAGCGGGTACACGGTTGCAGGCCAAGGCGTCGCAGGTATGGATGAGCGACGCCTCCAAGCTGCCAACGGAGCTGGCGCCGGTGCCCACCGCTTGGGATTTCCAGCCGTTGAAAAGCCTGCCTGAAGGCCTGGTCGACAACGGTTTTTGCGACTGGGACGGCCATTGCCTGATCGAGCAGCCAGAGCTGGGCTACACGCTGGAATGCCAGGCCACGGGGAGTGATTACTTCCTGCTGTACTGCCCGTCGGGGCTGGGGTTCTTTTGCATCGAGCCGGTGAGTCATCCGGTGAATGCTCATCATCTGCCAGGGCGGCCTGGGCTGAAGCTGTTGGACCAAGGCCAGTCAGTAGAGCTGGCCTTTACCCTCAACTATCAGCCCCTCTCAGGGCGGGCTGTTCTTTAATCGCCCCGCCGTATCAATACTGACCACCACCGACAACCCAGGCCGCAACCGCTCGCTCTCAGCCTGGTCCGGGTCCACCATGATCCGCACCGGCACGCGCTGGGCGATCTTGACGAAGTTGCCGGTGGCATTGTCCGCCTGCAACAGGCTGAACTCCGAGCCGGTGGCCGGGGAAATATGCTGCACCGTGCCATGGAATTTGCGGTGGTTCAGTGCATCCACCGTGAAGGTCACCGGCTGGCCGACCTGCACGTTGTCCATCTGGGTTTCCTTCATGTTGGCGATCACCCACAACTGCGGCGGCACCAGCGCCATCAACTGCGCGCCGGAGTTGACGTAGGCCCCGAGCCGCACGCCGATCTGCCCGAGCTGACCATCGCGTGGCGCCGTGATGCGGGTGTTGGACAGGTCGATACGCGCCAACTCCACCGCCGCCTCGGCACTGGCCACGGCCGCTTCCAGGGAGCCACGGTTGACGATCACCGTCTGCTGGTCTTGGCGGGCGATTTCCAGGCTGGCCTGGGCTTGCGCCACCGCGGCAACAGTCTGCGCGTTGGCCGCGCGGGTCACGTCCAGCTCGCGCTTGGACACCGAGCCGTCGCTGATCAACTCTTCATTGCGGCGCAAATCGGCGGTGCTCTTGCGTGCCTGCGCCTGGCTGTCCACCAAGGCGGCCCTGGCGCAGCTTGATGGTGGCTTCGGCGCTGTTGCGCTGTTGCACCACATTCGCCAACGACGCCTTCTGCACCGCCAGTTGCGCCAATGCCTGGTCCAGGCGCTGCTTGTAGATGCGGTCGTCGAGGCGCACCAGCAGGTCGCCGGCCTTCACGTGCTGGAAGTCCTGCACCGGCACTTCGAACACATAGCCGCTGAGCTGCGGCCCGATGATCGTGACCTGCCCGCGCACCAGCGCATTTTCGGTGGTTTCCACCGCGCTGCTGAACGGCGGCAATTGCCAGGCGTACAGCACAATCAGCACGCCGACGATAGCAATCGCGGCAAAGCCCAGGGACGAGATGATCCGCACCCGCAACGGGCGCAGCTCGGTGGGCACCGCGCCGGGTGGCGTGCTGCCTTCCGGGGTGGACGCGATGGCGGTAGTGGTGGTGGTTGAAGGTTCGGTCATGAAGGTGCGCCGCTGGGTTGAACGGGAGTGGCTGCTGCTCGGGTGGTGCTCATCAGCCACAGACTGCGGATAAAGATCCAGATCATGGTGAGTATCGCGATGATCGCGATCAACATGAAGACATCGTTGTAGGCCATCACGTTCGCCTCACGGGTCGCCGCCGTGGCCAGGCTGCGAATGCCCATCAGGTTGCGCAGCTCGGGGTCGGCGACAATGCCGCCGTAGGCCGAGCCGCCGCTCTGCACCCGCGCGGCCACACGCGGGTCGAGCAGGGTCAGGTGTTCGACGATCATGCTGGAGTGGTATTTCTCGCGCACGATCTGGAACGTGCCCAGCAACGCCGCGCCAATCAGGCCGCCGAGGTTCTGGCAAATCCCGAACATCACCGAAAAACTCACCAGGTTACGAGGGTTGGCCAGCACGTTCTTGGTGCCCAACACCATGGTTGGGCCGAGGAAGAACGTGCCGCCGAAGCCTAGCAGGAACTGGCTGATGTACAGGTTCTGTGGGCGGGTGAGGTTGCTGGAAAAACTGTCCATCACCGAGCCGGTGGCCATCAGCGCCAGGGAAATCACCAACGGCATCAACAGGTGCGCCGGGTTGATGGTCAACGCACTGACCACCAGCCCGGCAATCGCCCCGGCGAGCATCACCACGTACAGGGTGTGCATCTGCTGGTAGCTCATGTTCAACATCTGCATGAACCCCACCGCGCCGGTGGACTGCTCCGACAGCACCATGCGAATCAGGATCACCGCCAACGCCAGGCGGATCATCACGCCACTGCCCAGCCATCGGGTCATCAACATCGGGTTCGCACGGTTATGCTCGATGGCCAGGCCGGCCATGATCAGCACCAGGGAACAGGCCGAGGCGATGCCGATCCAGGGCGCTTCCAGCCACCAGTCGATGCGGCCCAGGGACAACACCGCGCAGAGCAAGGCCACGCCGGTGGCGAGGATGGCGAAGGTGAGGAAGTCGAGTTTTTCAAAGGTTTTGAAGCGGTCGCCAGGCGGAAGTTTGAGCAGGAACACGCAACCCAGGCAGATCAACGCCATGCCCAGCTCGAACAGGTACAGGCCGCGCCACTCGGCGATTTGCAGCAAGTCTTCGGAAAACAGGCGTGCCAAGGGTAAAGCCAGTTGCGCGGTGCCCAAGCCCAGTACCAGCGCCTTCAAGCGCCACTTGGCCGGGAACGCCTGGATCATGTAGTACAAGCCCAGCGAACTCAGCGCCGCGCCGACCATGCCATGGGCTGCGCGCACGGCGATGGCTGAGCTGAGGTCGTTGACGAACAAGTGGCCGAAGGTGACCAGCGCGTACAGCACCAGGAACACTTCGGTGAAGGCGCGCAGGCCGAACTGTTGGCGGAACTTCACCAGCAGCAGGTTCATGCAGACGTTGGTCATGACATAGGCGGCGGGCAGCCAGGCCATTTCGGCGGTGGTCGCGCCGAGGGCGCCTTGCAGGTATTGCAGGTTGGCGATGACCAACGCATTACCCAGGCCCCCGGTGATTGCCACCAGCACGCCGACCATTGCGAACAGCCAACGCTTGTGCGTGGGGTGCAGCGGGGTAGACGGTGAACCTGGGAGGCTTGGGCGCTCGTGGGGTTCCCAGGTGTGGGGGGTGTATTTGTTCATTCCGTGACCTAGATGAGCCGACCCGGGGGAGCCGGTGAAAGCATACTCAGAGAGTAGTAAACCTGAGGGGAGTTCATCTTGTCATGTGGGGGGTTGGGTTTGTGGTGTACATATCCGTTGCTGCGGTAACGGCTGAAATTGGTTCCGCTCTTACAGCGGCTCACTTTTGAAGAGCGCAAAAGTAAGCAAAACGCTCTTGCCCCAACACTCGGTACCTCGCCTAGGCTCGGTATGCCCGTAATCCGACAGTGATTTGGGGGGCCGCCGCCACGCGCCATCCATGGCGCGGGGCGGCTAAACCGGCATCCCTGCCGGTTTACCCCCCAAATCCCTGCCGAATTCCGGCCAGCGTGTTTGACGGGGCGCCTAAGATCAAAATCAAAAACAGAGCCAGAGCCAGAGCAGATTGATGTCTACCTGAGATCTAAATTGTGGGAGCGGGCTTGCTCGCGAAAGCGGTGGATCAGTCAAAGATGTAATAGCTGACACCCCGCCTTCGCGAGCAAGCCCGCTCCCACATTTGGACCGAGACCGGCTTCCAGAGACCGGTCGGCTACTAGGCCGCCGCGCTTTTGCTTTTGATCTGAGGCGCCCCGTCAAACACGCTGGCCGAACGCAGGCTTGAATCCGTGGGTAACCCGGCAGGACGCCGGGTTAGCCGCGCTGGGCCAAGGATGGCCCATCGCGGCGGCCCACGGATTCAAGCCGGAGTGAGGGCACACCGAGCCGAGGCGAGGTGCCGAGTGTTGGGGCAAGAGCCCTTTGCTTACTTTGGGGCTTTTCCAAAGTGAGCCGCTGTAAGAGCGGAACCATAAGTAGCCGTCACCCAAATAACGGATATACACCCAACTCAACCCAACCCCATCAAACCCACCCCAACCAACTCCAGTAAGTCACCGCAAACACCAACATCAACAAATAACCAACCAGCGTCACCAAAACCCCAACCTTGGCAAACTGCCGCGCCGTAAACGTCCCCGTCCCCAGACACACCATATTCTGCGGCGCATTGATCGGCAGAATAAACCCATAACTCATCACAAACCCCAATAGCATCGTCATCCCCAGCCGACTGAACTCCCCCGGCAACGTCTGCAACACCGCAATCAAAATCGGCAGCAGCGCCGAGGTCAACGCCGTGGCACTGGCAAACCCCAAATGAATCACAATCAAAAACGCCCCCAGAATCGCAAACACCCCCAGCGGCCCCACCTGATCCAACCCCGTGTGCGCCACCACCGCAGCCCCCAACCACTGCCCCGCCTGGGTGGTCAACAGCGCCGTGCCCAGGCTGATGCCCACCCCGAACACAATCACCGTGCCCCACGGGATCCGCGACTGCACATCTTTCCAGGTCATCACGCCGATACCCGGCAGCAACAGCAACACCAACCCCGCGTACGTGGTCGAGGTGGTGTCAAAACTGTGCAAACGCCCTTCCGTGGCCCAGGCCAGCAGCAACATCACCGACACCGTCAACAGGCGCTTCTGCGGCCCGGTCATCGGCCCGATATCTACCAGCGATTGCGCCACCGCCTCCTTGCCACCGGGAATGCTGTCGGTCTCCGGCGGCAGCAATTTAAGCACCAGGAACAGCAACACCGCCGACATGATCAACGCCCACGGCGCCCCCGCGATCAGCCAGTCGATCCACGACACGCGCTGACCAAGCATCTTGTCCATAAAGCCAACGGTCAGCAGGTTCTGCGCGGCGGCGGTCTGGATGCCAACGTTCCAGATGCTGGTGCCCTGGGCCACCACGATCATGATGCCGGCGGCAATGTTCGAGCGCTTGTCCACGCCGAACGCAGCGATCACGCCCATCATGATCGGCACCACGCAAGCACTGCGCGCCGTGGCGCTGGGCACCACCAGGCTGAGCAGAATGGTCACCGCAATCGCCCCCAGCAGGATGCGTCGGGTGCTGGTGCCGACGCGACTCAGGGTGACCAAGGCGATACGCCGGTCCAGGCCGGTGTGGGTCATGGCGGCGGCGATAAACAATGCGCCCGCCACCAGCGCCAGCGCCGGGTTGGAGAAGCCGGTCAGCGCCATGCTGATGGCCGGGCTGGTGCCAATCAAATGAGTGGAGTCTTGCAGCGACGGCGCCGTGCCGAGCAGAAAGGCCATGAGCGAGGTGATCATGATCACGCTGGCTTCATAGGACACCGCTTCGGTGATCCACACCACCACGGCAAACGCGAGGATCGCCAGCATGCGATGCCCGGCCACCGGCAAGTCGGCGGGCAGCGGCAACAGCAGCACGCCGGCCATCACCAGCACGGCGACCACCAGGCCCAGGGGTAATTTATAGGATGCCGCGCTCATCGTGTGCTCCAAGGCTCTAGATCATGCCTTGAGCATGGGGCAAAACCATCTGGGACCTGTTGACCTAGGCCAATAACTGACTCAACACCGCCCGCAACTTGCCGGGTTTGACAGGTTTGTTCAGCAACGGTGCGTCCAGGCGGCGCAACGCACGGCGGCATTGGTCAGTGCGATCGGCCGTGATAATGACCGCCGGGATCTTGCAGGCAAAATGCTCGCGCAGCTGCTTGACCACCGCACAACCCACCACGCCATGGTCCAGGTGGTAATCCGCCAAAATCAGCTCCGGCGCCCTGCCCTGCAAGGCCAACAGCGCGCCGGCCTGATCGGTGGCGGTGACCACTTCACAGCCCCATTGCCCGAGCAGCGCGCGCATGCTTTCGAGGATGCTCACTTCGTTGTCGATCACCAGCAAACGCCGCCCCGGCAGCGGATTGCCGGTGGTCGGTTGCACCGGCAATTGGCTGATCGGCAACGGCATCTCATCACTCAACGGCACTTCGATGCTGAACATCGAGCCCCGCCCCGGCCAGGAACGCACGGCGATGGGATACCCCAGGATGTCGGCGATCCGCTCGACAATCGCCAACCCTAGCCCCACGCCTTTGCGGTCGGAGGCGCGGCCGACATCGAGTTGGTTGAACTCCAGGAAGATCGCCTGCAGCCGGTCCGCCGCAATCCCGCGCCCGGTGTCCCACACCTCCAGGCGCAAGCAATGGCCACGCCGGCGTGCGCCCAACAGGATGCAGCCATCGTCGGTATAACGGCAGGCATTGCTGAGGAAATTGCGCAGGATCCGCGTCAGCAGCCGCAGGTCGGTGCTGATCGCATAACGCCCGGTGTGCACCCGCAGGTTCAGCCCGGTCGCCTGGGCCACTGATTGGAATTCCGAGACGAGCGGCGCGAACAGTTCGTCGAGGCGATACAGCGCCACATCCGGTTTGACCGCCGCCTGGTCGAGCCGCGAGATATCCAGCAAGTCGGTGAGCAAATCCTCGGCGCCTTCCAGCGCCTGGTGCGTGCGCTCCACAAGCACCTGTTCGACACTGGGCAACTGCCGTTCACGCAACGTGGCGATCAACAGCCGTGCGGCATTCAGTGGTTGCAGCAGGTCATGGCTGGCGGCGGCGAGGTATTTGTCCTTGCTGCGGTTGGCGGCCTGGGCGGCGTCGCGGGCATCGCGCAGGTCCTGTTCGATCTGTTCGCGCTGGGCGATCTGCTGTTGCAGGTTGTGGTTGGCCTCCAGCAGCTCATCGGTGCGCGCAGCCACGCGTTGTTCCAGTTCATCGTTGAGGCGGATGTAACGCTTGCGCTCGGCCTCCAGTTCATCCAACCGCGCGGTGAGCTCCGGGTAATGGCTCTTGCGGGCCGACTGGTCGCTGAGCCCCAGCAGCCCCGCGAGCGCGCGCTGCTGGTCGTCAGAGAGCTTCGCCATAGACGACCTCGACATCACGCTGGCTCGACTCCCTCGGGTTGGTGAGGATGCACGGGTCGCCCATCGCATGCTGGGACAGGAACGGAATATCCGCCACGCGCACCCCATGCAGACCGAGGGTTTCGTGGAAGCCGATGGCGTGCTTCAGCGCGATCAGGTGCTCCACCAGCCGTCCGCAGATCTGCCGGTGATTGAGGCCGCGACAGTCGATGCCAAAGGTTTCGGCAATCACCTTGAAGCGCTCCGGCGCCGAGCTGTAGTTGAACGCCACCACATGCTCGACCAGCACCGCGTTGCACAGGCCGTGGGGCAGATCGAGAAAACCACCGAGGCTGTGGGACATGGCGTGCACCGCGCCGAGGATCGCATTGGAAAATGCCAGCCCCGCCTGCATGCTGCCGAGCATGATTTTTTCGCGCAGGGCAATGTCCGTGGGGTTGGCGATCATCTGCACCAGGTTGCCATTGATCAGGCGCATCGCTTCCAGCGCATGGGGGTCGGTGAGTGGTCCATGGCCGGTGGAGACGAACGCCTCGATGGCATGCACCAGCGCGTCGATGCCAGTGCAGGCAGACAGGAACGGGTCCATGCTGGCGGTGGTTTCCGGGTCGATCAGCGACACGTCCGGCACCACCGCCTTGCTGACGATGGAGAACTTCATGCGTTCCTGCTGGTTGGAAATGATCACGAACTGCGAGACATCCGCCGAGGTGCCGGCAGTGGTGGGAATCAGGATCAGCGGCGGGCTGGGCACGCGAAGGGTGTCGACGCCCTCGAACTCAAGAATGCTGCGCCCGTGGGCCACCACAATGCCGATGGCCTTGCCGCAGTCCATGGGGCTGCCGCCGCCGATGGCGACGATCACGTCGCAATGGTTTTCGCGGTACACCTCGGCGCCGGTCATCACTTCTTCGACGCGGGGGTTGGGTGAAACGGCGCTGTACAGGCAGTAGTCGATGCCGAGGGCTTGCAGGCTGGCTTCCACATCGGCCACCCAACCGGCGGCGATCACGCCGGGGTCGCTGACCACCAGCACCTTGCGCGCACCGAAGGTCTTGGCGTAGTTGCCGACGTTGTGCCGGCAGCCGGCACCAAAGATGATTTCAGGCGAGACGAATTTACGCAGTTGGCTCAGGGTCTGGCTCATTGGAAAGCCTGTTTTTATTATTTTGGAAGAATGCGCTCCACACTAACCGATCCGGCTGCGAATGCAATCAGACCAAAGAGGCATCCTTCCAGCCGCTCCCGCGATCAGCGGCTAGCGAAGTACATCGTGACTTCAAAGCCGATACGCAGGTCGGTAAACGCAGGTTTGGTCCACATGGGGGCAGTCCTCTTGGTGTGCCGGAGGGTTCCGGTGGGGTCATTAATGCATGGGGAGTTGAGGGGGCGAATGCTACTTTCGAACGAACCCATTGGTGCATTCGTCGCCCCCCCATGGCTTAGAAGAAGCCCAAGGGATTGATGTCGTAGCTCACCAGCAGGTTCTTGGTCTGTTGGTAATGGTCGAGCATCATCTTGTGGTTCTCACGCCCTACCCCGGATTTCTTGTACCCACCAAATGCCGCATGCGCCGGGTACAGGTGATAACAGTTGGTCCACACACGCCCGGCCTTGATGGCCCGGCCCATGCGGTACGCACGGTTGATGTCACGGGTCCACAGGCCGGCGCCGAGGCCGAACTCGCTGTCGTTGGCAATCGCCAAGGCTTCAGCTTCGTCCTTGAAGGTGGTCACGCCCACCACCGGCCCGAAGATTTCCTCCTGGAACACGCGCATCTTGTTGTGGCCTTTGAGCAGGGTCGGCTGGATGTAATAACCGCTGGACAGGTCGCCCTCCAAGCGCTCGGCCGCGCCGCCGGTCAACAGCACCGCGCCCTCCTCCTGGGCGATCTTCAGGTAGGAGAGGATCTTGTCGTATTGCTGCTCGGACGCCTGGGCACCGACCATGGTCTCGGTGTCGAGCGGGTTGCCGCGCTTGATCTTGACGATCTTCTTCATCACCTCCGCCATGAACGCCTCGTAGATCGACTCCTGCACCAGCGCCCGCGACGGGCAGGTGCACACTTCGCCCTGGTTGAAGAACGCCAGCACCAGGCCTTCGGCGGCTTTTTCGATGAATTGCGGCTCGGCCTGCATGATGTCTTCGAAGAAGATATTCGGCGACTTGCCGCCCAACTCCACGGTGGACGGAATGATGTTCTCGGCGGCCGCATGCATGATGTGCGCACCCACCGGGGTGGAGCCGGTGAAGGCGATCTTGGCGATGCGCTTGCTGGTGGCCAGCGCCTCCCCGGCTTCGCGGCCAAAGCCCTGCACGATGTTGAGCACGCCAGGCGGCAGCAGGTCGCCGATCAGCTCGGCGAAGACCATGATCGACAACGGCGTCTGCTCGGCCGGTTTAAGCACGATGCAATTACCGGCCGCCAAGGCGGGGGCGAGTTTCCAGGCGGCCATCAGCAACGGAAAATTCCACGGGATGATCTGCCCGACCACGCCCAAGGGTTCATGGAAGTGATAAGCCGCGGTGTGTTCATTGATCTCAGCGGCGCCGCCTTCCTGGGCGCGGATGCACCCGGCGAAGTAGCGGAAATGGTCGGCGGCCAGGGGCACGTCGGCGTTGAGGGTTTCGCGCACGGCCTTGCCATTGTCCCAGGTCTCGGCCACGGCCAGCACTTCGAGGTGTTGCTCGATGCGGTCGGCGATTTTCAGCAGCACCAGGGCACGGTCCTGGGCCGAGGTCTTGCCCCAGGCATCGGCGGCGGCGTGGGCGGCGTCGAGGGCCTTGTCGACATCGGCGGCGCTGGAGCGCGGGAACTCGGCAATCACTTCACCCGTCACCGGCGAAGTATTGGTGAAGTACTCACCCTTGATCGGCGCGACAAACTCACCGCCGATGTAATTGCCGTAGCGCGGCTTGAAGCTGACGATGGCGCCGGGGGTGCCAGGTTGGGCGTAGATCATGGTGAGGCCTCTGCTTATTGTTGGGTGTGGATGGGCTGCATCTGGGTGCGTTCGTAGTGGGGGTACAGGTGGGTCACGCTGCGGATCAGTTCATAGCGGCTGAGGCTGATCGCGGCGAATCGCTCGGGGATCGGGCTGCGGATCAGCTCGGGCATGTCGCTGCCCTGGGCCGCACCGTCACGCAGCAACTGGTCGAGCCAGGCGAGGTAGTCGCGCATCTGCTCCAAGGGTTTGGCGTCGCTCGCGACAGGGCCGTGGCCGGGCACAATCAGGGTCCAGGGCAAGCCTTGCAGGGTGGCAAGATCCGCCAACCAGATCGACAGCCCCGGTGAATGAGGCGTGGTGAGCGCACGCTGGTAGAACACCAGGTCACCGGCAAACAGCACGCCAGTCTTCTGGTCGAAGATCGCCAGGTCGTCACCGGTATGGCCGCGCAGCTGCAGCAGTTGCAGGTCGTGGCTGCCGAAGCTTTTTACGCCGGGCTGCAGGGTCTGGTTGGGCAACACCACTTCGGTGCCGCGCATCCAGTCACCGACCATGCGGTACAGGTTCTCGGCCAGGCTGTCGCCTTGCTCATGCAATAGCTCGGTGGTGCCGGCCAGGGCGCCGATCGGCACGTCCTTGAAGGCTTGGTTGCCCAAGGCGTGGTCGGGGTGATGGTGAGTCAGCAGCACCTGGATCACCGGTTTTTCGGTGACACGGGCGATGGCCTGGCGCAGGGCTTCGCCGTAGCGTTTGGACGGCCCGGTGTCGATCACCACCACGCCAGGTTCGGTGACGATGAACCCGACGTTGACGATATTGCCGCCGTTGTCCTTGGCAAAGTTGTCGGTGCTGCCTTCCAAAAGCCAGGTGTTGTCGGCAATCAAACGCGGCTTGAGGCCGTAGTCCAACTCGGCCAGCACCGGCAGGCTGAACAGCAGCAGCCACAGCAGAATCCAGCGCTGGGTCATGGGATGGCCGCCTCGAACTGGCTGCCGCTGGTGTCGCGCAGGGTCAGGCGTGTGGGCCCGGAGCCTTCGATGTCGAAGGCCAGGTTGGGGTTTTCGCTGACCGCAGGGAACAGCGCCAGCCGCGCCAACAGTTGGTTATTCGCACCGTGCAGTTCGGCCTGGTTGATGAAGAATTCGGGAATGCCGCTGACCATGCCGTTATCCATCGGATGGGCGACTTGCAGCTTCACGCGGCTGAATTCGGCGCGCGGGTAACGCCCGCCGAGCACCTCGCCGAAGTGGTCTTCCCAACCGGATTGGGTGCGCACCACGCTGGGCGCCGTGCAACCGCCGCCGCTGGCATCAATCAGGGTCGAGCCAACATGCCACAAGCCATCACGGGTCAGCACCGCCGCGCGTAACGGCGTGGCCTGTTCGATGCGAATCCGGATCGACAGCCACGGCAGCACGCCTTCCATGGGCTGGAAATCGACGATCTGCGGCAGCGGATTCAGCTCGGCCCAGGCGAGGATCTTGACCACGTCACCCTTGAACGCACGGGCGTCGAGTTCCAACGGCACCTGGCGTGCGTCCTCGGCGAACGGCGGCGCCAGGACCTTCACCCGCTCGTCGAACACGAACGGCGCGTTGTCGAGAAAACGCTGGTGATAGTAGGCCCACATCACCGAGGGCACCGGGTCGACAGGCGCGCCCCAGGCCAACATCGGCAAACAGCATACCCACCACCCGCGCAGGCCCACGGCTTACTCCTCGACGTGCACGCTGTCGAGGTAGGTACGCACCGCCCACAGGGCTTCCTGGCTCAGGTAATCGGCCATTTTCGGCATGTACACCCGGCCATCGCGCACGGCGCCGTGGCGCACCCTTTCCACGAACCACTCATCGCCGGCGTCACCGGCATCGAGCATGCGCAGGTCGGGGGCGATGCCACCGGACTTGGCTTCCAGGCCATGGCACGCCGCGCAGTTCTGGTTGTACGCCGAGGCGCCGACTTCGACGGCCTTGTCATGCTCGGCGGTGGTGCGATAGGGGTTGGTGGCGGCCCAGCCATCGGCGTCCAGCGGCACGCCGGCATCCTTGATCGGGGTGAGGCCTTTGGTTTCCACGGCGGTGGGCGTCACGTTGCCATGGGCCCAGACCGAACCGGTATTGATTGCACCGGCGAGCAGGCAGGCGGTGATCAAGGCGTTGCGTTTTGTTGTCATTATTTTTCCCTCAGGAGTGCACGCAAAACCTCTTGGCAGAGGCTATGGCGACCATCTTAGGAAGCCCCCGGCAGCGCCCGTATGCTGCTTTGGTGGGCGGGTTCTCATCCGTTGGTAGCAGGCCTTGTGGGGCACTCCTAAATCAGAGGCGGTTCGGGAAATTGTCCCGGCAACACCGGGACTTTTTCCGTATTCGCCAACCCAGCCAGGCAGCAACCTGTGCAGGCCAAAACCTCCACTGGGAACTGCAACCATGACAATAAGATCGCTACCCGCCCGCTCACCGCTAAGCCTTGCCGTGCAAGCTTTTGTGCTGGTGGGCAGCCTGTGCCTCAGTGCTGCGAGCTTTGCAGCCGCCGAACCTGCCGTCGCCAAGCAAACCCGTAATGTCACTTGGGAAGACATCGCCAACGATCACCTGACCACCAAGGACGTGCTGCAATACGGCATGGGCACCAACGCCCAGCGCTGGAGCCCTCTAGCGCAGGTCAACGACAAGAACGTGTTCAAGCTCACGCCAGCCTGGTCCTATTCGTTCGGCGACGAGAAACAACGCGGCCAGGAATCCCAGGCCATCGTCAGCGACGGTGTGGTCTACGTCACCGGTTCCTACTCCCGTGTGTTCGCCCTCGATGCGAAGACCGGCAAACGCCTGTGGACCTACAACCACCGCCTGCCCGACAACATTCGCCCGTGCTGTGACGTGGTCAACCGCGGCGCCGCGATCTTCGGCGACAAGATCTACTTCGGCACCCTCGACGCGCGCCTGATCGCCCTCGACAAAAACACCGGCAAAGTGGTGTGGAACAAGAAATTCGGCGACCACGCCGCCGGCTACACCATGACCGGCGCCCCGGTGCTGATCAAAGACAAGGTCAGCGGCAAGGTGCTGCTGATCCACGGCAGCTCCGGCGATGAATTCGGCGTGGTCGGCCAGCTATATGCGCGCGACCCCGACACCGGTGAAGAAGTCTGGATGCGTCCGTTCGTGGAAGGCCACATGGGCCGCTTGAACGGCAAGGACAGCACCCCGACCGGCGATGTGAAGGCGCCGTCGTGGCCAGATGACCCGACCACCGAAACCGGCAAGGTCGAAGCCTGGAGCCACGGCGGTGGCGCCCCTTGGCAGAGCGCGAGCTTCGATGCCGAGACCAACACCATCATCGTCGGCGCCGGCAACCCCGGCCCGTGGAATACCTGGGCGCGCACGTCAAAGGACGGCAACCCCCACGACTTCGACAGCCTCTACACCTCGGGCCAGGTCGGCGTCGACCCCAGTACCGGCGAAGTGAAATGGTTCTACCAACACACCCCGAACGATGCCTGGGACTTCTCCGGCAACAACGAACTGGTGCTGTTCGACTACAAGGACAAGGACGGCAAGGTCATCAAGGCCACCGGCCACGCCGACCGCAACGGCTTCTTCTATGTGGTCGACCGCAACAACGGCAAGCTGCAAAACGCCTTCCCCTTCGTCGACAACATCACCTGGGCCAGCCACATTGACCTGAAGACCGGCCGCCCTGTGGAAAACGAAGGCCAGCGTCCGGCCAAGCCGCTGCCGGGTGAAACCAAGGGCAAGCCGGTGGAAGTCTCGCCGCCGTTCCTGGGTGGCAAGAACTGGAACCCCATGGCCTACAGCCAGGACACCGGTCTGTTCTACATTCCGGGCAACCAGTGGAAAGAGGAATACTGGACCGAAGAGGTCAACTACAAGAAGGGCTCGGCGTACCTGGGCATGGGTTTCCGCATCAAGCGCATGTATGACGATCACGTCGGCACCTTGCGGGCGATGAACCCGACCACCGGCAAGGTGGTGTGGGAGCACAAGGAGCACCTGCCACTGTGGGCTGGCGTGCTGGCAACCAAGGGTAACCTGGTGTTCACCGGCACCGGCGACGGTTTCTTCAAGGCCTTTGACGCAAAAACCGGCAAGGAACTGTGGAAGTTCCAGACCGGCAGCGGCATCGTCTCGCCGCCGATCACCTGGGAACAGGATGGCGAGCAGTACATCGGCGTCACCGTCGGCTATGGCGGCGCAGTGCCGCTGTGGGGTGGCGACATGGCCGAGCTGACCAAGCCGGTGGCACAGGGTGGGTCGTTCTGGGTGTTCAAGATTCCGAGTTGGGATCAGAAAACTGCCCAAAAATAACCCATGGAATATGCGGGGGCCGCCTTTTGTGGCGAGGGAGCTTGCTCCCGCTGGGCTGCGAAGCGGCCCCGGCATTCCTCCTGTGGCACTGCGCAGCCAGGTTTACGACTGCTGCGCAGCCGAGCGGGAGCAAGCTCCCTCGCCACAGGTACCCCGCCACCTTCGAGGTTTTTTGATGAGATATCTGCCGTTGTTACTTCTACTGTCCCTACCCTTCGCCCACGCCGACGACGGCGACGACGCCCCCCTGGTCATCAACGGTTGCACGCTTGCCGAGCACAGCCAATGCCCCGGCGCCAATCTCAAGGGCGCCAACCTGCGCAACCAGAACCTGAGCGGCATGAACCTGGCCGGTGCCGATCTGCGCGATGCCGACTTGCGCCACGCCAACCTGGACCTTGCCAACCTGGAAAAAGCCCAGTTGCAAGGCGCCAACCTGACCCGCGCCAGCCTGCAACAAGCCAACCTGCGCCTGGCCGACTTCACCGACGCCACATTGATGGCCGTGCAAGGCTGGGGGATGTTTGCCCAGGGCGCGCAATTTGAAAACGCCAACCTGAGCGCCGCCTACCTGCAATTTGCGCGGTTGTCGGGGGCCAAAATGCACAAGGCCAACCTGCGCGCGGCCGACCTGGAAATGACCTGGCTGAGCAAGGCTGACCTGCAAGGCGCGGACCTCAGCGACGCCAACCTGCAAGAAGCCAAGTTCGGTGAAAGCAACCTGGAAAAAGCCACCCTCAGCGGCAGCCGCCAGCACTATGCCAACTTTCAGGACGCGAATATGGAGGGCTGCAAAGACTGCCCCACCACCTGGGACCGCTAACCCGCCACCCGCACCACGCCCATGTCGATGCCCAGGTGCACCAGTTCGGCATGGGAACTCACCTGCAACTTGCTCTTGAGCAAGGTCAGGTGGTTGGACACGGTCTTGTTGCTGATACTCAGCTGGACCGCAATCGAACGGGCCGGGGTGCCCTTGGCGAGCATCAGGAAAATCTCCAGCTCGCGTTGGGTCATGCTGTGCAGGCGGCGATCGGTGGGGTGGTACGCCAGGTGGGTAGCCAGGTCCTGTTCGATATAGGTGTGGCCATCGAGGATGCGCTCTACCGCTTCAAGCATCACCGCAGGCGAAGCGCGCTTGGTGAGATAACCCGACGCGCCCGCCTCCAGAGCCTGGCGCACCAGGGGCAGTTCGGCATGCTGGCTGAAAAACAGCACGCGTAATTGCGGCAGGCGCTGACGCAGGCGGCGGGTGGTTTCCAGGCCACTGATACCGGGCAGCCCAAAGCCGATGATCACCAGGTTAGGCACCGCCTCATGCACCCGCGCCAGGGCCTCTTCGCCGCTGGCCGCTTCGCGCACGTCTACACCCGGCAAGCCGCTGCGCAACAGCCCGGCATAGCCCAGGCGGACCACGGCGTGATCGTCGACCAACAGGATGTTCATAGCGGCCTCCAATGGCAGTGCTTGCTGTGCATGCTAGAACCCGAAGGCCTGCGGCGACCTACTACTTTGGTACTGGTTTTGCTGTCTATCGTCGCATTCCCAAGGCAGCGGGAGTCGCGTGTAATGGGCGCATAACGATAAGGATTGGACCCGCCATGCTGCCCGCTCGACTGCCCCTTGCGGCACTGTTGTGCCTGTTCATCAGCCACGTACAGGCCGACACCCCATTGTTTTCCGCCGAGGGCTACCGCACCAGCCTGTATCGAAGCCCTACGCCCGATAATCTGCCCGGCGTAACCATCGTCGACACCCCAGCCCTGCAGACCCTGCTCAACCAGACGCCCGCACCGGTACTCATCGATGTGTACCGCCGCCAATGGCTGCAAGGCCGCTTCATCGAAGACCAGCCCCACGCCAACCTGCCCGGCAGCCACTGGCTGGCCAATACCGGCGACGGCGACCTCACCCCGGAATGGCAGGGCTACTTCGTGCGCCACCTGTACAAGTTCACCGACGGCCAGCTGGCACGCCCGCTCGTGTTCTACTGCCGCTCCGATTGCTGGCTGAGTTGGAACGCGGTAAAACGAGCCGCCAGCCTGGGCTATACCTCTGTGTATTGGTACCGCGATGGCTTGGATGCATGGGAAGCGGCAAAACTGCCAGTGATGGCTGCGACACCCGAACCCTTTGAATAAAAAACCACAACAAGAAGGTGAACGGCCATGTACAAAATTTTGATTGCCGACGATCACCCGCTGTTTCGCGAGGCGATTCATAACGTCATCAGCGACGGCTTCCCCGGCAGCGACGTAATGGAAACCGCCGACCTGGACAGCGCCCTCGCCCTGACCCAGGAACACGACGACCTCGACCTGATCCTGCTGGACCTGAACATGCCCGGCATGCACGGCCTCAACGGCCTGATCAACCTGCGCAACGAGTCGCCGACCATCCCGGTGGTGATCGTCTCGGCCGAGCAGGACAAGCAGATCGTGCTGCAAGCCATCACCTACGGCGCCGTGGGTTTCATCACCAAGTCATCACCGCGCCTGCAAATGACCGAAGCCATCCAGCAGATTCTCAACGGTAACGTGTACCTGCCGCCGGACATCATCCGCACCCAGAAAAACCCCGGGCAACGGCGCATGCACGACAGCCCGGGGTTTGCCCCGGAGCTGCTGCAGGCCCTCACGCGCAAACAGTTGCTGGTGCTGGAACGCATGACCAAGGGCGAGTCAAACAAGCAGATCGCCTATACCCTGGAGATTGCCGAGACCACGGTGAAGGCCCATGTGTCAGCGATTCTGCGCAAGTTGAATGTGCATAATCGGGTACAGGCGATCTTGAGTGCGGGAGACATCGATTTCGGCTCGTACCTGCGTCGCTGAACCCTCAGGGTCGGCTGAGCAGGTGACTCATCGCGGTTTTCAACTTCATTGGCCTTACCGGCTTATGCATCAACGTATGCCCCAACTCACGAATTTGCTGCTTTAACTCGTTGCTGTAGTTCGCCGTGATCATCATCGCCGGAATCGCACGGCCGCGGTGGGCGTTGATCCGCGCCACGGCATCCACGCCGTTCTGGTTGTCGTCGAGGTGGTAATCGGCAATCAGCAGGTCCACCTCGGCATGGTAGTTGTCTACCTGGCGCGCCAGGTCCTGTTCCGAGAGCGCGGTGATCACACGGCAGCCCCAGCCTTCGAGCAAGGTGCGCATGCCGGCGCAGATTGCCGCGTCGTTATCCAGCACCCACACCCGCGCGCCTTGCAGGCGTTCGAGCATCGGCTCGCTCATGCACGGCGTCGGCAATGCCTTGGGCGCGGTCGCGCTCAACGGCACTTCTACCGAAAACATCGAACCCTGACCCGGCCAGGACTTGACGCTGATCCGGTGGCCGAGGATGCCGGCAATCTTTTCCACGATAGCCAGGCCCAACCCCAGCCCGCGATCCTGATCCGGACGCTGCACATCGCCGCGCTTGAACTCCTGGAAAATTTCCTCCAGCCGGTCTTCGGCAATGCCCATGCCGCTGTCCCACACCTGAATCAGCACGCGCTGCTGCTGACGCCGACAGCCCAGCACCACACGGCCTTTGTAGGTATAGCGAAGCGCGTTGCTCAGCAGGTTGCGCAGGATCCGCGCCAGCAGCTGGATGTCGCTGTGCACCAGCGCCGAGCAGCCGATGAAGTGCAGTTCAAGCCCCTCGCTGCGGGCCAGTTCGGTGTATTCGGCGGCCAGGTTGTCGAGCAGTTCACTCAGGGCGAACGGCGCGATATCCGCCTTGATCACCCCAGCGTCCAGCTTGGAAATATCCACCAGGGTGCCCAACAGATTTTCCACGTCTTCCAGGGAGTTACTCACGTTACGCACCAGGGTTTCGCTCGGGCGCTCCAGCAAGGCACTGGTGAACAGCCGGGCCGCATTCAGCGGTTGCAGCAGGTCATGGCTGACGGCGGCCAGGAATTTCGTCTTCGACAGGTTGGCCTGCTCGGCCTCCCTTTGCGCCGCCACCTGCTGCCGGCACAAGGCCTCAGCGCGCAGCCGGGCGTTGATCAGCAGGTGGTTGCTGGCCTTGAGTTCGGCCATCGCCTGGTTCAGCGCGTCGGTGCGTTCGCGCACTTGCTCGGCCAGCACCACTGAATGCTGGAAGATGGTGTACGGGTTATTGCCCTGGGTCATGCCGGACTCGATGCGCTCGATCAGCGCCGCGTTGATCCGCATCAGCTTGTGGTTGTCCTGTTGCAGCCGGGTCACTTGAGCGGACAGGTCAGCGCCGGCCTCGGGCAATGGCGACCCCGGTGAAGGTCTGGTTGATGTGCATGCCATTGAACTGTTCTCCGTAGGTGTTGAAGCCCATCACCCGTTGGTCGCGCAAATAAGCACCGATCGGTTCCAGCTGGCCGGTGTCTTCCAGCTCCAGGCGGCGCAGGAAGCAATCGCAGCCGATGGTCAGCAACAGGTCGCCAAGGCGCGCTTGCAGGCCGTCGAACAGGCCTTTCAGGTTGGGCAGGATCGGGCCAGGCTGCATGACGGTGAGCACGATGCCGTTTTCCACCGCGCAGTAGAAACTCAGGCTGAGGTCGGCGTGCACCTGCTGGATCGAGCGCACGTAGTACTGGTCGTGAATGCGCACCGCCAGCGGGTGGGCGGCGAAGACGCGGTGATCGAGGTCGGCCACGGCCACGCCGATATGCCGTGCGTACTCTTCGGCGGCGGGCTCGGCGTTGAGTTCGAAGACGCGACGTGACGGGCTGTCGGCGCCGGTCACCACCAGTTTTTCCGTGCGCGGCAGGATGTGGTGCGTGGTGAACACCTCGAAATCCAGCCAGGTATTGACCAGCACCACCACCGCCGCGCCGCTGTGGAAATCACCGTTGAAGTACACGTGGGTTTGGGTGAGGAAGTTGTCGTCACCGGCCGAGCCGCCGAAGTGCGGGATATCGCCCAGGGCGGCACTGAGGGCGGCCAGCACCATTTCTTCACGGCTGGACAGGCCATCGAGCAAGGTCAGTGCAAAGGTATTGCCCTTGATCGGCGCCAACGTATTGCTGCGACAGCCGCCGACCAGGCGCTCGACCATCTCCTGGGCGTTGATCAGGCTGAAGTGCTCCACCTGGTCGATGAGTTCGGTGGCGATTGAAAAGTGCGCGTGGTTGAAGCCCACGGCCGTGATGCAATTGCGCCCATAACCGTGGGCGGTGATCTCGCCGGCGCTGGTGCAGCCCACCACGCGCACGCTGCCGAAGCATTGTTGCAGCGCCTGGCCCAAGGCCTGCAAGTCATAGGAGGCCGAGCAAAAAAACAGCACGAAACCCAGGTACGGATGCAACAGCTGCCGGGCCAGCTCTTCGGCGGCCTGCCCGGCATCCGTGGCCTGGGACATGGCACTGACTACGCCTTCACTGTTGTGCATCGTTGGCTCCCCCTCTGAAGCACCAGTTTACGAAGGGCCAGGGGGGAGACCTATGCTACTTGGGTACTGGGTCGGGGATGCGATGGGATGAAGCGTCAGGCACGGGCAAAGGCCACGGCTTTCTCAAACTGCTCCGGGGTAGGACGCACTCCGGTGTAGAGCACGAACTGCTCCAGGGCCTGGATGGCGATCACTTCCAGTCCAGTAATCACCCGTTTGCCCTTGGCACGGCCACGCACGATCAGCGGTGTTTCGGCGGGTATCGCTACCACATCGAATACAGTCTCGGCAGAGTCCACCGCCTCTGCATCAAACGCCAGTGCGTCCGCTTCAGCGCCGCCGGTCATGCCGATGGGGGTGACGTTGATCAGCATTTGCGGGCGCAGGTCACCCAGTTCGGCCAGCCACTCATACTCCAGGTTTTGCGCCAATGCCCGGCCTGCGGTTTCATTGCGCGCCACGATCACGCCATTGGCGTAGCCGCCATCGCGCAAGGCACTGGCCACGGCTTTGGCCATGCCGCCGCTGCCGCGCAGGGCGAAGGTCGAGTCCTGCGGCACCGCGTGCTTTTTCAGCAGTTGCTCGATGGCGATGTAATCGGTGTTGTAAGCCTTGAGGTGCCCGTCAGTGTTGACGATGGTGTTCAGCGAGTCGATGGCTTGAACCGAATCGTCGAGTTCGTCCACCAAGGCAATGGCAGCCTCTTTGAACGGCATGGACACCCCGCAACCACGGACGCCCAGCGCGCGGATACCACCGATCGCGCCGGGCAAATCCTGGCTGCTGAAGGCCTTATAGTAGAAGTTCAGACCCAACTGCTCGTACAGGTGGTTATGAAACCGCAGGCCGAAATTCCCGGGGCGCGCCGACAGAGACATGCACAGTTGGGTGTCCTTGTTGGGGTGCATCTGCATGGGTAACTCCTTTGAGTAAGCAATTGGGTACAGACCTTACACAACCTTTACCTAGCGGCTGTGCTGTTTTTCAGAAATACGTTGTCTTAAAAGTATCCCCGCGACATTACTTGAGTCTATTGATTGCAGACCACAAGCGCTGGGGCTAACCGAGGAATGACCATGATTCGTACAATCCCCAAGATCGCCTTGCTGGTTGGCGCACTCGCGATGGCAGGCCAAGCCTCCGCCCACGGTGGTGGTTGGGGTGGCCCGGCCGTATTGGGTGCTTTAGTCGGCGCCGCCGTCGTGGGCTCCGTGGTTGCCAGCCAGCCACGTGAGGTCTACGTGCAGCAGCCGGTGTATGTGCAACCGCAGCCGGTGTATGCCGCGCCGCCGGTCTACTACGCACCGCCACCACCGGTGTATGTGCAGCAGCAGGTGTATTACCGCCCGGCGCCGGTGTATTACGGCCCACCGCGTGGCTATTACGGTCCACCACGCGGTTACTACGGCCCTCCCCACGGCTACTACGGTCGCGGCTGGTAATCGGATCGTCTGACAAAACAGGCCTCGCAGCGTTGCGGGGCCTTTTTTTGCCTGCAAAGTCCGGATTCAGGGGGTCGAGGTCGTTCTGGGGACAATACCCGGCGCCCAATCGCGCATCATCGACACCAATGTCTACTTGCCCGAACAGGCCTTGCGCTGTCATGTTTGTGTCACGACATACTTCCACTATCGATCCTGTCCACCCAATAACAACAAGGACGACTGACCATGCCCACGCAAAACCCGCACCGCACCGCTGGCCTTTGTACGTCCAGCAAGGTCTATAGCGCCCTCACCGAGCTCAAGCACCTGGAAGGCCACCGCAGCGCCAAGTTTCTCGCGCTGCTGGCGGAAAACCTGGTGCGCAAGGGTCTGCTCAGTGAGCAGGAAGTGGTGCACATGCTCGATCAAGTGGTGGACTGACGCCTCGCGTCGATGACGACTATCGAGACAGGTGATTTTTCCTGCATCACCCCGCCCCGTAAAGTGACCACCATAGCGATTGGAGGTCCTTATGCACACTGTTCAAATCATGTCCGTCATCGGCAGCGCCGTTCCCGCCCCTCTGCGCAAGCTGGGTCTGCTTGCCTGCTGGTACTTGGTACGCGATGGCGAAACCATCAGCGGCCCGCTGACATCCCTGTCCGACGCCGAAAAACAACTGCAACACGCCTCGAACTTCAGGCTCCACGCCTGAGGCTCAGGGTAATGGCAACTTGACTCGCGGCTTGCTCTCCACGAACAACGCCCAGCTGGACATAAACAACGCCGCCACCAAAGGCCCGATCACAAAGCCGTTCAAGCCAAACACCGACAAACCGCCCAGGGTCGAGATCAGGATCAGGTAATCCGGCATCTTGGTGTCCTTGCCCACCAGGATCGGACGCAGCACGTTGTCCACCAGGCCGATCACAAACACGCCAAACAACGCCAGCACCACGCCTTGCCAGATGGCGCCGCTCAACAGGAAGTAGGCGGCCACCGGCCCCCACACAATCCCCGCGCCCACCGCCGGCAACAGCGACAGAAACGCCATCAGTACCGCCCAGAGCAATGCACTGGGAATATCCAGGAACCAGAAGATAAGCCCGCCGAGCGCACCCTGTGTCACGGCCACCAGCACATTGCCCTTGACCGTGGCCCGCACCACACGATTGAACTTGAGTTGTAACCGGCGCTTCTGCGGCTCGGCCAACGGCACCGCCGTGCGCACCTTGCGCACCAGCTCCGGGCCGTCGCGCAGCAGGAAATACAGCAGGTACAGCATGATGAAAAAGCTCACCAGGAAATCAAACGTGCCCTGGCCGAAGCTGAACGCCTGGGTGGCGAAGAACTGGCTGCCCTGCATCGCGCTCTTGACGATCTTCTCGCGCAAGCCTTCCAGGTTGCCCATGCCGAAACGGTCCAGCAGGTGCTGGAAGTACGGCGGCAACACATTCTTGAACTGCTCGATATACCCCGCCACGTCCAGCTTGCCGCTTTCGATGTTCTTGTAGAGCGTCGCGCCTTCCTGCACCAACAAGGCACTGGTAATGATCACCGGCAGGATCGCGATGATCAGGCAAGCACTCAAGGTGGCCAGGGAAGTGAGGTTGCGGTTCCAGCCAAAGCGCTGCTGCAAGCGGCGCTGCATCGGGGCAAAGATGATGCCGAGGATCACCGCCCAGAACACCGCGCCGTAGAACGGTAGCAGTATCCAGATAAACGCGATGGTCACCAGGCCGAGCAATAACAGCAAGGTCTTGAATTGCAGGTTGGTTTGATTCATGTCCGGTCCATGTCAGAAAAGCAACGGGCCCATGTAGGCCCTGTTGCTTAGTCCGCAGCGAAACCTGGGAGTGCCCTCGGTTATCGAACAAGCATAGACCGCCTCACTGAATACCCTTCGCCTCCTTCAACAGTGTCTGGATCATCTGCTCCTGGGCGTCATAACGACCTTCGCCAAAATGGGTGTAACGCACCTGCCCCTTGGCGTCGACCAGGTAATGGGCGGGCCAGTACTGGTTGTCGAAGTTGCGCCAGATCGCATAGTTGTTGTCGATGGCCACCGGATAGGTGATGCCCAGCTTGCGCACCTGGTCCTTGACGTTGCCGATGATGCGCTCGTAACCGTATTCCGGGGTGTGCACGCCGATCACCACCAAGCCGTCCTTCTCGTATTTCTTCGCCCATTGCTTCACATACGGCAGCGTGTGCTGGCAGTTGATGCAGTCATAGGTCCAGAAATCCACCAGCACCACTTTGCCTTTCAAGGACTCGCGGGTGAGTTCCGGTGAGTTGAGCCACTCGACCGCGCCGGCCAGCGACGGCATGGCGCCTTGGGCATTGTCCTGGGCCGGGTCGGGCCTTGACCTTGCTCACCACGTAATCCAGCACTTTGGGGACGGTTTCCAGCACGCCTTGCTCCAGGCTGCTGACGCCTTCGGACGAAGTACCGGCCAGCAGGGTTTTGTCGGCGCCAGTGGAAATCACCACCGCCGCCGCCAGTACCGCCACGCCGGCCCCACGGCGCAGCCAGCCGGTCACCGGAATGGAGGCCTTGAGTCGATTGACCAGGCCACGCCCGGCAAAAATCAGCGCGCCAAGGGACAAGGCGCTACCCAGGCCGTAGGCCACCAGCAACAGGCTGGTCTGCGCATTGGCGCCTTGCAGCATTGCGCTGGTCAGGATCACTCCCAGGATCGGCCCGGCGCACGGCGCCCACAGCAGGCCTGTGGCGACGCCGATCATCACCGACTTCAGCGGGCCGGACAGCGTGCGGCTGTCAGGATCGATACGGTTGCCCAACAACACAAAGGGGCGTGCCAGCCAGCCACCGACCCGCGCCGAGATCAGCGACAGCGCAAACAGCCCCATCACGATCAGCGCTACATGGCGGCCGGTGTTATTGGCCTGTATCACCCATTCCGTGCTGACCACCGCAAGGCTGGACACCAGCGCGAAGGTCAGGACCATGCCGCCGAGCGTCAGCAGGATCGACCGGCGGGAGCGGTCGACGCAGGCGAACAGAAACGGCACCACCGGCAGGATACAAGGGCTGAGGACGGTCAGGATGCCGCCCAGGAATGCGATCAGTAGCATGACGTTCACCTTATGGCTGGAAGGACTCAGTTATCGCCGACGCAACCGTCGCCGAACTTGAGGTAATCCAGTACCTGGGTCTTGTCGTGGGAGTCCAGGTAGGTCATGCGCGCATTCACCACGCCGCAGGTGGGCTTGGAGTCCTGGCTCATCGATACCACTTGCTTGATGTCCAGGTGAGTGCCGTAGTGGTAGGTCTGCGCGGTAACGGCGGCTTCGGCGCGGGCCGACAAGGTGCAGATGTTCAGGGCGGCAAACAGGCAGGCGGCGTAGATGGCTTTGGTGTTCATGGTGGTTGGCTCCAGGTTCTCAGGGTGGGAGGCGGTGTGCCTCGTTGGAATCAATTAAAAGCCCCTGAGGTATCGCGCCTGTGTCGGAAAACCGCGCGGATAAATCGATACGTATCCACAGCCCCCGCCGATACACAGCGATACAAAAAGCCCAAAGGACGACCTGGATCAATAAACCGCCCTCGCCGCTCGGCTACCTTCGCGACCTTTTGCGACCCGTGCCCATGCCTCCGATCCTCGCCCCCGAACTGCTCGCCCCCGCCGGCACCCTGAAAAACATGCGCTACGCCTTTGTCTACGGCGCCGATGCGGTCTACGCCGGCCAGCCGCGCTACAGCCTGCGGGTGCGCAATAACGAGTTCGATCACGCCAACCTGGCCCTTGGCATCCAGGAAGCCCACGCCCTGGGCAAGCGCTTTTATGTGGTGGTGAACATCGCGCCGCACAACGCCAAGCTGAAGACCTTCCTCAAGGACCTGGCGCCGGTGATCGCCATGGGCCCGGACGCGCTGATCATGTCCGACCCTGGGCTGATCATGCTGGTGCGCCGGCATTTCCCCCAGATGCCGATCCATCTGTCGGTGCAAGCCAACACGGTGAACTGGGCCAGCGTGGAGTTCTGGCAACAGCAAGGGATCTGTCGGGTGATCCTGTCGCGGGAGTTGTCGCTGGAAGAGATCGACGAGATCCGCCAGCAGGTGCCGGCCATGGAGCTGGAAGTGTTTGTGCACGGTGCGTTGTGCATGGCCTATTCCGGGCGTTGCCTGCTCTCGGGCTACATGAACAAGCGCGACGCCAACCAGGGCACCTGCACCAATGCCTGTCGCTGGAAGTACCAGGCCACCCCGGCGGTGGAAAACGCCACGGGGGAAATCGTCCAGCACTGCCAGCCTACCCTGGGCATTGGCGCGCCCACCGATCAGGTGTTCTTGCTTCAGGAAGCCAACCGCCCCGATGAACAGATGCCCGCCTTCGAAGACGAGCATGGCACCTACATCATGAACGCCAAGGACCTGCGCGCCGTGCAGCACGTGGAGCGCCTGACCCGGATGGGTGTGCACTCACTGAAGATCGAAGGCCGCACCAAGTCGCACTTCTACTGCGCGCGCACCACCCAGGTGTATCGCCAGGCCATCGATGATGCGGTGGCCGGTCGCGCCTTCGACCGCACCCTGATGACCGACCTTGAATCCCTGGCCCAGCGCGGCTACACCGAAGGTTTTCTGCGCCGTCATGTGCACGATGAATACCAGAACTACCAGAACGGCAGCTCCGTGTCAGAGCGCCAGCAGTTCGTCGGCGAGCTGACCGGCGAACGCCGGGGCGAGCTGGCCGAGGTCAAGGTGAAAAACCGTTTTGCCGTAGGCAATCACCTGGAATTGATGACCCCTGCCGGCAACTTCCACTTCGACCTGGCCACTTTGCACAACGCCAAAGGCGACGCCATCGACGTCGCGCCGGGGGATGGGCACACCGTGTATGTGCCGCTCCCGGCGCAGATGGACCTGCGCTTTGGCTTGCTGATGCGCGACCTCTAACGCGTCGCCGCGCAGAACCGGTGGATCGCCGCGCAGGCCTGGCGCAACGAGTCGTCATCCAGGGCATAGGCGATGCGCAGGTACGGCGCCAGGCCGAAGGCGCTGCCGTGCACCACGGCCACATTGGCTTCGTCGAGCAAGGCGTGGGCGACGTCCTCGTCCGTCTCAAGCAACCTGCCGGCGGCCGAGGTGCGCCCCAGTAGGCCAGCGCAAGAGGCAAAGGCGTAAAACGCGCCGCTCGGGCTGATGCATGCCAAGCCAGGTATGGCGTTGAGCAAGGACACGACCAGGTCGCGGCGCCTCTCGAAGACCGCCCGTGACTGGCGGATAAAGTCCTGTGGCCCGTTCAAGGCAGCAATGGCAGCGTGCTGGGAAATCGCGCTGGCCCCCGAGGTCTGCTGGCCTTGGAGTTTTTCCATGGCCTCCAGCAGCCAGCGCGGGCCGGTGGCGAAGCCGATGCGCCAGCCGGTCATGGCATAGGCCTTGGAGACGCCGTTCATGGTCAGCACCCGAGGCGCCAGGCGCGGCTCGACCTGGGCCAAGGTGTGGAACGCCTGGCCGTCGAACAGCAGATGCTCGTAGATGTCATCCGCCAGCACCAGCACATGGGGATGCTTGAGCAACACGTCGGCCAGCGCCTGCAATTGCGGGCGATTGTAGACAGCGCCCGTCGGGTTGGACGGTGAATTGAGGATCAGCCAGCGGGTGCTGGGGTTGATCGCCTGGTCGAGGGCGGCCGGGGTCAGTTTGAAGCCGTCCTCGGCGTTGCACGGCACAATCTTCGACGTGCCGCCACACAGCTCGACCATTTCCGGATAACTGACCCAGTACGGCGCGGGCACGATCACTTCGTCGCCTTCGTTGAGGGTGGCGGCGAGTGCGTTGTAGATCACATGCTTGCCGCCGTTGCTGACGAGGGTGTCTTGCCAGGTCACGTCCAGGCCGTTTTCGCGACGGAATTTCTCCGCCACCGCTTCGCGCAGGGCGCGCACGCCAGCGACCTGGGTGTAGCGCGTATGGCCATTGCGGATCGCCTCGATGCCGGCCTGGCGGACATGCTCCGGCGTATCGAAATCCGGCTCGCCAGCGCACAACGAAATGACGGTTGCGCCTTCGGCCCGGCGCGCGGCGACGCGGTCGATGATGCGGTAGGTGGCGGACGGTTGCGCCTGGGCCAGGCGCTTGTTCAGGGTATTCATGAGCCCTTCCTCTGCAAGGTGTGATAACCCAGGGATTCACGGGCCTGCTTCAGCGTCTTGCCCGCCTCGATCTGCGCGCGGATCTGCGATTCCACCGCTTCGATCTGCCGTGCCACCTGCGCCACCTCAGCGGCACGGGCGCGGGGCACCACCAGTACGCCATTGGCGTCGGCCACTACGATGTCCCGGGCGCACACGCGGGTTTCGCTGATTGCCACCGGCTGGTTCACCGACAGCACTTCGACGCGGTCCTTGCCGGTGCGCATGTAGCGGCCACGGGTGAACAACGGGTAGCCATCGCCCAGGGCTTTGCTGACGTCGCGGCACACGCCGTCGATCACCGTGGCGGCTATCCCGCGCGTGCCGGCGTACTGGGTCATGATGTCGCCCCACACCGTGCAATCGGTGCGCCCGGCGTTGGCGATGACCACCACGTCCCCTGGCAGCACATCTTCGATAAAATCGCCCACCGAGCCCGGCGGCGTGTTGGCCGGCACGTATTGCACGGTAAATGCCGGGCCCACGACGGTGCCACAGTAGTTATCCAGCGGCGCGATGCCCAGGCATTGGCCGGGGATGCCCAGCTTGTCCATGGCATCCGAGACGCCAGGGGTGTCCAGCCCTTCGAACAGGGCGACCAACTGTTGATCGTTCATCGGGCAGACTCCACGTGGATGGCTTCGAATTGGCTGTCGTGCATCACATCGGCGACCGCGCGGCCGCTGCGCACGGCGTCGACCATGCCGGCTTCACGGGCAGCGATGCGCTCGCCCAGGTCGAGCACTTCCTCGATCACCGCAGCCGGGATGAACACCGTGCCGCAGCGGTCAGCGATCACGAAGTCATCTTGCGCGACGTCGACACCGCCTACGTTAAGGGTGACGCCGGCGTCCACCTGCACCACTCGGTTACGCGCGCTGATCATGGTCACGCCACGGCCGTACACCGGATAACCAATGGACGCGCTGCCGTCGATGTCACGGCTGAAACCGTCGATCACCGAACCCCGGATATGTTTGGCGACGGCGGCGTTGGCGATGATGTCGCCCCAGCAGGAAATGCCATCGATGCCCCCTGCAATCACCAGCACGCGGTCATCGGTGGTAATCGCGTCGATCACCGGGGAAATCAGATGCGTCGTGGGCGCGTCATCGGTCTTGGGGGCCAGTTTGACCGTGCTGGCCCGGCCGACCACTTTGGGACAGTCCCACAATGGCCGGATGCCGACCACCGCGCCCGTCAGTTGCAGGAAATCCAGTGCGTCGGAAACCGTGTTGGTATCGAGTTCAGCCAGGCGCTGAAGCGGGTCGACAAGTGACATGAAATGAGCCCCTGTTGTGGTTGGGGCTCAAGTCTCACTGAGGGGTGGTGATCGGTATATTCGTATTAACGTTAGGCAAACATACGCTTTACCTATGAAAGATCAGATCCGGAACTGGCCGACCAACTGCCCCAGGCGCTGGCCCAGATCCGCCAGGCTGCGAGAGGTCTGGGCGCCCAGTTGGGTCTCATCGGCCACGCTGTCCACCGCCACGGCAATCTGATGCACGCTGCGGTTGATCTCTTCGGCCACGGCGGTCTGCTCCTCGGCGGCGCTGGCGATCTGGGCGTTCATCGAATTGATGGTGCCGATCAACTGGGCCATGGTGTCCAGGGACGCCCCGGCTTCGTTGGCCTGGGCCGAGGTGCCGTCGCCGGCATCGCTGGAACGGCGCATGGCCTCCACCGCAGCCTCGGTGCCTTTTTGCAGGCGGTCGATCATGCCCTGGATTTCCTGGGTGCTGGTCTGGGTGCGACTGGCCAGGGCGCGCACTTCATCGGCGACGACCGCAAAACCACGCCCGGCCTCCCCTGCTCGCGCCGCTTCGATGGCGGCGTTGAGCGCCAGCAAGTTGGTCTGTTCGGCGATGGAGCGGATCACGCTGAGCACACTGACGATGGAGGACACGTCCTGCTGCAGGCTGTCGAGGGACACACCGCTGTTACGGATGTCGTTCACCAGCGCATGGATCTGCGCAATGCTGCCATCTACCACACGCTTGGCGGCCTGGCCTTCGGCGTCGGTCTGCTGGGCCGCGACCGAGGCACCCTGGGCACTGCGCGCCACTTCTTGCGCAGCCGATGACATCTCATTGATCGCGGTGGCGACCTGATCGGTCTCGTGGCGCTGGCGTTCCATGGCTTGTTCGGAGCGCTGGGCCTGATCGGAGACCTGGCTGACCAGGCCGGTGAGCTGGCTGGTCATCTCGGTAATCTGGCGCACCAGGCCGTGGATCTTGTCGACAAACCGGTTGAACGCGCCCGCCAGGTCGCCCAGCTCGTCCTGACTGGTGATGGCCAGGCGGCGGGTCAAGTCACCTTCGCCGGCGGCGATGTCGTCGAGGTTGGCTTTCATCAGGTGCAGCGGACGCAGGATGGTATTGGCCAGCAGCATGCCCACGGCCGCGATCACCAACAGCACCACCACCGCCACGCCCAGGATACTCAGCAGCACGCCTTCCATGCGTTTCTGCACCTTGGCTTCGACCACCGCCACCTGGGCTTCAATGCCGTCCAGGTTCACCGACGTACCGATGACCATGTCCCATTTCGGCAGGTATTCGGTGTAGCCGAGCTTGGGCACCAGTTCGGTCTGGCCCGGCTGGGTCGAGCTGTATTGCAGGTAGTGGGTGCCGTCCTTGCCGACCTTGACCAGGTCGCGATTGACGTACACACCATTGGGGTCGCGGTTGTCCTTGAAGCTCTTGCCCACGCCGTCGGGGCTGTTGCCCTTGAACAGGCGGATGGTCTCGGAGTCGTAGCCGAAGAAGTAACCGTCCTTGCCGTAGCTGGTGTTCGACAGGAGCTTGACCACTTGGGCGCGGGCGGCGGTATCACCGGGGGCCGCCGCGTCGTAGAGCGGCTTGACGGTGGTCATGGCCACTTCGACATAACTTTGCAGCGTGGCCTTGGCGTCGTTGAGCAGGCGCTGGCGGGTTTCATCCACCTCATTGCGCGCCTGCCCCTGCAGGATCCACACGGTGGTCAGGCTGATGACCACGGCAAACAGCAACACCGGCACTACGGCGAGGGACAGGACTTTGGCCTTGAGGCTCAGACGCATGGCTTTTCTCTCTCTTATTAGTGGCGACTGGAGAGGTTATCGGCCGGTTACGCTGAACCTGTAGATCAGAGGGTCATCGCCGCCAGCCAGCCAAACGCCAGCAACGGGATGTTGTAGTGCAGGAACGTCGGTACCACCGTGTCCCAGATATGGTGATGCTGACCGTCGACATTCAGGCCGGAGGTCGGGCCGAGGGTGGAGTCCGAAGCAGGCGAACCAGCATCACCCAGGGCACCGGCCGTGCCGACAATGCACACGATGGCCACCGGGCTGAAGCCCAGCTGCACGCACAGCGGTACAAAGATCGCGGCCAGGATCGGCACCGTGGAGAACGACGAGCCGATGCCCATGGTCACCAGCAGGCCCACCAGCAACATCAGCAACGCGCCGACCCCACGGTTATGGCCGATGAACGCCGCCGAGGTTTCCACTAGCGAGCGCACGTCGCCCGTGGCCTTGAGTACTTCGGCAAAGCCTGACGAGGCGATCATGATGAAGCCGATCATAGCCATCATCTTCATGCCTTCGGTGAACAGGTCGTCGGTATCGCGCCAGCGCACGATGCCCGACACCGAGAAGATCAGGAAGCCGGCCAGGGCGCCGATGATCATCGAGTCCAGCCACAGCTGGATGATGAACGCCGAGGCAATCGCCAGGCCGGCCACCAGCAGGGTCAGCGGGTTGTATTGCACCGCCACTTGCTCGACGCGCTCGATTTTTTCCAGGTCGTACACGCGCTTCTTGCGGTAGCTGATAAACACCGCCACCAGCAGACCCACCACCATGCCCAGCGCCGGCAGGCTCATGGCGTGAGTGACGTTGACCTGGCTGATGTCCACCCCGCTCTTGGCCACGTTGGCCAGCAGGATCTGGTTGAGGAAGATATTGCCAAAGCCTACCGGTAGGAACATGTAGGGCGTGATCAGGCCGAAGGTCATCACGCAGGCGATCAGGCGGCGGTCCAGTTGCAGCTTGGTCAGCACGTACAGCAGCGGCGGCACCAGCAACGGAATGAACGCGATGTGGATCGGCAGAATATTCTGCGAGGCAATCGCCACCACCCACAGCAAGCCGATCAGCAGCCATTTGACGTGATTGCCGCCGCTGGCCTCCTGACGGTCCACCAGCAACAGCGCCTTGTCAGCCAAGGCGTGGGCCAGGCCGGATTTGGCAATCGCCACGGCGAAAGCGCCGAGCAAGGCGTAGGACAATGCAACGGTTGCACCACCGCCCAAGCCGCCGTTGAAGGCTTTGAGCGTGGCGTCGATGCCCAGGCCACCGGTCAAGCCACCCACCAGGGCGCCGACGATGATGGCGATGACCACATGCACGCGGGACAAACTGAGCACCAGCATGGTGCCGACCGCGGCAATGACTGCGTTAATCATGGTTACCTCAAGCAGAAAAACAAAAAAACAGGCATGCCCGCGCCCAGGCGGCCATGGGGTGGCAGCCAGCGTGCAGGCTTGAAGGAGGTCTTATTAGAGGGCGCGCACTTTGCAGCAGGTGGCGTCGCATGTCAAAAAACGGCGCCGCTTTCAGATTTCAATTGAACGTTTAAATAATAAAGATTCGGAAAAAGTGGCCGATAGCCTGACTCTCTGTGTTTTCAGGTTTAAGGATGCTCCTCGATGTCCCTCAGACAGCTCTCCATTCAATGGAAAATCACCCTGCTCGCTGGCCTCTGCCTGCTGGGAATCGTGACCCTGCTGGTGGGTCTGTCGTTGTATCGCATGGAGCAGAGTTCGCAGCAGGTCAAGGCGTCCAGCATGCAGATGCTGGATGAAGCCGCCCAGGCGCGCATCGAGGCCCAAGGCGAAGTGCAGGCATTGGGCATTCGCCGCCAGTTCATGGACGCCTACCAATACGGTCACGGTTTTTCCCGCCAGGTGCTGTTCTTGCGTGAGCAGGCCGAGAAGCGCTTCCTCGATGCCTTCGACACCCGCGAAGACCTGACCCGCCAGGTCAAGGCCGCGTTGCAGGCCAACCCGGATTTGCTCGGCCTGTCCCTGGTGTTCGAAGCCAATGCCCTGGACGGCAAGGATGAGCTGTTCGCCGGCCAGGCCGAGCTGGGCAGTAACGACAAAGGTCGCTTCGCCCTGTACTGGTCGCAGCCGACACCCGGCAAGCTGGAGTCGATGGCGTTGCCGGAAAGCGACATGTCCGACACCCGCGTCGGCCCCAGCGGTGAAAAGGCCAACGCCTGGTTCACCTGCCCCCGCACCACACTCAAGCCGTGCGTGATCGAACCGTATTTCTACAGGATCAACGGGCAAAACGTGCTGATGACCAGCATCGTGTTCCCGTTGATGGTCAACGGCAAAGTCATCGCCTCGCTGTCGGTGGACATCAACCTCAACAGCCTGCAGGCCGTGAGCCAACAGGCCAGCCAGAAGCTGTACGACGGCCAGACCCAAGTCAGCATCCTCAGCCCCACCGGTTTGCTCGCCGGCTACAGCCCGGACGCGAGCAAGCTCAGCCAGCGCCTGGACCAGGTCGATACCGCCAACGGTGCGCAATTGATCAGCGCCCTGGCCAGCAGTACGCAAATCCGTAGCCTGCGCACCGACCACCAACTGAAGGTACTGGCACCGTTCGCGCCAATCCCGGACGGCAAGTCCTGGGGCGTGTTGCTGGATGTGCCGGAGAAAGTCCTGGTCGGCCCAGCTGAAGCATTGAAAGCACAGATGGACGCCGATAACACCCGCGGCACCTTGCTGGAACTGGGCCTTGGCCTGCTGGCTGCGGTGGTCGGCTTGATCCTGGTGTGGTTGATGGCCCGCAGCGTGACCCGCCCGATCCTCGGCGTGGCCCGCATGCTCGAAGACATCGCCAGCGGCGAAGGCGACCTGACCCGGCGCCTGGCCTACGACAAACAGGACGAGCTGGGCCAACTGGCCGGCTGGTTCAACCGCTTCCTCGACAAGCTGCAACCGATCATTGCCGAGGTGAAACGCTCGGTGCAGGACGCCCGTGGCACAGCCGATCAATCCGCTGCGATTGCCACTGAAACCAGCGCCGGCATGGAACAGCAGTATCGCCAGGTCGACCAGGTAGCCACCGCGTCCCATGAAATGAGCGCCACTGCCCAGGACGTGGCGCGCAGCGCTGCCCAGGCCGCACAAGCCGCCCGCGACGCCGACCAGGCCACCCGTGATGGCCTGAAGGTGATCGACCGCACCACGCGCAATATCGGCGAGTTGGCGGCCGACATGAGCACGGCCATGACCCAGGTCGAAGGCCTGGCCGCCAACAGCGAAAAAATCGGTTCGGTGCTTGAAGTGATTCGCGGCATTGCCGAACAGACCAACCTGCTGGCCCTCAATGCTGCCATCGAAGCCGCCCGCGCGGGTGAGGCCGGCCGTGGCTTTGCGGTGGTGGCCGACGAAGTACGCAACCTGGCGCAGCGCACCCAGGAATCGGTGGAAGAAACCCGCCTGGTCATCGAACACCTGCAAAGCGGCACCGAAGAGGTGGTCGGCTCCATGGGCAACAGCTATCGCCAGGCCCAGGGCAGCGTCGAGCAGGTGGGGCAAGCCGTGACGGCCCTGCGCCAGATTGGCGATGCCGTGACGGTGATCAGCGACATGAACCTGCAGATCGCCAGCGCCGCCGAAGAGCAAAGCGCCGTGGCCGAGGAGATCAACAGCAACGTGGCAACCATTCGCGATGTGACCGAGTCGCTGTCGGAGCAGGCGAATGAATCGGCACGGGTGAGCCAGGCGTTGAACAGCCTGGCGAATCAGCAGCAGGGGTTGATGGATCAGTTCAGGGTGTGATCAGCCCCTTGCCGAAGCGACAGGCTTATCCCTGGCGCTTCGGCAATTCGATCAGCACTTTCAGCCCGCCCAAGTCGCTTTCCTGCAACTGCAGCACCCCGCCCCACACCTCGACGATATCCCGCACGATCCCCAGCCCCAGGCCATGACCATGGATCTGTTCATCCAGGCGCGTGCCACGGCTGAAGACCTGGTCACGCTGGGTTTCAGGAATGCCGGGGCCGTCATCTTCTACCGCCAACAAGTAGCTGTGCTCGGCCTCGGTAACGGTCAAGCGCACCTCGGCATCCGCCCATTTGCAGGCGTTATCCAATAGATTGCCGAGCAACTCCAAGAGGTCTTCTCGGTCCCAGGGCAGCTGCAAGCCGGGCGCGGCATGGGAGCTCAGGTCCAGGTGTTCACCGTGGATCATGTTGAGGATAGCGAGCAAGCCGGGCAGTTCTTTTTCGCAATCAAACAGCGCGCCCGGCAGGGTTTCGCCCGCCAGGCGAGCACGATTGAGCTCGCGGTTAAGGCGGTGCTGCACCTGCTCCAGGTGATCGCGCAACAGCTTACCCAGCTCAGGATGATCCTTCAGCGCGTCGCTCGACGCAGCGCTCAACAGCACCGCCAGCGGGGTCTTGAGGGCATGGCCGAGGTTGCCCAGGGCATTGCGTGAACGCTTGAGGCTGTCTTCGGTGTGAGCCAGCAGATGGTTGATCTGCGCCACCAGCGGCTCCAGCTCCTGCGGCACCTGGGTGTCGAGTTGTGAACGCTGGCCCTGTTGCAGTTGGGCGATCTGGTTACGCGCGGTTTCCAGCGGGCGCAAGGCGCGGCGCACAGTGATCCGTTGCAGGATCAGCACCAGCAGCAGCGCCGCCAGCCCCAGCACCAGGCCGATCTGGCGCATCAAGCGGAAGCTTTCCCGCACTGGCGTGTAGTCCTGGGCCACGCTGATGGAAATCGACTGGCCGAAGCGTTTGTAGTCCTCGCGCAACACCAACAGTTGCTGGCCTTCCGGCCCCAGTTGCAGGTTGCCCTTGAGTCCCGCCTCGGGAAGATGCGGCAGGTCCTGGTCCCACAACGAGCGGGAGCGCCAGTGCTTATCGGCGAAATCAATGCGGAAATAGTGCCCCGAAAACGGCCGTTGATAGGCCGGCGACAGGCGTTTCTCATGCAGTTGCAAACCTTCAGGGCCACGTACCAACGCCACCAACAAGCTCTCGCTGTCGTTGCGCAAGCCGGCTTCCAGATAGCGCTGCAACCCCGTTTCGAATAACCACAGGCTGGTTTGCGCCAGCGCTACGCCGACGACCACCATCACGCTGACCAGGCCCAGGCTCAAGCGCCGTTGGATCGACCTCATGCGCCGCTGGCGCCGAACCGGTAACCCTGGCCGCGCCGGGTCTCGATCACACTGCGGCCCAGCTTGCGACGCAGGTGGTTGACGTGGACTTCCAGCACATTGGAGTCGCGCTCGGTTTCGCCGTCATACAGATGCTCGGCCAGGTGGCTTTTCGACAGGATCTGTTCGGGGTGCAACATGAAGTAGCGCAACAGACGGAATTCGGCGGCGGTCAGTTGGATCTCCGCGCCCTCGCGCAGCACGCACTGGCGGCCTTCATCCAGGTGCAGGCCGGCGGCCTGCAGGGTCGGTTGATTCGCATGACCGTGGGAGCGGCGCAACAGCGCCTGGATGCGCAGGTGCAGTTCCTCGGGGTGAAAGGGTTTGCTCAGGTAATCATCGGCGCCCGCCTTGAGCCCTTCGATGCGCTCGGCCCAGGAATCGCGGGCCGTGAGGATCAGCACCGGGATGGCCAGGGCGGCGGCACGCCAATGCGCCAGTACCTCAAGCCCAGGCAAACCCGGCAGGCCCAGATCAAGAATGATCAGGTCATAGGGTTCGCTGCGCCCCTGGTACGCGGCGTCGCGACCATCGGCGAGCCAATCGACGGCATAACCCTGGCGTTGCAGCCCGGCCAGCAGTTCATCGGCCAGGGGAACGTTGTCTTCCACCAAGAGCAGGCGCATCAGTCTTCCTCGTCTTTGATCAGCACACCCGTGGATGCGTCCAGCTTGATCTCGCGCACCACGCCGTCGGCGGTGACCAGTTCCACTTCATAAGCATATTTGCCATGCTTTTTTTCAAGCTCGGCTTCCAGCAGACGCGAACCGGGATGACGCCCCATGGCCTGCTCCAGCAACTGCTCCAACGGCAAGATGATCCCCTGCTGGCGCAGTGCCAAGGCCTCATCCTGATCAAGATCGCGGGCCGCCAGGCTTGAGCAAAAAACCAGGAGCACCAACGCCACTCGACTGCCGGTGTTTAAATTTACCTTCATTACGTTTCCTGATGATTCTTGAGAACCTGCCCAGTGAGCGCGTCCAATTCAATCTCCCACTCGATGCCGTTGGTGTCTTCCAGTTCAACTTGGTACAGGTACTTGCCGTACTCTTCGTCCAGGTCGGTATCCAGCAGCGTCGAGCCAGGATGCAGGGCCAGGGCCGTGGCTTCCAGTTGATCAAAGGCGACAATAGTAACAGTGGCAGGCACTTTCAGTGGCTTGTCGGGGTCCACGGCTCGGGCCTGGGTCGCCGTGAGGACGATGATACCGGCGGCGACCAGCACTGTGAGGCGCTTCATGGAGAGTCTCCGTTTCAAGATTTTTCCTACGTCCGCCACCGTACCGTCTGCAACTTAACTGAAACTGAATTGCCACCATGGCAATTTCCCACAAGCCTCTTCACCCATCGCCGTGAGAGATTTCCTATACTGCCCCGCTCGTTGCATGAGAGACCGGAATGACAGCCATCCACATCAAGTTTCCCGCCCTGACCCTCAAGGCCGGCAAACGCGCCTTTACCCGCATTCGCGAGCAAGGCCTCACGCCGGCCGACGTCGGCATCCTGCCCGGCGCGGCCGGCGGCCCCAAGGCATTGGGCATCCAGGGCCTGGACCTGGCGCTGTTCGGTGATTGGCTACCCCGCGCGCCACGGGAACGGGCATTGGTCGGCGCGTCCATCGGCTCCTGGCGGTTTGCCAGTGCGTGCCTGCCCGACCCGGTGCAAGGCCTGCTGGACCTCGGCCGCCTGTACAACGAACAAAGCTTTGCCAAGGGCGTGACCATGGCCGAGGTCAGCCAGAGCTGCCAGCGCATGCTCGACGACCTGCTGGCCGGTCGCGATGCGCGGGTGCTGGACAACCCGAACTATCGCCTGAACATCATGGTGGTCAAGAGCCACGGCCTGCTCGCTGATGACCACCGTGGGCGCCTGGGACTCGGCCTGTCGTCGGTGATCGCCGACAACCTGCGCGGCCGCGCGCGGCTGTCGCGGCACTTTGAACGGCTGATCATCCACGACCCACGCCAGGCGCCACCGGTGCATCCCTTAAAGGATTTCCCCTCGCGCTTCCTGGCCCTGGAACTGGGCAACCTGCGCCAGGCCCTGCTGGCCTCGGGCTCGATTCCCATGGTGATGCAAGGCGTGCGCGACCTGCCGGGTGCAGGCGCCGGCACCTACCGCGACGGCGGCCTGTTGGACTATCACCTCGACCTGCCTTACCACGGCGACGACATCGTGCTGTACCCGCACTTCACCGATCGGGTCATCCCCGGCTGGTTCGACAAGGGCCTGCCGTGGCGACGCAGCAACCCGCAGGGTTTGCAGGATGTATTGCTGCTGGCGCCTTCCAAGGACTACCTCGCCCGCCTGCCCCACGGCAAACTGCCGGACCGCAGCGACTTCAAGCGCTTCATGGGCGACGACCCAAGCCGTAACAAGTACTGGCAGACCGCGATGAGCGAGAGCCAGCGGCTAGGCGATGAGTTTCTGCAACTGGCGGATAACGGCCAATTGGGCGAGCGCCTACAGCCCCTGTAGCCGCCGTCCCCCCACTAACCACGATGCGAAGCGAGCCGCTCTTGATCGTGATCTTGATCTTGCTTTTGATCTCAGGCGCCCCGTCAAACACGCTGGCCGAACGCAGGCTTGAATCCGTGGGTAACCCGGCAGGACGCCGGGTTAGCCGCGCTGGGCCAAGGATGGCCCATCGCGGCGGCCCACGGATTCAAGCCTTCGTTCGGGCACACCGAGCCTAGGCGAGGTGCCGAGTGTTGGGGCAAGAGCGCTTTGGTTACTTTCGCGCTTTTCGAAAGTGACCCGCCGTAAGGGCGGAACCAATATCAGGCGTCATCCAAATAACGGATATGTACCCCGCCCACCTCCAACATCCAGTTCGCCTGTCAGACCGCCAGCGGGAGCAAGCTCCCTCACCACATGCAATCTATATTTCGCCAGCCAGCCGGTACCTACAGAGGGACGGTATGCGCGGCAAGGGCTCAAGCTGTTAAACTCGCCGCCTGCCAGATACCTGACCGAGCTGAAAACACTGTGGAAATCTTCAAAGAATTTACCTTCGAGTCCGCCCACCGCCTGCCCCACGTACCGGAAGGCCACAAATGCGGGCGCCTGCATGGGCATTCGTTCAAGGTGGCGATCCACCTGAGCGGCGACCTGGATCCCCATACCGGCTGGATTCGCGACTTCTCGGAGATCAAGGCGATTTTCAAGCCGCTCTATGAACGCCTCGACCACAACTACCTCAATGACATCCCAGGCCTGGAAAACCCCACCAGCGAAGTGCTGGCCAAGTGGATCTGGAACGAGTTGAAGCCCCTGCTGCCTGAGCTCAGTGCAATTCGTATCCACGAAACCTGCACCAGCGGTTGCATCTATCGCGGCGAATAAACCTGCGATGTGAAAAAACCACCCTGCGCGGTGGTTTTTTTGTACCTGCCTCCCTTACAGTCGTGACTTCCTGCCCGCAAGGAGCCCGCTGCAATGATGCGCCCCGCCACTGCTGCTGATGTTGCTGCCATTGAGGCTATCGCCCAGGCCGCCTACTCGCCGTACATCGAACGGATCGGCCGCAAGCCCGGCCCGATGCTGGAGGATTACCGCCAGTGGGTGCAGGCCGGTGGCGTACATGTGCTGGAAAATGCCGGGAGAGTTCAGGGTTTTATTATCCTGCTGGATGATGGCAACGCGCTGTTGCTGGATAACCTGGCGATTGCCCCGGATGCCCAAGGGCTGGGCTTTGGGCGATTGCTGATGGACTTTGCCGAGCACCAGGCGCTCGATGCCGGCTTCATGGCCATTCGGCTGTACACCAACGAAGCCATGACCGAGAACATCACGCTGTACACCCGTCGAGGCTATGTCGAGACCCACCGGGCCGAAGAACACGGCCTGCGCCGGGTGTACATGACCAAACAACTCGCGGAGTAACCCATGGAGAACACTTGGCTGGCCCAGGCCAAACGCTTGCAGGCGTTGGCGTCCACGGGGCTGCACTTTTGCACCGATGATTTCGAGCGCGAGCGCCTGGAAGAGATTGCCGAGATTGCCCACAGCATGCTCGCGCAGTTGGGCAATGTGCCCTTGGAGCGCATCACTGGGTTGGTTACGGACTTCGCCAAACGCTACTCGACGCCGATGATCGATGTGCGCGGTGCGGTCATTCAAGGCGATCGGATTCTGCTAGTGCGGGAGTTGACTGATGGTTGCTGGGCGTTGCCGGGTGGTTACGCTGATATCGGCTTGTCGGCGGCGGAAAACATCGTCAAGGAGATTCGCGAAGAAGCCGGACTGACGGTGACCGCGCGGGCCCTGTACAGCTTGACGCACAAGGCCAAGGGCTTGTATCGACCGGATGTGCGCGACTTCTACAAACTGTACTTCCTCTGTGAACCGGTAGACCAGTCGGCGCCGATGGCGGGGTTCGAGACCACCGAGGTGGGCTTTTTCCGCCTGGACGAGCTGCCGCCGCTGTCCCGCGGGCGCACCATTGAAAGTGACCTGGAAGCCGCATTCGCCTTCCATCGTGGCGAGACCACCCAGACGCTGTTCGACTGATCCAATTTGTATCACTGCTGCACCGCTTTCGTGCCCGATTGGGCACGGCGAACATTCCCTCCAGCGTTTCTCCCCTGTTTGGCTATAAATACTGTGCACGGTGCACAGCGCCCGCCGTGCGCACATCACTGCCGCCGGTTTGGCACGCGCGGTGCAATAGGCCTGCGTCACTCACTCAGGGAGCAAGCACATGACGCAGCAAGAACCGGGCAACGATTACCCCCTCAGCGAAGTCCCGATGCATGCGCGCAAAGGCCTGGCGTCTACCGCCATGGTGCTGCTGGGCTTTACCTTTTTTACCGCGACCATGTTTGCTGGCGGCAAACTGGGTGTGGCGTTCAGCTTCACCGACATGCTTGGCGTCGTAGCCTTGGGTAACCTGCTGCTGGGTATCTACGCCGCAGGCCTGGGTTACATTGCCTTCAAGAGCGGGCTGAATTCGGTGTTGATGGGGCGCTTCTGCTTTGGCGAAGTGGGCAGCAAGCTCAGTGACTTGATCCTCGGTTTCACCCAGATCGGCTGGTACGCCTGGGGCACCGCCACGGCCGCCGTGGTGCTGGGCAAGTATTTCGAGCTGGGCCAGGGCAGCGTCCTTGCGTTGATGGTGCTGTTCGGCCTGGTGTTCTGCGCCACGGCCTACATTGGCTATCGCGGGCTGGAGATCCTGTCCTACATCGCGGTGCCGGCGATGGGTATCCTGCTGTTTCTGTCGATGTGGGTGGCCACGGTCAAAGTCGGCGGGCTGGATGGGTTGCTGGCGGTGGTGCCGACTGGCGAACTGGACTTGTCCACGGCGATCACCCTGGTGTTCGGCACCTTTGTCAGCGGCGCGACCCAGGCCACCAACTGGACGCGTTTTTCGCGTTCCGCCAAGGTGGCCGTGCTGGCCAGCCTGATCGGTTTCTTTATCGGCAACGGTTTGATGGTGCTGATCGGCGCCTACGGTGCCATCGTCTATCAGCAACCGGATGTGGTCGAAGTATTGCTGCTGCAAGGCTTCGCCATGGCGGCGATGGCCATGTTGCTGCTCAACATCTGGAGCACCCAGGACAACACCATCTACAACTTCGCGGTGGCCGGCTGCAACCTGCTGCGCACCAAACGCCGCAAGACCGTGACCCTGGCCGGCGCGGTGATCGGCACGCTGCTGGCGTTGCTTGGCATGTACGACATGCTGGTGCCGTACTTGATTCTACTGGGCACGGTGATTCCGCCGATTGGCGGGGTGATCATGGCGGACTTCTTCTATCGCTATCGCGGCCACTACCCACGCCTGGCGGATGCGCGACTGCCGGCATTCAACTGGCCAGGGTTGGTGGCCTATGGGGTGGGCACGGTGCTGGCGTTCAACTCACCTTGGGTCGCACCGTTGGTGGGTATCGTGGCCGCGTCGTTGACCTACATCGTGCTCACCGCCGTACTGCGCGTGCGTGCGCCCTTGGCTGACGCCCAGGCATGAGCCTGACCCTCGCCGATGTGCTGGCCTTGCCGGGCCTGGAGTCCATGCACCTGCGTGCCGGCGCCGCTGGCCTGGATAATCGCGTGCGTTGGCCCTATGTGGCGGAAAACAGCGGGATCGCCGAGTGGGTGTTGGGAGGTGAGTTGGTGTTCGTCACCGGGATCAATCACCCACGCGACGAAACCAACCTGCTGCAACTGCTGGAGGAAGCCTGCGAACGTCAGGTGGCCGGACTGGTGATTCTGACGGGGCCCGCTTATATCCAGGCGATTCCGCAGCGTTTGCTCGACGCCGCCGAAGCTGCCGGCATGCCGCTGATCGAACAGCCCTATTCGTTGAAAATGGTGCTGGTGACCCAAGCCATTGGCTCGGCGCTGATCCAGTCCGAGCAGTTGGGACGCTCGCGGCACGATGTGCTGGAGCGCTTGCTGACCGGCGATTACCAATCCCTGGATCTTTTGTTGCACCGGGCCACGCAGTTGGGCATGCCGTTAGCTGAGCATTTGCAGGTGGTTCAACTGCAACTGGAAGGCAGTGAGTTGCTGTTTGCCCAGGGTGATGCAGCCTCTGTGGAGGCGCAACTGGCCCGCCAACATGACGGCATCAGCCGCCGCTTGCGTCAACTCTCGATAGGTTTACCGGTACTGGGGCGAGCCGGGCAATGGACGATGCTGCTCCCGGCTCCGGATGCTGTCGCAGCGTTGGCTAACCGCCAGCAATTGGCCAACTGGCTCAACCCATTGAACCTGCGCCTGGCACCGCTCAAATTGTTTATCGGCCTGAGCGCCGCCGCTCACCCACCGGCACGCCTGGCCCAGGGGCAGGATGAGGCCCGCCAGGCGCTGGCGGCTGCACGACGCTTCAGCGAACGCGCCGGGTTATGCGTGTACGACGAACTGGGCGTACTCAAATTGCTCAGCGGCGTGCGTGATCGCGCCCTGCTCGACCAATTCCTGAATGAACGCCTGGGTCCATTGCTGCGCCACGACCTGCACCACGGCCCCAGCCTGATGCCCACCCTGGAAGCCTGGTTCCATGAGAATGGTAACCTTGTGGCCGCCGCCCAGCGGCTGGCCGTGCACCGCAACACCCTGACACACCGCGTCCAGCGCATCGAAGCCCTGTGCGGGCTGACGCTGGATAATGCTTATGATCGCCTGGACATCGGTATAGCGCTGATGATCTGGCGACTGTCCGCCTGATTGTTTTTAGCCAAGAGGAACTTGCCCATGCACATCATCAACGCCCGCCTGCGCAACCGTGAAGGCCTGCATGATCTGCACCTGGAACATGGCCGGATCGCCAGTATCACGTTGCAATCGGGGTCACCGATTGCGGCGGCCGACGACCTGGACGCCGCCGGTAACCTGGTGACTCCACCCTTTGTCGAACCGCATATCCATCTCGACGCCACCCTGACCGCTGGCGAACCGCGCTGGAACATGAGCGGCACCCTGTTCGAAGGCATCGAGTGCTGGGGCGAACGCAAAGCCACCATCACCCAGGAAGACACCAAGACCCGCGCCAAGAAGACGATCCAGGCCCTCGCCGCCCACGGGATCCAGCATGTGCGCACCCACGTTGACGTCACCGACCCGGACCTCACCGCGCTCAAGGCCATGCTGCAAGTGCGTGAAGAAAGCACGCACCTGATCGACCTGCAGATCGTCGCATTCCCCCAGGAAGGCATCGAGTCCTATCGCAACGGCCGCGAACTGATGGAAGAAGCCATCCGCCTGGGCGCCGACGTGATCGGTGGCATCCCCCACTTTGAATACACCCGCGACCAGGGCGTGAGTTCGGTGAAGTTCCTGATGGACCTGGCCGAACGTACCGGCTGCCTGGTGGACGTGCATTGCGACGAAACCGACGACCCGCACTCGCGCTTTCTCGAAGTGCTGGCCGAAGAAGCCCGCAGCCGCGACATGGGGGCCCGCGTCACCGCCAGCCACACCACCGCCATGGGCTCCTACGACAACGCCTACTGCGCCAAACTCTTCCGTCTGCTGGGGCACTCGGGGATCAGCTTCGTCTCTTGCCCCACCGAGAGCATTCACCTGCAAGGCCGCTTCGACAGCTTCCCGAAACGCCGTGGTGTCACCCGGGTCAATGAACTATTGGAAGCCGGCATGAACGTGTGTTTCGGCCAGGACTCCATCGTCGATCCCTGGTATCCCCTGGGCAACGGCAACATCCTGCGGGTATTGGAAGCCGGTTTGCACATCTGCCACATGCTCGGCTACCGCAACCTGCAAAGCGCCTTGGACCTGGTGACCGACAACAGCGCCAAGGCCATGGCCCTGGGTGAGCGTTACGGCCTGGAGCCCGGGCGGCCAGCCAACCTGTTGATACTCTCGGCGGACAGCGACTATGAGGTCATTCGCAGCCAGGGCTTGCCGCTGTACTCGATCCGCAACGGCAAGGTGTTGATGAAGCGTCAGCCGGCGCAGGTGGAGTTTGTGTAAACGCCAGGCTCAGACGATCGAGTCGATATCCAGCGTTTGCGCCCTCCCCCATTCGTGATGCAACGCGGGAGGAATGCGGGCGACTTGCGACAGTTCACGGTTTTCACGGTGGCTGAACCAGCGCTTGAGGCTGGGTTGCAAGTGGGCGCTATGGGCCTGGCTGCCGTAGACATCACGGGCTTCCAGGCGTCGCCAACGTAGGGTCGCAAGGCGCTCACGGCTGGTGTGCAAGCGGTCGATCTCGCTGTTCAAGGCATCATGATGTTCATAGCCCCGATCGTTGGCGGGCCTGAGACGGGCCAGCTCCCGACGCTTGTTGCGCAGTTGCTCGCGCATGGTTTCAAGTGCCAGGTCGAGCAACTCGAACTCTCTTGGCGTGACCAGCGGGCCGTTGCTTTCCTGGGTTTGTTGCCAGCGACGGAGCGTCGCCCAGGCCGCCGGGATGTAGCTGGCAGTCATGAAGTGCTGGTTGGCCTGGAACAGCTGTTTCAGCAGGTTATCCCGCTCGGGCATATCGCCATGGAGTTGCAAGGCTCGGTTGCAACCCGCCTCCTGGATGGACTCACAACCGGGCTTCCACAACACCGAAGACTGTATGCCGTCTGGCAGCATAATCGGCATGAAGTGGTGTTGTTCGCCGTGGTGTTGGTAAGGGTTTCCACCAAGGCGAACCAAACCGGCGGCGAACAACAGGCCGCCCGGCGCGGGGGCGCTGAACAGGGTGATGGCGCCTGGGATCCAGAGTTTGGCGGTGGTGTTCATCCACGGGGCCGGCACGCTGGGGACGGGGTCGTTGTGATTGACGATGCGATGGTGGACCAGGGTTGAGGCGCCCTCGGTAAATTCGGAGTCGGCGGCACGGGGGGCGCCGTAGGTGTAGAGGAGGATGTTGTAGTTGCCCTCAGGTGCTCGGCGTAACCCTTCCGCCAGGAGCAAGGCGATTGCGCCGCCCAGGCTGTGGCCGCAGATGATAATTCGTTGGCCTGTGTGGAATTGGTCGAGGTAGCTCAGCACGAAATTGCGCATTGCGCGGTACGCTTGGTAGAAACCTTCATGTGCCTTGCCGACACCTTCCACAAAAGCTACCTGATGGGCGTTTGCATCGCGCATCCCATCTGCGGCGCTGGCGGTGCCACGCACCGCGATCAGGATTACGTCATCGTGATGGGTGATAAACGCCTGGGTATCCGTATCAAATTTGTCATCATCGAAAAAATGCAGGTTCGCCGGATGTTCCTGTTTCTCCCCCAGCTCGGGTTGGTTTTGTGGATACAGCTCTGGATCGAAGGGCAGGATCTCAAATCGCTGGGAGTAAGGGACCTCTTCGTAAAGGGGGTAAAAACGCTGCACTTGTTCTGCATCAAAACGCCAAGCCTCGTGGAAACCCGAAAGCTGTTCGGCAAATAGATGACCGACGCTGGGATCAAGGGGGAAACGAACTTGGTCCTGGGGTTTTTTAGGTGGCTCTTGGCCGAAGTTGCAATAACTCAAGGTGGCCATCAATGCCAACTGATAAAGGTTCAAAGCGCAGAAACCGTCTTCGATTGAAAGCATCGGACGGAAGGCTCGCAGTGGCCGGACCTCCAAAGCAGCGTGGTTGTTGGGAAACAACACGATTCCTGCCAAGTTTGATTCGGGCGGTCCAAACCCCAAGTCGCCCATCATTTTTAATGCATGCCGCTGGGGTTGATGACTCCGAGGCGCAATCGGTGGCAAGTGGGCGACATGGCGGACTAAATCACGCACTTCGACCTGATAGAACCGGTTGGCCTTTTGCTGAGCAGGATTACTTTCGAGGCGCCGCCCATCAGAGGCGGCAAACCGCGTCTGCTCAGCCCGAGCCTGAAGCTCGGTAATAGGGAGCTTGTAGGTGGAGCGCTCCATCAGCCATTGATATGGCTGCTCTGCGCCGGAATACAGGTCATCAAAAACAAGTACCACGGGCCCACAATATATATCCTGCAGCTTGGCAAACCCGTCTCCATTGAGCCTGCCCTTGTATTGCTGCCCTGCACTATCGTAGACCGTATAAGGCAGGCCACCGTATGCCGTTCCCACGCCCACTTCATCGACGAGGCAAAAGCTCACCCAATGCCCGCGCAATGCACAGGCCGGCTTGCTATCACTGAAAAAAGACTGCTTCCTTGCATCCAGCTTCATGGCCTTGCTCCTTGTCATTTACACGATGGATAGACATCACAAACGCGACCATCCGGCATTTTTATAGGTTTAAAGTCGGAGGTGTTGCCGTTACAAAACGCATAAGGGTCCTCAAAGCTTTTACCTCTACAACGCTTCCAGCCGCCTGGAACGACTACCCAGTTATCACCAACAGCCGGTTCTTCCCGATCAGTGACTGTCAACACCAACCTGAGCGTTTTCCCCGCTAACTGATCACGCTGAGCGGCCCCCCCTGCCACGGACTTCTGCAACTCTCCCATTGCACTCATCGAGCGACATTGCAGGAGTTTCCTGATCGCATGAAACGGCCCCACCGTCCTGAACCGCCAATGACATTGCCCAACCAATTCCTGGACACCCGACTCAGGCATTCCAGATTGATCATCTCCGCGATCTCGAATGGCGATACCTGCACGATCTCCACCTACGTCCGTATCACGCTTTCCCCACTTCGCATAAAACTCAAACTCCAGACTTCGCAGTACCGAAGGGCAGCCCTCGATTTTTTCACTCAGCGGCAACTCATAACTCACCCGACTTGCCAGAGGTTGGTAGTCGGTAAAAAAGACTTTTCGCTCAGGCCTCTTTCCTCGGCGTCGCGGCAAAGTGCAGATTTCACCCGTAGCGGGCAAATAATTTGCGGCAGTTTTGAGCTCAAACTCCGCCGGCAGATCCACCTCCAGCGTAAAGCTATCAACCGGCTTGCCCGCACACCCTGTCAGCCCCAGCATCCCCACCACACCCCATACAACTAGGCTTCCTTTATTCATCCTTTCCTTCCATTGTTCGCCACTGCTCCACCACCCGCTCAAAGTGATCCGCCGGTGCTTCCCCAACCAACGGTTGCCACCGAATGACACTGCTTCGGGTGGCCTCCTCCAACCGTCGTACCACCAGAAACTCCAATCGCTCCGGCCCCCGCCATTGCCAGGCACGTGCCTGCTCCAGCACCTGGCTCAGCCAGATTTTCGGGTCCTGGAATTCCACCAATGCGACCAGGTCTTCGCTGTGTTCGGCCAACAGATAACGCAGGATATTGGCGTGCAGGATCGCTTCGGCGTTTGGGTTGGGTGTGTTCAGCCAAGGGACCGGATCAGGCAGCGGATACTCGCCGGGAGCAGGGTTATCAGCCATTCGCCAGCGGTCTTCGTACCAGTAACACAGGCTGATCAAGGGGCCGAGGAATACCGGCCAGTGCTCAGGACATAGATAGTCCAGCGCACGCGCCAGGGTACGGTTGTCGTGAAAGCGGTACAGTGATTGCTCGCCCTCCGGCCCCGTCAGCAAACGGTCGCGCCAGTGCCGGGTCACGCTTGTCAGGTCCTCGCCTGGCAAGCTGCCCAGCCAACCCCAGTGACCCTCGGGCTGTTGCAAGAGGTCGCGTAATGCAGGCTCGCTCATCTGCTTCAGCAGTAGGATGACGGGACCTTCCATCATGAGTTCCGCCAGCACAGTCTCACCATAGAAGCTGCGGTAGTCCGACAAGCTGCGCACCGCCAGCAGCGGTTCGCGCGCAGCGCTCTGCCCGTCGAGGATCAAACACAGGTGCCGCCCTGCCTGCTGTTGTTGGGCCATCCATTGGCCTGGCATGTCCTGCATCAGGCAGCCCTCCCCGGCAGATCACAGAGGCCTTCACGGCAGCGTTCGCACACTGGGCAGTAGTCCGCCCCCAGTTGTCGGGCCAGGTTCATGGTCGAGCCTTGTACCTTGGAGACCTCTGGCGCACCGGCCATTCTCAAGGCGCTCGCCAACGGGGTCGCAGACGGTAAACCGCCAAGGGCTATTGGACGACTGCTGAAAATGCCACCGGCCTGGATGACCAGATGCTCTCCACCTGCCTTGAGGCTCAGTTGCGCACCGGCATCGATCACCAGGCTGGCACCGGACTTGAGGTGAAGTTGCTGCCCAGCCTCGATGACCAGGGTCTGCGCCACCTGGGTCCGACTATCGCCTTGTACATCAAGGTAGTCGTTGGCCTTGAGCACCACTTTGCGGTCGCCGGTGACGTGGCGATGCTCTTCGCTTTCCAAGTGAGCCGTGCTCAAGCCATGGATGACTTCTCGCCGCTCCCCCACAACCTCCAGCCGACTGTCATGGCCGACCCTTTGCTCCAGGTCTCGCTGTGCACGCAGGTAGACAAGCTCCTCGCCACGGCGGTCTTCCAGGTACACCTCGTTGGCGCCTTCCCCCCCAAGGGAACTGCGGCTGCGCAAAACGCTACGGGTATTGTATTGCGGCAAGGGATAGGACGGCCGGTGCAACGCATTCGGCAGGCAGCCGTTGATCAACGGGCGGTCGGGATCCCCGTCCAGGAAGGTCACCAACACCTCCATGCCCACACGCGGGATCATCGTTGCGCCAAACCCGTCACCGGCCCACCCGGACGCCACCCGCACCCAGCAACTGCTTTTATCATCCGCCTTGTCCCGGCGGTCCCAGTGAAAGCGCACCTTCACCCGGCCATAAGCGTCGCAATGCACGTCCTCACCGGCCGGACCGGTCACGGTTGCAGTCTGGCTGCCATTGATGGTCGGCTTGGGATGCCTGAGAGACGGCCGATGCACGGCCTGCCAAGGTGTTGCGGTAAAGCGATTGCGATATCCGTGGAACGCGTCGGTTGCCGGTGTTGCTTCCTCCAGCACCTGGGGTTGATAACCCTCATGACGCACCGACGTGATCAGCCACAGGTCGTTGCAGGTTGGATCGGGATGATCTCGTATCTCAAGGAAGTGCCCACTGCGCAGCACTGGCTGATCACTCTTGCCCAATGCCCGATGCCGGTCGCGCTGGTGACGCTCCAGGCCCCGCCGCGCCAATTGCTTGCCACGGGCATGACCGGTGAATCCTGCCGGGTACTGATAGTCCTCAAGCGGGAGTGTCGACGCGACACCCGCGCTGTCGTGCAGGTGCAAGGAAGGATGTTCGAAGTCGTAATCACGGCGCACCGTCTTTTGGCTGCGGGTGGCCAAGCGCACGTTGAATCGCTGGATAACCCTTGTCTCGACTTGGGGTCCGCCGGGAGCGCTATAGCGTTGCCCGGGTAAACGCCCAAACACCGTCTGGTCATCACCAAATACCAGCAGATGATTGTCTAGGCTGTGACGAAAATGGTAGTGAATGCCCTCCTCTTCACAGAGCCGCTGGATGAAGTGCAGGTCGCTTTCTGCGTACTGCACGCAGAACGTACGCGCCGGATAAACCACCGGGCCAAGTTCAAACACGTAGGCATCCGCCAGGATGCCATGCTGCTCAAGGACCTGCGCAATGATCTGCGGCACACTGCGTTGCTGGAAAATCCTCTGGTCATGCCGATGTGCAAGACAGGCCAGCCGGGGCGCCAGGGTCAGGTGATAACGCGTGATGCGCCGACCTGGGTCGTCCCGCCCGATAGCGTAAACCTGCCCATGCAAGCCTTCGTTCGCTTCACCAAGATCCAGGTAGGCGGGCTGGTGGAGTAGCGCCTCCAGATCAAGGGAAGGGTTTTCGCTGACCACCTGTATATGGATGAAAAAGGGTTGATCGAGGACTTCATTACCTTTGAATGCCAGGACTTGCAAGGCAGTGTTTATATGTGGAAGAACCAAATTGAAACGTGACGAAACAAACGCGTTAACCATCCGTGGGCACCCGCCGTTAATGAATGAAAACCCTGAGATACTTCCCCTTGCTGGACATCGAATCAGTCAGCAAGAGCAAACGCTTGAATATCTCAAAGCTTAGCCATTCCGGGCAAAAATCGGCCATTCCAAAATAAAACAGAAGTTTCGTACGACGAAGTTAGAAGTGTCTTTTACAAGATAATAAAACAAACCCATGTAACACTGTTTATGAACAAGAAACGCCCTACACCGCAATTCATCAACATGACTAACCGATAAAGAAACAGCCGACACCGAATCACAGCATCAGCCGTTAAACAACTTCACGGTTGCGGCTCTGCGGCCCCGAACAGACTGACGTTCAGTACCGTCTCGCCCTCAGTGTGCAAGCGAACCGGCGCAATGCCACCAGGCATCACCACTGCTACCTCGCCACTCTCGACCCAGCCCGCCCGCCACGCCGCACAAGCCACCGCACTGGCGCTGGTTCCGGAAGACGCGGTGGGTCCCTCTCCTCGCTCGAAGACCCGCGCGATGACTCGATTGCCGGGCTGGCGTGCCGCCCATTGCAAGTTGACGCCTGCCGCACAAGGCCGACCACCACCCGCCGGGGGCGCAAACGCAATGTTCTTCAAGGGCTCGAACAGGGCTGGCTGCTGCATCTGTGCGTTATCCGGCAATGCAGATACCCGCTCGACCAGCGTCACACAATGGGGGTTGCCCACCCGCACGAATTGGCTGGTTGCCCACTGAGGGTTGATCGCCGCCAACTCGCTCACATGGCCCCGTTCAGTGTCATTCACATCCGCCTGCGCCCCCACTGCCGCAGCCCCGAAAGCGGGTGCTCCCAACTCAAGCCAGAACCCTGAAACCTGTTCACGGACTGCCGGTTCAACCCAAGTCGACACAGGTGAGACCGCGTCCGATTTGTCGTGGTGCACCCGCAACTCACAGGCCCCACTCATCAGGGCCTGGTCGGTGAGTGCCTGGGCGAAAATCGTCAGGCCGTTGCCACTACGCTCGGCCAGGGAACCGTCGGTGTTGACGATCAGCAGGTCAAATGGCGGCTCGGCCTGGAACGGCCCGACCAGCAAGCCATCACAGCGATGGGCCTTGGCACCGGCCGGACTTGGCATTGAGCCCCACTCGCATTCGGACGCGATGGCCGACGAGGTCCAGTCGTTGCGAGTGTACGCGGCCTGTGCAGCGTTCTCGGGCACATCAATGCCCATGTTTCTCAATGAGGTCGGGCTGACCACACCGTAGATGTTGCCGCGGGCGTCGTAGAAAAGGGTCATGCCGCTGTGCGCCTGAAGTTCTTCATCGGTGGGTCCTTGTCGTTGCCTGAATATTGAGACAACAGCGTATTACAGAAGCGACCTACAGCGGGAGGCGGCCTGGAAGGTGGTAATCCACCGCAAGAACCCAGGGGTTCAAAAGCCCCCACAGGGATTACGCACCTTCCAGACCGTCTCCTACGCACTCGATACTGCTTGTGTGGCGACGAACCGTCGTGACGTTCCAGATGTGTAAAAATAAAATTCATGACCATCGCCATCTCAAGGGAACGCGGCTCGCGCCCCATGGCCTGATGTGCAAGGATGTCACGCCGGACATCGTTCGTAGAACGCAAAACCAAGGATTTTTCATGACTGCCATCCCCACCTCAGCGCCCGTGGTTCCCGGGCGGCTGGAGCAAATGTCGACCCGTATCGCTTTCTTCATTGCCGGCTTCGGCATCGCAGCCTGGGCGCCGCTGGTGCCCTATGCCAAGGCCCGTGCCGATTTGAGCGAAGGCACTCTTGGCCTGCTGCTGTTGTGCCTGGGCGTCGGTTCGATCATCGCCATGCCTGCCGCCGGTGCGTTGGCCTCACGTTTTGGCTGCCGACGCGTGCTCAGCGCCGGGACGATCATGATCTGCCTGGCATTGCCGATGCTGGCGACGGTCAGTTCTATTCCGTTATTGATGGCAGGGTTGTTTCTGTTTGGCGCCGGCCTGGGAACGGTAGATTCCACAGTCAACCTACAGGCGGTGATCGTCGAGCGGGCCAGCGGCAAGACCATGATGTCAGGCTTTCACGGGCTGTTCAGCCTGGGTGGGATTGTCGGTGCAGCGGGCGTTTCAGCGTTACTGGGACTAGGACTTTCGCCACTGCAAGCGACCCTGGTGGTGATCGTCATCACGCTGGCGGCACTGCTCAAGGCCGCGCCGCACCTGCTGCCCTACGGCAGCGAGAGTTCGGGCCCGGCGTTTGCCGTGCCCCACGGCGTGGTGCTGTTCATCGGTTGCCTGTGTTTTATCGTGTTCCTGGCCGAAGGTGCGGTACTCGACTGGAGCGCGGTGTTCCTCAGTGCCGAACGCGGCTTGGACGAAGCCTATGCGGGACTGGGTTACGCGGCCTTTGCCTTGACCATGACTGCGGGTCGATTGACCGGAGATGCCATCGTGCGTCGGCTGGGCGCTACCCGGGTGATTGTGGCCGGCGGCGCGCTGGCGGCCGCCGGCACATTCCTCGCCACCTTGTCACCGGCCTGGGAAATGGCCCTGCTGGGTTATGCATTGATAGGCGCCGGTTGCTCCAACATCGTGCCGGTGCTCTATACCGCTGTCGGCAAGCAGAAGGTCATGCCAGAACATATCGCCGTGCCGGCCATCACCACCCTGGGCTATGCGGGGATATTGGCTGGACCGGCCGTGATCGGGTTCATCGCCCATGGCAGCAGCCTGGCGACCGCGTTCCTGTTGATCGGTGTGCTGCTGGCGGCGGTGGCAATCAGCGGAAAGATACTGCGCGTATGAACACCAAGCGGCATGAGCAGATTGTGTCCTTCAAGCGGCTCATGCGGGCTTGCGTAGACTACTTCCCCTTCTCTTCTTTGTCGTTTTCAAGCCAGCGATCAATGCTGTAGTTCTTCAGCCAGCCATCGTCATTCAGGCTTCCGAAAGGGCTGTAACCATTGGCTTTGTAACTGTCCAGAGAGGCCATCAAACCCGGCCTCTCCATCAGGTTCTTGGCCAGGTACACCTGTTGCTCGCTGTACTTTTTCAAAGGAAACCCGGTGCGCACATCCCGCAGAGGTTCACCGTTGTTGCCTATTTGATTGGGGTCCTTGGCGATTTCAATAATCGTGTCTTTATTCACGTACCGATGTCTTTGTGTACCGAAAAAGAACGTGCGGTCTTCCGATTTGTCCCGCCAGTCATCAAACATGCCCTTGAACGCCTGGACAACCTGAGCATCGGTTTTCGCATGGAACGGGTCCGCGCTCTGCGTATTGGGGTTGGTATTGCCAATCTGCGAGTCGCCAGCCTTAGTCAAGCTGTCATGCGTGATTTCACCACCCCTCGCGGTGATCGCATCGTTCAATCGAGGACGGTTGAGTATCTCTCGCACCAACATGATGGTGCGCTCAGATACTTTGCTACTGCTGGGTTCTTCTTTGGCGATTTCCTGCAATGAACCTTGGGTCAGTCGGCCATCCTTCTTGAAAGCGTCCAGCAATGACAGGTTGTTTTTCAAGTCGGTCGCCAGCAGATGGTCGTCCGAGCTGACGAAGGGGTTGCCAACTTTCGTCATGCCTCCATACAGGTTCTGGCCGTCGAAGTGCCGGTCGGCGCCGTTCGCGAAACGGGGGTTGATTGGCTGCGTGGCCGGCAGCGGCCTACCCAGTGCACGGGCATCGACCTCAAAGCGAGACTGACCACTCCCCGTTGGCTCAGGTGTGTTGGACCCAGCTGCTTGCGTATAGCTCAGATTATTGACACTACCAATCATGACTCACCTCCACCCTATCTAGATTTCGTAGCCTGGGCCTTGATTGCCTGATCCTCGAAAGGGCCTCGAAATCAAGATGGCACAAGCAGCGATTGAGTGGTCCTGAGAAAACAACGGTTCCGAAGAAGGTCGTCCAAAACACTGGATATACCCCTCGGAATCTTAAGCGCTTGTAACCATCTGCCCTGCCGTGCATCCATGCTCTGGAAAATCCTGCTGTGTGACACGGTGAAAACTAGCGCCGGGACACCTTACTCCAAAGGTTCGCTAACATTGAAAACACAGGGTTGGGCGCCGACTGCTCCGTAAACAAACGAGAACCTTTGTCAAAATCCTCGGCGGTGGGCGCCTTGAAGCTGAACCTGGGTGAGGATGTGAGGTTCAGCTCTTGAGGTTTTCTTGAGTTTTGCGCCTCATGCGATAGTGCAGTCACGGTTGATGCGGTATACGGAGAGTGACGGGAATCAAATGATGTCGAGTTCATGGTCCAGACCTAATCCGGTAGATGAAGGCCCCCATCGGCATTCAATGGCCGGTGGATATTGTCTTTGTGGTAGATCTTCGCAAACAGTTCCGCATGCTTAGGGTGTAACTGGCTGCGCCAAATGTTTGCCTCCCCTGCCGCGTCATGCGCAGCAGGGGGCCCAGGCCCTAACCAAGCAATGTGTACAACTCCTGGCGAGAAATCTTGCCATCGCGTTGCCAGCTGTAAATGTTGTCCATCGCTGACCTCAGATCGGAACGCGTCATGACCTCCCGCGAAAGCTGGGTGAGATGGTCGTTGTACGGATTGCCGGTCAACGGTTGAATCGCACGCGCATTAAGATCCCTGAGTTTTATCGTGCTGCTGAAGTATCCCCCCTTCAACGCATTGAAATTATTCAGCACGTCTTGGACGATTTGCTTGTCGTCACTCAGTTTCAGCGGATTGTCCGAACGAACGAAGCTGGTGATATCGCCCTTGGTCAGACGGCCATCCACTGCACCGGTACTGCCATTGCGATCAAGGGATTGCAGCAACCCTGGACGCTTCAGCACTTCGTTCGCCAATCGAATATTCGGGTCCTTGTAAGGGTTGTCGGTCAATGGTTGATTAGCTGTTTGCTGCAGGCTCTGTTGCGTGACGTAACGCGAGGGCCAGCGCCCCTTGAACGCGTCATAATTATTCAAGATGCCCTGCGCCAGTTGTTCGTTGCTCTGTTTCGAGTAATAAGAGTCCGGCAACGTCGGCGTCGGACGCGGCGGCGGGCCAGGATTCGGACGCAGGTTTCCGGGCAACGGCCGCGGCGGCGGGCCACCGAATATCGGTCCGGCTTGATTGGACTGCGCAGTGAAATTGACGCCTACCGTGACCTGGACATTTGACCCGGTGACAGACCGCTCGGCAGCGGGTTTTGCATCTCCAAGGGAGGCGTTATCGAGGGAAGGAGCAACGCTCTGATTGTATGCTGATACCGACATTCCAGTTCTCCAGTTCGGTCTATTCAGGTGCCTGGCCTTGAGTCGTCAAGGAAACCAGCGAAGGCAGGCATATCCTGTGTGGCCGAACGGTGGGAACCGGTTCCTGAGACCGCTGAAAGTATCCAGAATCGAAGTAGGAAGAACATCTGATCGAGTGAGAGACAAGCCACTCTATCGGCAGGCAGTGCCGCTCTCCCTAAGCAGGAAGAGCGGCAATATTTCAATCAGAACCCGACACTGGCCTGTACGAAGAACGTACGAGGCTCGCCCAGGTACAGCCCGGCATTGTTGTCGCTGGAACGGGTGTAGTGCTGCTGGTCGAACACGTTTTTCACGCCCACGCCCAACTTCAGGTTGGACAACTGTTCGCCAAAGTCATAACCACTACGCACGTTGACCGAGACATAACCGGGGATATCACCGTACTGACCGTCAGCCGTGCCCTGGGTGACGTAGGTGCTGGTCGTGCCTGGCGCACGCTGGCCCGACTGAGCGTACACATCCAGGTTGTGGGTCCAACGGTTGACGTCATAGCGCAGGCCCAAGGTGGCCACTTCACGGGAGTACAGCGGCAGGTCACGGCCCTTGAACGGTACGTCGCCTTCCGAGGTGGCCTTGGTGTAGGTGAAGCCGGCATTGGCGGTCAGGCCGTCCAGGCGCGGGTCCAGGTTCGACAGGTCATAGTGGGCGGACGCTTCGATGCCGGTGTGCTTGGTCGCACCGAGGTTGGTCCAGCCCACATCGTTGCTGACGTATTGCAGCTCATCCGAGAAGTCGATGTAGAAGAACGTCAGCTCGCCGCCCCACACATTGTCGTTGTAGCGCGTACCCACCTCGTAGGTCTTGGCCTTTTCGGGGTTCAGACCATTCGCGGTCTGGTCGCCGGTGCCGCCCTGGCCCAGTTGGAAATATTGCAGGCTGCCAAACGACGTCTCGTAGTTGGCGAACAGTTTCCAGGCGTCGGAGACGTGGTACATCACGCTCAGGGCCGGCAGTGGTTCGTTGTTGTGGACTTCGCGGCGTTTTTCCTGGGTACGCGTGCCGTTCAAGGCAACCACCGGGCGATCGTGCCATTCAGTACGGATGTCTTCGAAGCGGATGCCCGGCGTGATGGTCCACTTGCCGATATCGACCTTGTTATCGATATAGAACGCGTTGGCCTCGGTGCCCCCGGTGCGGTCCTGGTAGACGTGACCGTCGCTCTGCCCACCCGGCGTCGGCACATTGTTGACCAGGTTCAGGCTGGTGGCCTGCTCATGCATGCCTTCCTTGAGGTAGCGATAGCCCAGGCTGACTTCCTGGGTGCTCGGGCCTACGTCGAACACATGGGACACCCGTGGCTCGATGCCAAAGGTGTAGTAGGTACGCGGATAGGAGCCGATCGTCTTGAGGTCGCGGTTGGCGATGTTGCTGCCGCGGAAGCTGTCGGAATAGTAAGTCAGCACTTCGGCCTGGGTGCGGTCGTCGATCTGGCGGATGTACTTGAAGGACACGTCCTTGCGGCGTCCGCTGAAATTGTCCCAGTCACGCACCGATTGGTACGGGTTGGCATCGAACTGCTTCTGGGTCAGGCCGCCGGGCATGTCGGCGCTGGCGTCGTAGTAGTGGAAGTTCAGCGAGAAGTCGTCTTGATCGGTCGGCGCCCAATGGGTCTTGAAGATCACGTCGTCGATGTCGTTGGAATTGTTGCTGTTGCGGTAACCGTTGCCATTGACCCCGGAGTACAGCAAAGCGGCGCCGATGCCATTGTCGGCGGTGCCGCCGATAAAGGCGTTGTCCACGTGCTTCCAGCCGCCGTGGGCGGAGGTTTGCAGGGTGGTGCCGACTTCCCCGGAGAATTTCTCGGGGATGGCACGGGTCACGAAGTTGATCACGCCGCCGACGTTTTGTGGCCCATAACGCACGGAACCGGCACCGCGCACCACGTCGATACTCTCCAGGTTGCCGGCGGAAATCGGCGCCATCGACAGTTGCGGCTGGCCATAAGGCGCAAACGCAGCCGGCACGCCGTCGATCAGCACGGTAGAACGTGGCGACAGGCGCGACGTCAGGCCACGTACGCCGACGTTGAGGGAAATATCACTGCCGCCAGTGCCGTTGGATTCCTGCACCTGCACGCCAGGCACGCGACGCAGTACGTCGCCGACGTTCATTGCGCCTTGCTCCACCATGGCTTCGCGACGGATCACCGTGCGTGCGCCGGGATGGTTCTGCACCACTTCAGCGTTGGCATCGCCAAGCCAGTCGCCGACCACCTTGATATCGGTGGCGCCCAGTTCCAGGGGCGAGCCGGCTTCACCGGTGCCGCTGTTCAACGGGCGCAGGGTCACGGAACCGGCGTCGATCTGGTAGTCCAGGCCGCTGCCTTGCAGCAATTGGCGCAGGGCTTGTTCGGGGGAAAGGTTGCCGTCTACCGCCGGTGCCCGCTTGCCCGCGACCAACTCGGGGCTGAAGAACACTTGCAGGGAAGTCTGCTGGCCCAATTGGCTCAGCGCCGCGCCCAAGGGCTGGGCCTGGATGTGAATGGCGTCGGCGGCGTAGGCCGTAGGCAGCGCGGCACTGACCGCAAGCGCCAGGGCCAGCGGCGCCCAGCGGGAGATTTTATTGTTGTTAACGGCAAGTTTTTTCACGTCGAACCTAGTCCTGTGATCGCAAGAGTATGCGGCTGTTAATGCAAACCAGTTGCAGTTGCAGGAGAAGACGAAGAACTCGAAAAAAACCTGAATGTCAGCGTGAAATTATTTCCTGGCTGCCGTCCGGCAAGGTGCGCAAGGCCACCGGCAGGATATGCGGCAAGGCCTTGAGCAAGGCGTCGGTGTCATTGGCCTTGAACACGCTGGTCAGGCGCAGGTTGCCCACCGCGGGCGTACTGACCCGCAGCGGTTGCTCGCGATAGCGCGAAACCTCCCGCGCCACTTCGCCCAGCGAAGCGTTGTTGAAGACCAGCTTGCCCGTGCGCCAGGCGGTCAATTCTTCAGTGTTCACAGCGTAGGCCGCTGCCACCGATCCTTTGTTGTCGACGTGGGTCCCCAGGCCTGCCGTCAACGTGACCACCTTGTCCGGTGAATGACCTTGCACTTTCACAGTGCCGGCCTCGACCATCACGCGAGTCTGGTCGTCATCACGACGCACATCAAAGCGCGTGCCGGTCACCGTCACCTGCCCTGCCCCGGCGGCCACAACGAACGGCCGGCTGGTGTCATGCTCGACGCTGAACATTGCCTCGCCCTGCTTGAGTTCCACGCCGCGCCGGCCCTTTTCATAATGCACCGCAACCACGCTGCGGCTGTTGAGGTCCATCACCGAACCGTCGGGCAAGGCCACCTGGCGATGTTCACCCAAGCGCGTGCTGAACTCGGCACTGTAGGGTTTTGGATGATCGAGCCCGCTGAACAGGCCCAAGCCCAACGCGACGGCGACCACACTGGCGGCCACCGCGTAACGCAACACGCCGCGGCGCTTGGGCCGTTCCACCGGGGCCTCGCATAACGCCTGCAAGCGGGCCTTGGGCAGCAAGTCGGTGGCACTCCACAGGCCTTGTAGCACATCAAATTCGTATTGATGATCGGGATGCTCGTTGCGCCACGCATCAAAGCGCTGGCGCTCGGCAGCGCTCAACTCGGCGTCTTGCAGGCGCACAAACCATTGCGCGGCTTCGTCTCGGGCACGGTTATCCATCATGGAAGATCCTGTTTCAAAGCGGGCATTCATGGCGCCATCGCGTCCAGGCGGTCGCGCAGATGCCGCAGGGTGCGGATCATATACTTTTCCACCATGTTTTTAGACAGCCCCAGGCGTTCGGCGATTTCCTGCTGGGTGAGCCCCTCGATTTTCTGCCAGATAAAAATCTTGCGACAGTTGAGCGGCAGCTCGGCCAAGGCCCGCTCGATGGAGTCCGCCAACTGGATCGCGTGCATGAAATGCTCCGGGTCGCCGCTGTGGGGCGAGCGCTGATCAAAGGCTTCCAGCGTGATGGCTTCACGCCGGTCTTCGCGTCGATAGGCATCCACTGCGATATTGCGCGCGGTCTGATGCAGGTAGGCGCGCGGTTGCTCCACCTGATCGGATTTCGACTCCAGCACCCGCACAAAGGTGTCATGCGCCAGGTCTTCGGCCTGCTGACGGTTTCTCAGGCGACGCGTCCAGGTTCCGATCAACTCTTCGTAATGTTCGAAAAAGCCTGTTCTGCGGGGCGGCTGAGGGATCATCGCGGGTGCACTGGGGAGGCGGGGCGTGAATAGTAATGCTTCCTATTAAGTGGAGCAATTGCTACCCGTCGCGCACCTGGAAACTAATGCGTGCTGCCCACCTGCTTGAGACGGCTGAGTTTTTCGCGGCTACCACACACGCTCATCTGGCACCATTTGCGCTGCTTGTTCTTGGAGATGTCGAAGAACACCCAATCGCAGTCAGCGGCGCCGCAAATGCGCAATGCGTGCAGATCACCGGACACCAGTAACTGCGTGGCCTCGATGGCCAAGCGCCCGAGCACCATAGCCGTCAGCTCCTGCGCCGTGGTGCAGGGCTTCCACGCCCAGGCAGGTTTGCCCTCCACGGAACGCAGCACCCGCCAGGCAACGCCTTGCTGGAACACCTGGTTGATTTGCTGCAAAGCCTCATCGGGCGCGGCACCCTGTAACGACAACGGATAGAACACCGCGTACAGGCATTCCCTGAACGCAATGATCGCGTCCAGGTCCGGCTGGTAAGCCATGGAGGAGGCAAACACCATCGGTTTGTAGTCGTCAAACTCTCGGGCCGAGATCAACGACGCATGCAATGCCCATTCGAAGAAGAACTGAAAGCTGGTGAGCCGCTCCTCTACGACCTTGAGCGAAGTGCCCGGGCGACGGCCGTTGGTGGTATTGATAAAGTCCAATACCCGGGCCCCACCAATCAGACGGATCGATTTTGCAGTGCCCGTAAAATGTGTCATGCCTGCTCCTGAAAAAACGCGTTCTCCCTGCGATGGCGCAGATTACCCTGTTTTCTCAAGTTGCAGACATTGTCATCCCCGCGCAAAGACAGACGGCTAGGTGCACTCGTCGTTGTGCGCGATCCAATCAAGAATCGTCGCGACCGACTGTTCCACTGAAAGCGTCTGGGTATCCAGGTGCACCTCCGGAAACACCGGGACATCGTAGTGGGAGTCGATACCGGTAAAGTGCTTGATCAACCCGGCGCGGGCTTTTTTATACAGGCCCTTGGGGTCACGTTGTTCGGCGATTTCCAACAGCGCGTCCACATGCACTTCGACAAAAAACTCATTGCCGATGATCGAGCGCGCGTAGTGCCGGCTGGCCGACGAGGGAGAAATCAACGCCACGATCACGATCAGCCCCGCCTCCAGCATCAACCGCGCCACTTCGGCGACCCGGCGGATATTCTCGTCACGGTCGCTGTCGGTAAAACCCAGGTCTCGGCACAGCCCGCCACGCACCGAGTCGCCGTCGATAATGGCGGTGATCCGCCCTTGTTCCTGCAGCGCACTATCCAACGCATCGGCAATGGTCGACTTGCCGGACGCGGAGAGGCCGGTCATCCAGATGACCACGGGGTTATGTTTCATGCCAGAGCGGTGACTGAACGCAAACGCGTGCAGGTTCCGGTGCGGCGTGTCTGGAAAATAACTCATGACTGTTCACCCTCCTTGACCGAAACAGGCTGTTTGCCCAACAGGAACACCATCACGCATTGCACGAACAACAACAGCGCCACCACCCAGTAGACGGTCGAGAACGACCCGGTCAGGTCCTTGGAAAATCCGCCCAGGAAATTGCCGCACACGCCTCCCAGGCCGATCAACACGTTGGCAATGCCAAAGGCCTGGGTCAGCCGACTGACCGGGACGATCTGCCCGATGTAACTGGGCACCAGTCCGAAGATGGGATAAAACGCCAACGCAAACAGAAACGCCGCCAGGTAGAACAAGGGCAGGCTGTTGAAACTGAATACCAGGGTGGCAGCCAGCCCCGCACTCAGGAAACACATCGCCAGCGACGCGCGCACCCCGACCTTGTCGGCAATCCACCCCACCAGGAAGCCCGACGCCATGCCTACCGCGCCGATGGTGGTCCAGATAAACCCGGCGTCCTGTACCGACACACCCAATTCATCGCGCAGGAACGGCGCCAGGTACGTCTGGAACGGCAGCAACGCCATGCCATTGAGAAAGGCGATGGCCCAGGTCAGGTACAACGAGCGGCTGAGCCAGGGCTGGTGGCTGTCAAACGCGGTGGCGCGTTCCCCGGAAAACCCGGTGTCTTGGCTCGCAGCGAAGTTACGCAACAGAAACCAGGCCACCACGCACAGGGCCACCGATATCAGCCCCGCAGTGAGCCAGATCGAGCGCCAGCCACCATTGAGTGTCAGGAACGACACCAGCAAACCGTTGATGAATACGCCGTAGCTGGTACCGCTGGAAATCAGCCCCATGACCCGCGAGCGATTGCCTGGGCTGAAGCCCTTGGTGACGATCTCTGCCAACGGGATGTACACCGAAGCGGAACAGCCGCCGAGCAGGATCAACAGCGCCCCCGACAACCAGATGCTGTTGCTGACACTCAACCCCAGCAGCGCCAGGGACGTCATCACCGTCGACACCAGGCTGATCTTCCACCCTTCGAAAAACCGGCTGATATAACTGGTCACCGATGAAAACAGCAGGAAGCCAATCTGCGCGCCGCCAGTGATCAAGCCCACCGTGGTGTAGTCAAAACCGATGTCGCGGCGCATGTCGACCACCAGGTTGGCGAACAGGTAGACGCCAAAGCCATAGGTGCTGGCCACGAACCCCGTGAGAACCACCGCCAGCACGACGCTGTCCAGTGGCCGGGCATTGCTCTGTACGAGTGTACTCATCAAACCCTCCTTATTCGGCGCGCGCGGTGTGGATGACGAAGTCGCAATCCATCATGTCGTAGTCACGTTCGAAGTCGCCGTAACTCTCATGGTCGGTAAACCCGGACTTGAGCACTTCCCCCTTCAACTCGCCCGGCAACAGGGGATACACCTGCAGCCGGTATTGTTCCGCGTCATCAAAGGAATAGATGAACTCACACAGGTGCTCATCGACCTCTCCCAAGCTGACCGAAGCATTCGTACCGCAGTAATAGTAATTGCCGCTGGCCTTGTAGTTGCCGGCACGAATGGCGAAAAAATTGCGTTGGTCCACGATCAGCAAGCCGCCCGGCTTGAGCAAAGCCCTGAACTTCGCCAGTACCCGCAACCGATCGTGGGCAGCGAAGACATGGCACAACGAACTGCCCAGGCACACCACCGCATCGAACTGGCCAAGCTCTTGGGGATCAAGTGAGTGCCAGTCGCGATAGTGGGACTGAATGTCCAAGCCATGCTTGCGAAAGTTCGCCCGCGCCTTGGTCAGCATGGTGCTGCTGCCGTCCGTGGCCACCACCTCAAAGCCCGCCTGCTTGAGCTGGACGGCATGGAAGCCGCTGCCCGTCGACACGTCGATCACCGACCGCACGCCGTGGCTGCGCAGCAGGTTTTCGAAGAACCCGTCCTCCCCCGCTTTGCGTTTTTCCCAATCGATCAATTCATCCCAGCGCTCGACGAAATCCTCCGAGTACTGCTTGGCATAACTGGCGACGTCGTTGTGCTTGCGCCCCGATATCTGATTCATCACACACCTACCAGGTTGAATTCTTGAAGGACAGGTACTTGCTCGCCAGCTCGCGGGCAAACTCGGCGGACTGCTCGATGGACATGGTGTTCTTGGAATACCCCAGCATCGATTGCATGACAGCCATGCACTGCGGGTTGTAAGTCACCGAACCATCACAATGGATTTCGTCGATGCCATCCTGGCTCTGGCAGATGCTGTTGATGCGCACCGCCTCGTCCTGTGGGCAGGCGTCGGAGAACTGCACCTGGATCTGCCCATCGTGCAGCCACACCGGATACCCACCCGGAAGCCCGAGAGGCCCCGGCGCATGGACCAGAACCGGCACGGGCGAGAACAGCCCTTCGATGACCGTGACGGCAGAGCATGCGGTGAGGAACTGCCCGTCCACTCCGCCCAGGCGACGGAACTCGGATTTCACCGTCGAGAAAATCGCCTCGGCTGGCAGACGCACCACCTCTGGCCGGTCACGCACTTCATACAACAGACGGTAGCTGGCCCGCGCAGGTAACCCACCGCGCGGCACGTAGTGGCTGAAGTAATGCTGGGCATACAGCTGCACTTGCACATCCGCAGGCGCACATTCGAGCAACCGTGCGATGGAGAAACGCACCGCTGGAATCAGGTTGGCCACATTACCCACGCCAATATCCGGCGCCAGGCCGATGCGCGCCAAGATCGGGTTGACCGCATCCGGGAACGCCGCATTCACGGTTTTAGTGGTGATGCCGGAGGCTTTCACCGCCCGCATCAGGCAATGCATCAACGTCAGGTGCATGGGCAGCCAGGGGCCGAACTGGGCCTGGTCGAGCTTCTCGAACGACAGCTTGGGCAGTCCGGTGATCACCCGCCAGGACTGCAGCGACGCGCAGTTCACCAGCATATCCGGGGCTTCTTCACGTAGCAGCTGCGTGACCCTGCCGATATCCGTCAGGTCGGCAACCACGGGCTTGATGTCGATAAACTGGCCCAACTGCGCACACGACAACGTCACCAGGTTGCACAAGCGGATCGTGGCTTCTTCATTGCGCCCCAACACCACAAAGTCGAACGCGTTTTTCGGCCCCAGAATCTTCAGGATCTGCAGGCATAGGTTGCCGGCGCCTACCAGCAGCAGCTTTTTCTTGCGCACCGGAAGGTTCATCGTGGGTAGGCTCCGTTGTCGACCGGAATCACCCTGCCCGTGATGTGACGCATGGCATCTCCGGCCAGCAGAAGGATGACCTCAGCCACCCCACTGGGCAGGATCGGGTCCTTGAGGACTTCCTGGCGGGCGTACTCGGCGCGTCGGTATTCGGGGATGGTGCCGTAGATCGCGGTGTCATGGATCAGCGCCGGGGACACCACGTTCACCCGCACGAACGGCGCGAAGTTCCAGGCGTTGGCCTTGGTCAGGCCGATCACCGCGGCCTTGGTGGCGCCGTAGAGTGCGTCGCAGCTGCCCACTTCTCCAGCCACCGAAGCGATGTTGACGATGCTGCGCGGGGCTTCGTGCTTCATTTCCCGTTCGGCAAAGTCTTTGGAGAGGTAGACCAGCGCCTTGAGGTTGACGGTGAGGATCTCGTCGATCTGCTCATCGGAGTAGGCGTAGACACTTTTGCCGTGATAAATCCCGGCGTTATTGACCAGGCCGTAAATACTTGCATGCCGCTCATACAGTTTTGGAATAAAACCCTTGATAACTGCCATTTCCGAAAAGTCAGCGATATGCGCTTCAAACACGTCAGCGCCATAGACACCTTGCAGCACTTTCAAACCCTCGGCATCCTTGTCCGCACCGATAACGAAATAACCCTGTTGAATCGCCAGTTCCACAGTAGCCCGGCCAATTCCGTTGGCCGCTCCGGTCACAATCAACTTTTTCATACAACAATCCCTATTGGCAAAATTCATTCATGCGCGCGTAATACGTACGGTGATATTCGTACATCGCCTTTAAATTCGGATATTGATCAAATAGCGTGATATCAACGTTCGGATTACTTGGAGAAACAATCCGCTCACTGTTTTCCGCGTCGGCATGCCAACTACGCCACGTTTTCCATTGTTGAGGACACTCACGCTTCCATGTCATGGCGTGTGGCAGAAACTCTATATTCAAATGATCACAGAGTTTACGGATCACTCGTTCTGGCTCTGCGGCCAGATCATCCGCATTGATCACATAGGGCACTTTGCCGGTCAGTTTGGTGACCACACAAAATATGTCATACAGTGCTTTATGCCCAATGGCCTGCAAGGGCATGTCGGGATGCACCCGATGATGGGAAATAATACTGCTGGCAGGTTCACGAATCAGAAAGATATTGTCCTGCTGCGCGAGAAAGCCAACATCAACTTTCAAATCGTCCAAACAGTGATAACACATGTCTTTATGGAAGACGTTTGCACGCTCACGGGCACTCAGTAGATGCTCTTTTATACCTGGGTAAGTCGTGGGCAAACTGTGATCCCACTCATCCGAAGGAATCGCCGAGTCCTCGGAAAAGGCCATGTGCGCAAAAGGCTCATGGAAGACCTCGAAATCGCCCCGCTCGATAAACACGCGTTCGAGCACCGTGGAGCGCGAACGTGGGTGGGCCCACAACCCGATCATCCGGTTCATGCGATCACCCCAAATTCAGCGGCGAGCAATGCGTTGAATGCGCGCTTGAACGGTGTCGTCACGGGGCAGAGCCGAACGCAGTAATCCGCCAGACGCCGGTGCGCGCTGTTGGCTTCATTGCAGGCGTTGATAAAGGCTTCGTGGTTGCCGAAGTCGTACGGTTCGATGCTATCGACAAAGTAGGCTTCGTAGAAATACGGGATACGGATCAGCTTCGCGAAGGTCGAGGCCGGGGGTTTCTGGGGTTCCTGCGCGGGTACGACCGGTTTGCCGTGGCTTTCGCGCTCAATCAGGAATTCCACTACGTCCGGCGTCAGTGTGTAGCAGGTCGCGGTTTGCCCGGTCTTTTCCAAGTGCCAGCAATGCTTGTTGCCACGTTCGTCCACATCGATCTTTATGCTGGAAAGCAGGGTCTTGACCGGCACCTTCGAGGCTGCCACCAGCGCCTGGATCTGTTCGTAGATCATCAACTCGGCCCAACGCAGATCATCGGCGCTCAAGACAAGGCCACGCTCGGCAGCCTGCAGGGTGAACTCGGGCTGGCAGGCGAAACGCCCAATCATGAAAGTGATCACGTACTTGCAGCGGCTGGTGTCGATACCGTTGCTGCGCGCCGTCTCCCTGCCACGCTCGATGGCCTGGATACCGGCCTGGAACTGGGCAACCGTGAAGCAAAAAGTGATATTGATCGAGGCGCCCTGAGCCACCAGTTGCTCGACGGTGGCCATCCCTTCCAGGCTGCCCGGCACCTTGACCATCACGTTCGGCGCCAGGCGCTGCAGTTCCAACCCCCGGGTGGTCATACGCTCGGTGCAACGCACGTCCACCGGGTCAACCTGGGCGGAAATCCAACCTTCGGCCTGTGCCGATTGAACCCACCGCGACTTGAGCGTGGCAGCCCCTTCGACGATGACTTCGTTGTACAGCTGCTTGCGCAACTCATTAGGCGACAGCTTGGCCAGGTTGAAACGTGAAGACCAATACTCGCGCTTTTCGAGGATGACGGCCGTCACCAACCGAGGGTTGGTGGTCGCACTGCACAAGCCCCAGGGCTGGGAGAACTCATCCGGCATCAACGCTTGTATATAGGTCGCGGCCGCCGGGTACTTTTCCAGCAGGTGTTGTTTATACGGCAGGTATACGGCAGGCGATGAATCCCACCACACTTGCGAAGATTGATCGTTGCGTTTGAGCCGTTCCAGGTAACCAAGTGTGTTCACGACGCCTCCTCCCTGAGTCAATTAAAAATGGTCAATACTTCGCGTATGTCGGCAATCGGCAATGCCCCTGCCGCGGCCAACTGCGAGTGCCGATGCGCAGGACCAAAGCCCAACACTTTTATATTGGCCGCTACCGCAGCCTGGATACCCGTCACACTGTCTTCCACCACCAGCGCATCACTCACATCAATGCTGTAAGTCCGGCAGGCCGTCAGGAACACCAAGGGATCAGGTTTCCAACTACCCAATTCATAACAACTGAATATTCGCCCTTCGAAATAAGAAAACAGTCCCGCCAGGCGCAAGCAATGCTCGATCTTGTTACGCGGCGCACTCGAGGCAACGCAGTAAGGCACGTCCAAACTTTCCAGGACTTCCAGCATTCCATCCGTGGCTTTTAAACTGAGTGTCAGTGCATGCAGCGCCCGCTCACGAAAACGCTGTTCAAACGCGTCGTCCACACTGACATTTAATAATTCCTCAGCTTCGCGCAAACACTCAGCAATCTTGCGCCCACGAAAGTGTTCGATAAAACGTGTGACATCAAGCAGCGTGTCGCCCTGAGCCAGGGCATTAAGCATGGAGATCAATACAGACAGGGTTATTTCTTCACTTTGGACCAGAACACCGTCGCAATCGAAGATAACTAACTTAGGCACGCCAACTAAGGCCGCTGCTTTTACCTGAACTGGTAGTTCCCCTATATCGGCCGAAAGGCACATAGAAATCTCTTATAGGTGGCCCCGCGATGACTTCCGAACTACCAACGGAGCGGGTTGATGTGTGCCTATAAGACACGCGGCGAAAAAGCCTGTCAAACGCTTTTGAGCGGTTTTTTAGTATCTTATGGTTATTTTTTATAGTTCTGTTATTCCATTTTTCACCATGGTTGTAGTCGCTAATTTCACACGGGTGAACTTCCCTTGCGCGCGATCAGTCAGCTACTTGAACTCGCGAATTTAAGGTCGGTGAGCAATGCGTATCTCGTTGGAGCAACAAGTGGCGCTGGTGACCGGTGCCAGTTCCGGAATCGGTGCCGGCGCGGCCAAGGCTCTGGCGCAAGCCGGAGCGGCGGTGGTGCTGAATTACAACAGCCAGGCCGCGCCGGCCGAGGCACTGGCAGAACAGATCAACGCCGAGGGTGGTCGGGCGATTGCCATCGGCGCCAACGTGGCTAAAGAAGAAGAGGTAGAACGGCTTTTTGCCCAGGCCCTCGATGCCTTCGGCCACTTGGACATCCTGGTGGCCAATTCCGGCATGCAGAAGGACGCCAACCTGGTGGACATGAGCCTGGATGACTGGAATGCGGTGATCGGCGTCAACCTCACCGGCCAATTCCTGTGTGCCCGTGCGGCGGTGCGCATCTTCAACCACCAGGGCGTGCGCGAAGGCGTGTCGCGGGCGGCGGGCAAAATCATCCACATGAGTTCGGTGCACCAACTGATCCCCTGGGCCGGGCACGTGAACTACGCAGCGTCCAAGGGTGGCGTGGAGATGTTGATGCGCACCCTCGCCCAGGAAGTCAGTGAGCAACGCATCCGCATCAACGGCATTGCGCCGGGGGCGATTCGCACCGCGATCAACCGAGCCGCCACCGAAGGCGCGGCAGCACAAGAGCTGCTCAAGTTGATTCCCTACGGGCGGATCGGCGACGTGGAAGACGTCGCCAACGCGGTGGTGTGGCTGGCCAGCGATGCATCCGATTATGTGGTCGGCAGCACACTCTTTATTGACGGCGGCATGAGCCTGTATCCGGAGTTCCGTGGCAATGGTTGATTTGAACGAACCACAAAGCGCCATCGATGCCCACGGCATCATTGGCGATATGCGCAGTGCCGCATTGGTGAACGACAAAGGCAGTATCGACTTCTTCTGCTGGCCGGAATTCGACAGCCCCTCGATCTTCTGCTCGCTGCTGGACAGCCCCGACGCCGGCATTTTCCAACTTACCCCGGACCTGCCCAACGCGCGCCGCGAACAGATCTACCTGCCCGACACCAACGTGCTGCAAACCCGCTGGCTCAGCGACGAGGCCGTGGTAGAGATCACCGACCTGTTGGCCATCAGCGAAGAGATCGACGACTTGCCGCTGTTGATCCGCCGGGTGCGGGTGGTCAGCGGCAAGGCCGATATCCATCTGCGCTGCGCGGTGCGCCATGACTATGCGCGCACGCCCACCCAGACCACCCGTGACAACGGCACAGTGTGCTTCAGCGCCGACGGTCAGCCCGGCCTGCGTTTGTCCAGTAGCCATCCACTGCAGATCAAAGACGGTGCCGCCGTGACCAGCTTTACCCTGGAGCAGGAAGAAGGTGCCGAATTCGTCCTCGGCGGCCAGGAGGATGAACGGGTGGACAGCAGCTGCACGGACCTGGCGTTGGCCCACACCTTGAAGTTCTGGCGCGGCTGGATCGCGCAATCGAACTACCGTGGGCGCTGGCGCGAAATGGTCAACCGCTCGGCCCTGGCGCTTAAGCTTCTGACGTCGCGCAAACACGGCGCGATCATCGCCGCCGCCACCTTCGGCCTGCCGGAAACCCCCGGCGGTGAACGCAACTGGGACTACCGCTACACCTGGATCCGCGACGCATCCTTCACCGTCTATGCCTTCATGCGCCTGGGGTTTGTCGAGGAAGCCAACGCCTATATGCGCTGGCTCAAAGGCCGCGTAAGTGACTGCTGTGGCCAGCCGACCAAGATCAATATTCTTTATGGCATCGACGGGCGTCAGGAACTGCCGGAAGCCGAGTTGGAACACTTCAGCGGCCATGGCGGCGCCAAGCCGGTACGCATCGGCAACGAAGCCTTCGACCAGATCCAGCTGGACATCTATGGCGAGCTGATGGACGCGGTGTACCTGGTCAACAAATACGGCGAGGCCATCTCCCATGAAGGCTGGAAACACACCGTGGAGGTGGCTGATCAAGTCTGTGAAATCTGGAACACCAAAGACGTGGGCATCTGGGAAATGCGCGGCGAGCAGCATCACTTCCTGCACTCACGACTGATGTGTTGGGTAGCGCTGGATCGCGCCATCCGTTTGGCTTCCAAACGTTCGCTGCCGGCGCCGTTCGCACGCTGGGACCAGACCCGCCAAGCGATCTACGCCGACATCTGGAGCAACTTCTGGAACGAAGAGCGCGGGCATTTCGTGCAGCATACCGGCACCACCGCGCTCGACGGTTCGATGCTATTGATGCCGTTGGTGAGGTTTGTCGCGGCCACCGACCCGCGCTGGCTCTCGACCCTGGAAGCCATCCAGAAAAGCCTGGTGCGCGACGGCATGGTCTACCGCTACCGCAACGACGACAGCCAGATCGACGGCCTGCAAGGCATCGAAGGCGCATTTGCGGCCTGCTCGTTCTGGTATGTCGAATGCCTGGCCCGCGCCGGACAAGTGGAAAAGGCCCACCTGGAATTCGAGCAACTGCTGCGCTATGCCAACCCCCTGGGTTTGTACGCCGAAGAATTCGACAATCAGGCCCGTCACCTGGGTAACACGCCCCAGGCCTTGAGTCACCTGGCGTTGATCAGCGCGGCGACGTTCCTGGACCGCAAGCTCAGCGGGGAGAAAACCACCTGGCAACCCTGAAGTGGCCTGTGCACAATGGGCAGCCCCTCGACCACGGACAGGAACGCCATGCGCCAGGTACTGCTGATCATCGATGTGCAACCCTCCTTCAACCCGCCCGCGTGGCTGGTGGACGGCATCAATGCCCTGCTGGGGCGCATGCCGTCAGTCGCCACCGTGGAGCGCCACGACGAGAGCGTCACGCCCTTCGCCCGGCAACTCGGCTGGCAACCGGCGCCGAACGACCAGAGCCTGGTGGCCGCCGACCGCATCTTTATCAAACACGGCTATGCGCCAACACCCGAGACCGTCGCCTACCTCAAAAGCCTCGCGCCGCAACGCGTGCTGGTGTGTGGTATCCAGACCGACACCTGCGTGCTGGCGGCCGGGTTTGCGCTGTTTGACGCAGGATTGCAGCCGACCTTGATCAGCGATCTGACGGTGGGTTCGTCGCTGGATCGGTCGGGGCAGTTGGGGGTGGATCTGTGGCGGCATCATTTTGGGCAAGTGATTGATCGGGACCAGGTCGCTGCCACCTTATGACCCCCTTCCCTACCCTGCGCACGCCACGCCTGCAGTTGCGGGAATTAGTGGCTCAAGATGCCCAGGCGCTGTTCGCCATCTACCGCGATACCGACAGCATGCGCTGGTTCGGCGCTGACCCGATGACCGAAATCAGCCAGGCACAAGCCCTGATCGAGACCTTTACTCAATGGCGTACCCAGCCTAACCCGGGCACTCGCTGGGGGCTGGAGTTCGAGGGCAGACTGATCGGCAGTTGTGGCTTATTCAAGTGGAACCGTGGATGGAACAGTTGCGCGCTGGCCTGCGAGCTTGCACCCGACTTCCGAGGGCAAGGCCTGATGAGCGAAGCCCTGCGTGGAACACTGGAATGGGGTTTCATGCAGATGCACTTGCACCGTGTCGAAGCGCTGGTTCATCCACACAACCACGCGTCCCGCGCGTTGCTGGAGCGTCTGGGCTTCAAAGTCGAAGGAAAACTGCGAGAAGCCGGATTCTGGAACGGCGAGCGGCATGACCTTGAGGTGCTGGGGCTGCTGGCGCGGGAATGGTCGGACATGAAAAAGCAAGGTATATAGCGGTATCTGAAGCGCACATTCCATTCGGTATTCAAGGAAAGAATATGACCTCACGCATCCGCCATGCTGTTGAACCTCACATTCACTCCCGACAAAGCCAAGTACATCAATCAGACGATAGAAACTGAAGAATTAAGGAGCAAGGACGCATGGTCGATCTTCATCAGGAATTCGAAAAAAGCGTGTTCTTCCATCAGGCACGTATTGATCGACGCTCTGTCGATGCACTGATTGGTATTACCGCCGGTTTGACCGCCGATGGAAAAATCAATCAGTTGGAGGCCGAGTTTCTCAAGAGCTGGATAGAAACCCACCTGGTACATCTGGAAGATCCCGTGGTGAATATTCTGTACCAACGCCTCGCTGACATGTTGAGCGATGGAGTGTTGGATGAAGATGAGTCAGTCGAATTGTTGGAAATACTGCATCAGTTTGCAGGGCTTCCCGTGGGGGCGCCTCAACGCACTGCAAACGCCAGCAGCCTACCGCTGAATGATCCGGTTCCCGAACTCGACTGGCTCGATAGGGTGTTTCTGTTTACAGGGGTCATGGCTTACGGGCCTCGGAAAGACTGCGAATCGCTCGTCACCGAACGCGGCGGCCTGATCGGTAATTCGGTCAGCAAAAAGGTGCACTTTCTGGTGGTGGGCAGCATCGGTAATGAGCAATGGCTGCACAGCTCCTACGGGACCAAAATCAAAAAAGCCGTGGAATTGCGAAACAGCGGTGTGCCCATCGCAATCATCAGCGAAACCCATTGGCAGCAGGTGTTGTTCGGTTGAAACCTATTGTCTCCGTGCTCATACATGTCCCGGACTGGCGCGTAGCCACACAGTGGTACTGCGTGGCCTTTCCACTGGCGACACGCATCTACCACCAGCCGGATGATTTTGGCCATCTGGATGTAGAGGGCGTGGCTATCGAAATCGTCAACGCCGATAGCAAGGTCGCCTGCGGAGCCGCCGGGTCGGTTGTGTATTGGCGGGTAGAAGACTTGCCACAAACAGTGCAACGGCTGGAGAAACTGGGGGCAATCCTGTATCGCGGACCAATGGCGATTGAAGGAGGGGATCGGATTTGCCAGGTGCGCGATCCGTGGGGCAATTGCATCGGGTTGCGCCAGCTCGGTCTAGACAAGTAAGCCCACTGCCGCAAATCCCACCCCTACCCGTCACGGCTTTCGGCTAGAGTTCCAGTCTCTCTGGCCAGCCGATGAACGCTCACCATGACCATGACCATTACCGCTCCGCTGCTCTACGTGCGTACGCCCATGCTCGATATTGCTTACGAAGCCCACGGCCCTCTCGACGGTGAGCCGGTGATCCTGCTGCATGGTTTCCCCTATGACCCGCGCGGCTATGACGCGATGGCGCCGGTACTGGCCGAGCGTGGCTACCGGGTACTGGTGCCGTACCTGCGCGGTTACGGCCCGACGCGGTTTATTAACGAGCAGGTGATGCGTTCCGGGCAGCAGGCGGCGTTGGGCAAGGATCTGCTGGATTTCATGGATGCATTGGCGATCCCGCAGGCCACCCTCGCCGGCTACGACTGGGGTGGGCGAGCCGCGTGTATCGTTGCGGCATTGTGGCCCGAGCGGGTGCGCGGGTTGGTGACCGGGGATGGCTACAATATCCAGGACATTGCCAAATCCCTCAAACCACGGGGGCCTGTGACGGAGCATCGCTTGTGGTACCAGTTCTACTTCCATACCCAACGCGGCGTAGACGGGTTGACCGCCAACCGTGGCGAACTGTGCAAGTTGCTGTGGGCGCTTTGGTCGCCCTCCTGGGCCGAGGGGCCGAGCCTGTATGACCAGACGGCGCCGTCGTTCGATAACCCGGATTTTGTCGAGGTGGTGATTCACTCCTATCGCCACCGTTTCATGTATGCCCCCGGTGACCCGGCGCTGGAAGCCATCGAGCAGGCGCTGGCGTTGCAGCCGCCGATTTCGGTACCGAGCATTTCGCTGTGCGGTGCCGATGATGGCGTGGGCCCGCCGCCTGAAGTGGATGATGATGTCGAGCATTTCAGCGGGTTTTACCGACGCCAGGTACTTCCCGGCGTGGGCCACAACATTCCTCAGGAAGCACCGCAAGCCACGCTTGATGCGCTGCTGGAGCTGCTTGGCGAAAAGCGTTCACGGTAAGCCTGGGGTGTGATCGACAAGGCGCGCAGGAAGCTGCGACGCAGGGTCTCTTCGCTGCCAAAGCCACACTGCACGGCGATGCGTTTGATCGATACTGCGCTGTCAGCCAACTGCCGGCGCGCGGTTTCGACGCGGATCAATTCGACGGCGCGTGCCGGGGTCTGGCCGGTTTCGGCGCGGTAGTGGCGTACAAAGCTGCGTTCGCTCATGCCGGCTTGGGCGGCCAGAGTCGAGATGCTCAAATCCAGGGTGAGGTGTTCGGCGATCCAGGCGTGGAGTTCGGCGAAGCGGCTGTCGTCTTTTTGCAGGGACAGGGTCACGCTGAATTGGGACTGGCCGCCGGGACGCTTGAGGAACACCACCAGGTGCCGCGCCACTTCCAGGGCCACGGCGCGGCCCAGGTCTTCTTCCACCAGCGCCAGGCACAGGTCGATGCCAGCAGTGACACCGGCGGATGTCCAGACGGCGCCTTGCTGGATAAAGATCGGGTTGGACTCCACCGTCAACGCCGGGAATTTGCGCGCCAGTTCTTCACAACGCGTCCAGTGGGTGGCCACCCGACAGCCATCGAGCATGCCGCTGGCGGCCAGCAAAAACGCGCCGGTACACACCGAGGTCATGCGCCGGGTATGCCTGGCTTTCTCGCGCACCCACTCCACCAGCGCCGGGTCTTCGGCGGCGCCGTAAACGCCCCAGCCGCCGGCAATCACCAACGTATCGCACGGCGCATCGAGGGCGGGCAGCGGCTGGGCCAGCAGTGCCAAGCCAGCCGACGTCATCACCGGCTCCGCTTGCGCGGCGATCACCGACACGGCGTAGGGCAACGGCAGGCCGCGTTGACGCGCCAGGTCATTGGTGGAGGCGAACACCTGCAACGGCCCGGTGACATCGAGCACCTGGGCGTTATCGAAAGCGAGTACGTGGACGATTCTGGGCATGATTGGCGTGATTCGTGGGCTCAATGGCGTATTCGCCAAAGCCTAGGCCTCTAGAGTGAAGCCGTCCACCCCTTTGACGGAGCGCTATTCATGACCTTGCAGATTGGCTTTGTGTTGTTCCCCGGCATCCAGCAACTGGACCTCACCGGTCCTTATGACGTGTTGGGTTCGTTGCCGGATGTGCAGTTGCACCTGGTGTGGAAAGACCTGGAACCGGTCACTTCCAGCACCGGCCTGGTGTTCACACCGACCATGACCTACGCCGATTGCCCGCGCCTGGATGTGATTTGCGTGCCCGGAGGCTCAGGTGTTGGGGCGCTGATGGAAGATCCGCTGACGTTGGACTTCCTCAAGGTACAAGCCCAGACCGCGCGCTATGTGACGTCGGTGTGCACCGGCTCGCTGGTACTCGGCGCCGCCGGTTTGTTGCGCGGGCGCAAGGCGACGACGCACTGGGCCTATCACGACCTGCTCGCCCCGCTCGGTGCGATCCCGGTGCAAGAACGCGTGGTGCGCGACGGCAACCTGTTGACCGGTGGCGGCATTACGGCTGGCATCGACTTTGCCCTGACGTTGGCGGGCGAGTTGTACAGCGAAGCGGCGGCGCAGCTGGTGCAGTTGCAGATTGAATATGCGCCGGCACCGCCGTTCGATTCCGGGCGTCCGGACACGGCGCCCAAGCATGTGTTGGAGGAAGCCAACAAGCGCACGGCGGAATCGCGCAGGGTGCGTGGGGAGATCGTTGCGCGGGCTGCGGCTCGGTTGGGGTGATTCGGCATAGCACCTGTGGATACTGCAAAAGCGATGTTTGGGTCGGGGCGGGGGACATATCCGTTATTTGGGTAACGGCTGATATAGGTTCCGCCCTTACGGCGGGTCACTTTTGGAAAAGAGCCCGGAATGCCGGCCCAGCCAAAAGTAACCAAAAGGGCTCTTGCCCCAACACTCGGCACCTCGCTTAGGCTCGGTGTGCCCTCACTCCGGCTTGAATCCGTGGGCCGCCGCGATGGGCCATCCCTGGCCCAGCGCGGCTAACCCGGCGTCCTGCCGGGTTACCCACGGATTCAAGCCTGCGTTCGGCCAGCGTGTTTGACGGGGCGCCTCAGATCAAGATCAAGAGCGACTCGCTTCGCATCGTGGATACGCGGTCCTTGTAGGAGCCGGCTTGCCGGCGAAAAACGTGAGAGCGCCGCGTTCATCCAGACACCCCACGTCATCGTTAACGACCATCGCCGGCAAGCCGGCTCCTACAGGACCGCGTTTGTCTTTGCGTTTGCTCTACACCACTCAAGCCGGCTGTCAGGCCGCTGTGCTTTTGATTTTGATCTTAGGCGCCCCGTCAAACACGCTGGCCGGAATTCGGCAGGGATTTGGGGGGTAAACCGGCAGGGATGCCGGTTTAGCCGCCCCGCGCCATGGATGGCGCGTGGCGGCGGCCCCCCAAATCACTGTCGGATTACGGGCATACCGAGCCTAGGCGAGGTACCGAGTGTTGGGGCAAGAGCCCTTTGGTTACTTTGGGCTGAGCCGGCATTCCGGCTTTTCCAAAGTGACCCGCCGTAAGGGCGGAACCAATACCCGCCGTTACCCAAACAACGGATATGTACTCAGGATGGCCGAGACATCACCGCCAAACGCACCGCCAGCACCGTCAGCACCGTCGCCAACCCCCACTTCTGCAACCAGGCACCCTTTGAGCGCCTGGCAAAAAACCGGCTGAGCGCTCCACCAAACACCCCCAGCAGCACATGAAACACCGCTGCAATCAAGGTCAGCACGCCCCCCAGCACCATCAACTGCACCGCAATAGACCCCGCCTCCGGCCGTACAAACTGCGGCAAGAACACCAGAAAAAACAGCAAAGCCTTGGGATTGAGCAAACTGTTGAGCATGGCTTGCAGAAACACCCGCCCCAAGGGCACACGACTGACATGCACAGCGTCGCCTCCAGCATTTTTCTGCAACGTCTTGAACACCAACCACAGCAAGTAGACCACCCCGGCATACCGGATCAGGTCAAAGGATGGCGGCCAACTGGCAACCAACGCCGTCACCCCGGTAGCCGTCAAGGCCGTCAGCAACAGGTCAGCGACGCCGATGCCCAAGGCCGACGCCATCCCACCACGCCAGCCGTGGGTCACGCCATGGCTGATCACAAAGGCCATGTTCGGCCCCGGCGATAGCAACAACAACAGCACTGCACCGGAAAATACCGCCAGGGTCGCAAGGTCGATCATGCTCAAAGCCATCCACCGGAAAAAGCCTGCAGATTAATCGGTGTCCCTGGAGCGGACAAAAAATTGTGCTGGATACAATGCTCTGCGGTAACTGCGAATGGCCACGCGACTACAACACTGCCGACACTGCCTCGCGGGGCAACTTCTACCGTGACCCGCATCATTTCATAGTTACTGTTCCAGACAACTTCCCTGCAGACGAAAGCCCCGCAGACAGGGCACTTAGTGCGCCCTGCCAATCCCTGCCTGTCCCCCTTTCCCACCTCGTTTCGAAAAAGGTTTTTCCATTAAGCAGGAAAAATCTCACATTTGTTCCTACACTCAAAAACACAGCTGATGACCGAGTGTTCAGACAAGGAACGTCAATAAAATGCCGAAGAAAAGACTCATTAACCTGTCTAGCATGCCACCTCCGCACCATAGTCAATTCATTGACTGAATACAGTAAGGGAACACTCCTTTAGTCACTACCCCCGCAAAATCCCTTCAAATGGATAGCTGCATTTGGAATGGAAAGTTGCGTATTACCCAGAGTAGCCGGTTTGATCTGAGCTCTAAAGCAGCCTGCTGCTTTATTGAACACACCCTCAAACAGCGAAGTCTGGAGTGCAATGAGGGATGTTTTTATGCGAGAGAAGTCGTCCGTCGACAGTTTGTTTTTAACACGCGCCGGTTTTGTTGAGTTCTTTGTTGTTTTCGTCAAGTTGATCCATGGCCTGACGGCCATTTTGCCCCCACTGGTCCTGGTGCTCTTCCTGGACCCGATGGACCCTGAGCTGCGCGCCCATTTCCTGGGGCTGCTGGTGTTTTTCGCGGTCCTGACCATTATTCTGTTTCAGGCCCTGGGCATCTATTCCGAAGAATTGTTCAGCAACCGGCTGCGCTTGAAAACCAAGATCAAGGCCTGGACGGCGGCCTTTTGCATCCTGCTGTTCATGTACCAGATCCTGCAGTTCTTCCCACAGTTGACCCCGCGCAACCTAGTGACCTGGTACGTCGCCAGCCTGGCGCTGTTCTGCCTTGAACGCCTGGTGATGTTGCGCCTGTACCGTCGGCTGATGCGGTCCGGCAAATACCTGCAACGCACGGTGATCCTGGGCTTTACCGACACGGCCGTGCACGTCGCTGATCACTTGCAGCGCAACGGGGATATCCGTTCCGGCCTGATCGGTTTCATCGACGACCGCACCGAGCGCATTCCCAAGGAACTGAGCAACCTGCCATTGCTGGGCAACACCCGCGACCTGGAAAAACTGATTCGCGCAGAGCAGGTCAATCAAGTGATGATCTGCCTGCCCTGGGCCGCCGAGCAGCGCATCCACGGTTTGGTCAACCGCCTGCGGCAGTTGTCTGTCAACGTGATGCTGGTGCCGGACATGGCCGCCCTGCGCTACGGCCACAGCAAGATTACCGACGTGGGCGGCATCCTGATGTTCAACACTTCGCAACTGCCGCTGCGCGGCTGGTCGCCGGTGATCAAACGCTGTGAGGATTTGCTGCTCGCCAGCCTGGCCTTGGTCGCGCTGTCGCCGGTGATGCTGGCAACGGCGATTGCGATCAAGCTCGACTCCAAGGGCCCGGTGCTGTTTCGCCAGAATCGCTACGGCTACAACGACAATGAAATCCGCGTGTTCAAGTTCCGCTCGATGTACACCGACCAGAGCGACTTCACCGCCGAACGCCAGACCACCCGCGAAGATCCGCGCATCACCCGCGTGGGCCGCATCATCCGCAAGACCAGCATCGACGAGCTGCCGCAACTGTTCAATGTGCTGCTGGGCAACATGTCCATGGTCGGCCCTCGCCCGCATGCCACGGCGACCAAGGCGGCCGGCATTCCCTTTGAAGTGGCGGTCAGCGAGTACAGCTCACGGCACCGGGTCAAGCCGGGTATCACCGGCTGGGCGCAGATCAATGGTTACCGGGGCGAGACCGACACCCTGTTCAAGATCCAGAAACGTGTCGAGTACGACCTGGAGTACATCTCCAAGTGGTCGGTGTGGTTTGACTTGTACATCGTCTTCATGACGGTCCCGGCCGTCCTTTCCACCAAGGAAGTCTATTGATGAATACCCTCAACGGATTAATTCCCTGCATCATTTCCGGTGGTTCGGGCACGCGGCTGTGGCCGGTGTCCCGGCAGAACATGCCCAAGCCGTTCATGCGCATGCGCGACGGCCAGAGCCTGCTGCAAAAAACCTTCCAGCGCGCCGCCAAATTGCCCGGCGTGGAAAGCGTGTTGACGGTGACCAACCGCGACCTGCTGTTCCGCACCCTGGATGACTATCGCCTGGTCAATAAGGCCCACCTGCCCCTGGACCTGTTGCTGGAGCCGTTCGGCCGCAACACGGCGGCGGCAATTGCCGTGGCGGCGTTGCACGTGCAGGAACACTTCGGCGGCGACGCACAGTTGCTGGTGATGCCCGCCGACCATTTGATCCTCAATGAGGTGGCGTTCGCCGCAGCCGTGACCCAGGCCCGCGACCTGGCCGAGGCTGGCTACCTGGTGACCTTCGGCATCCAGCCGGATCATCCGGAAACCGGCTTTGGCTACATCGAGCAAGGCGAGCCGTTGAGCACGGGCAACCGGGTTAAACGCTTTGTCGAAAAACCCGACCTGGCCACTGCCCAGGCCTACCTCGACGGCGGCAAACACCTGTGGAACGCCGGCATGTTCTGCTTCAAGGCCAGCACGCTGGTGGACGAGCTCGCGGCCCATGCGCCCGACGTGCTGGAAGCTGCGCGCGCCGCCCTCGACCACAGCCAGAGTCTGCAGAACAAGACCTCGCGCCAGCGCGAACTGGACTCGGAGGCCTTTGGCAGCGCGCCGGATATTTCCATCGACGTGGCGCTGATGGAGAAGTCCAAGCAAGTCGCCGTGGTGCCCTGCGACATCGGCTGGAGCGACATCGGTTCCTGGGAAGCCCTGCGCCAGCTCACCCCCAGCGACGCCCATGGCAACCAGGTCAATGGCGAAGCGATTCTGCATGACGTGCACAACTGCTACATCGACTCGCCCAAGCGCGTACTGGGCGCGGTGGGCGTGCGCGACCTGATCATCGTCGACACCCCGGACGCCCTGCTGATCGCCGACGCCCATCGCAGCCAGGATGTGCGCTACATCGTCGCCGAGCTCAAGCGCCAGAACCATCCGGCGTACAGCCTGCACCGCACGGTCACCCGACCGTGGGGCACCTACACCGTGCTGGAAGAAAGCAGCCGCTTCAAGATCAAGCGCATCGTGGTTAAGCCCCAGGCGTCGCTGTCGTTGCAGATGCACCACCACCGCAGCGAGCACTGGGTGGTGGTCAGCGGTGCGGCGCAGATCACCAACGGCGAGCGCGAATTCCTGATCAACGCCAACGAGTCCACCTACATCCCCGCCGGGCACAAACACCGCCTGACCAACCCCGGCATCATCGACCTGGTGATGATCGAGGTGCAGAGCGGCGAATACCTGGGCGAGGACGACATCGTGCGCTTCGACGACATCTACGGGCGCGCCCCGGCTGAAGTGAAAAAATGATATGCGTACGTCTCTGATCATCCCGACCCGTAACGCCTCCAGCCACCTGGCACGCCTGCTGCCGGCGCTGCGCATGCAAACCCTGCAACCTGACGAAATGCTGGTGGTGGACAGCGCCTCCAGCGATGACACCGTGGCGCGCTTTCGCGAGTTCGGCGCACGGGTCGAGGTGATCGACGCGCGTGATTTCAACCATGGCGGCACCCGGCGCTGGGCTAGCCAACAGGTGGGCGGCGATGCACTGATCGTCATGACCCAGGACGCGATTCCCGCCACCCCCGAGACCTTCGCCAACCTGCTCGCCGAATTGCAGGAGGACCCGCTCAACGGCGTAGCCTACGGTCGCCAGTTGCCCCACCCCGATGCCGGTGTGCTGGGTGCGCAATCGCGGCACTTTAACTATCCGGAACAGAGCCGCAGCAAGAGCCTGGCCGATGCGCCGGAGTTGGGCATCAAGACCTGCTTCAGTTCCGACTCGTTTTCCGTGTACCGGCGCAGCGTGCTGGAAGCAGTGGGCGGTTTTCCAGCAGATGTGATCGGTAGCGAAGACGCCTTTGTCGCTGCGCGCATGCTGCTTGAAGGCTACAAGGTGCGCTACGCCGCCACGGCGCGGGTGCATCACTCCCACGATTACAAACTCATGGATGAGTTTCACCGCTACTTCGATATCGGCGTGTTCTACGGCCGCGAACCGTGGATCAAACAGGCCTTTGGCGACGCGGGGGGCGAAGGCAAGCGCTATGTGCTGGCCGAACTCGCGGCCTTGCGCAAAGCCGGGGCCTTGCACCGCGTCCCCGAAGTGCTGGTGCGCAGTGCATTCAAACTGCTCGGCTACCGGCTGGGCCATCTGGAGCGTCGCCTCCCCCTCGCCCTCAAGCGGCGCATCAGCATGTTTCCCGGTTATTGGAGGTGAGCATCATGACCTACAGGAAGTCCCCCTTGATGAAACGAACCCTGCTCGTCGTGGCCATGATGGCCCTGGCCGCCTGCAATACGCCGGCACGCATCGTCCCGCCCGACGGCAAGACCGTCGAGGAAGGCAAACGCGCCCTCGAGCAGCTTGCCCAGCTGCCGCCGGCGGTGGAACGCATCCGCATCGGCGACCAGTTGCGCATCGTGCGCGATGCCGGCGAAATGCCGACGCTGTCGGCGTTCAACGTCAGCACCATTTATGAGCTGACGCTGTACACGGTGCAGACCGACGGCAAGATCAACTACCCGTTCCTGGGGCCGGTGCAGGTCGCCGGTCGCCAGCCTTCGGAACTGGCCACGGAGTTGACCGGCAAACTCGCACCCATCTACCGCGAACCGCGCGTGACGGTGAACATCAACCAGGCGCCGGGCAGCTCGATCATCGTCGGCGGCGCGGTGAATAACCCGACGGCGGTGCAGCTCGGCACGGCCAACACCCTGGAGCAGGCCATCCTCGGTGCCGGCGGGGTCAGCGCGGCGGGCAACGCGAGCATGGTCGCCCTGCTGCGCGAAGACGCCCAGGGCGCGTATCGCGCGTACTTCCTGGACTTCAGCCAACTGCTCAAGACCGGCCCCAACGGCCGCAAACCCGTGCGCCTGCAACGCGGCGATGTGGTGTTCGTGCCCAAATCCAACGTGGGCGAGCGCATCCAAGGGGTGGATACCTACATGAACCAACTGATCCCGTTCACCAAGTCCATTGGGGTGGGCTACAACTACACCCGAACCAGCGGCGGCAATAACTAAAGGAGCGACATCCCATGATCGAGATCCGTTCTTTTCGTGATCTTCTGCGCTTGTTCTTCATCTTCCGGCACGAGTTCAAACTCGCGGCGATTGCCGCGCTGGTGATCATCCTGCTGGGGGCGTTCCTGCTGCCGGCCAAGTACGAATCCACCGCGCGGCTGTTGGTGAAACCGGGGCGTGATTCGACCTTGCCCATCGAGATCAGCAACCGCCAGGCGCTGGTGATGCCCAGCACCCAGCGTGACCCGATTGTCGACGAGGAGCGCCTGCTCACCGGCCGGCCCATCGTTCGTGCGGTGGCCGAGCATTACCTGGAAGTGATCGAAAACGCGCCGCCGCCGGAGGGCTTCTGGAAGCGCACCAAGTACTACGTCAAGAGCGGCGTGGGGGCAGTGTTCGACGGCGTGCGCGTGGTCATGGAAACCGTGGGTATCGTTGAGAAAACCACCCCGGTCGAACGCCTGGCCGCCGGCCTGGAGAAGAACTTCGAAGTGAGCCACGCCGCCGGTTCCACGGTGATGGACATCACGTTCAAGTGGAGCGACCCGGAAATCGCCCAGGCGGTGGTCAAGGATTGGGTCGAGACCTACATCAACGAGCGCACCGAGGCCTTGGGCCGCAAGAGCCTGTATGCCTTTTATGAAGGCCAGGTGGCCAACAGCGCGACCGAGATCAAGAGCTACAAGGAACAGATCCTCACCCACTTGAACGAGATCGGCGCGGCGAGCATCACCGACCGCCTGGAAGACTTGTCCGAGCGCATCAACGTGCTGCGTGGCGAGACCTTCAATACCACGCGGCTGATCGCGTCCTCCGACAGCGCCATTGCGAGCACGCGCACCCAGCTCAAGGGCCAGCCCAAGGAAGTCACCACGGTCCGCCAGATCGCACTGAACCCGCAGCAGCAGGATTTGCGTCGCCTGCTCAACCAGAAGCTGCTGGAAAAGGCCGACATGATGCGCACCTACACCGACAACGCGCCGCCGGTCAAAGCCCTGGACGCGTCGATTCGGGCGATGCAGGTGCAGGTCAACAGCGAGGCCAGCACCGTGCAAGCCTCGGAGAACCGTGCGCCGAACACCCTGGAAATCCACTTGCAGCGCGTGTTGCTGGATGAAACCAGCAACAACCTGGCGCTGCGCACCCAACTGGTTCAACAGCAGAAACAACTGGTGAACCTGGAAGCGCAACGCAAAGAGGCCCTGGAGATTGAACCGGAGCTGGCCCGCCTCTCCCGCGAGCTGAACACCACCGAGCGCAACTACGCGCTGTACGTGGATAACCTGGAAAAATCGCGCATCGACCGCGAGCTGGACAACAGCCAGATCAGCAACATCGCGGTGATCGAAGAAGCCACCCTGAACCCGGGCCGCATCTTCCCGAAAACCCTGGTGATGCTGGTGTTGGCGATCCCGTTTGCCATCGTGGTCGGCCTGCTGGTGATCTACCTGTGCTACCTGCTCGACCAGCGCATTCACGACGGTGGCCTGGTGGAACGCAAATTCGGCCTGCCCCTGTGGACCACCCTGCCGGAGCTGGACACCTCCACCGCGCAAAGTACCAACGCGTTCAATGCGAGCATCTACCGCTTGTACAGCCTGCTGCAGCCCGACCGCATTGCCGAACAAGGCCTGACCCTGGGCCTGACCTCGGCGCGCCACGGCGAAGGGGTGACCTTTGTGGTGGAGCAACTGCGCCAGTTGCTGCATGAAAACGGTGTCAATGTGCGGGTCGGCGGGCTGGAAGCCGCAGCGCCGGGTGAAGTGGTGCTGCTCGACGCCTCGGCCCTGCTGGACAACCGCGAGGCGTTCGTCAACCTGCGCCGCGCCGACCTGATCGGCCTGGTGGTGGAAGCGCGCAAAAGTACCGTGCCAGTGGTGGAACATGCGCTGTCGATCCTCAACACCGCGTTTGGCAAGGTGGACGGCATCATCATCAACCGTCGCAAGTTCGAAGTGCCGGGCAAAGTGCTGCACACCATCGGCAAATACCGGGGAGCGTTCTGATGCGTATCGCCCTGCTCGCGCCCTTGCCGCCGGAAAAGAACGGGATCGCCGACTACGCGAACCATTTCCGCACGGCACTGGAACAACTCGGCGTGACGGTGCTGACACCGTTGGCCGGGGTGGCGGGCAATTCCGAGGCGATCCGGCACGCCATCGCGGCGTTCGACTGGCAGTCCGTCGACCTGGTGCACGCCGAGTTGGGCGGTGGGCGGCTGGGGGAATTCCTGGCCTTGCGTGAACTGCGCAAGGCTTACCCGCAGCTGCCGTTGACCGCCACCGTGCATGACCCGGAGCGCATCGTGTGGCGGCGTGAACACCTGCCCTTCCCCTTGAACCTGATGGAACGTTTGCCGAGCCCGTTGCCCCAGGCGGCAGTGGTGCTGGCCGACCCGCTGACCCTGCGCGAAGAACGCCAAGTCGCCAAGGGGCTGACCCGGCTGGTGACCCTCACCCGCCTGGGCGCCGACTGCTTGACCGAGCGCATGCAACTGCCGGCCGGCAAAGTCGCGGTGATCAACCACGCCAACCTGGCAATTGCACCGGCGCCTCTACCGACACTGGACACCCTGCGGCTGCTGTATTTCGGCTTTATCTACCGTGGCAAAGGCATCGAAGATCTGGTGCAAGCCTTGGCGGATGTGTTCAAGCAAGCCCCCGAATTGCGCGACCGCGTGCGCCTGACCCTGGCCGGCGGCACGGCCGCCGAAATGGCGTTTGGCGCGGGCGGCAATTACCTGGAACAGTTGAACGCACAGATCGCGGCACTGGGCCTGACCGACGCCATCGACTGGCGCCTGAACCTGCCGGCCGATGAGATCGCCCAGACCATCCAGGCCCACCATGTGATGGTGCTGCCCTACCGTGAATCGAAAAAACTCGGCCTGCTCGGGCGCCAGCGCGGCACCAGTGGCGCGTTGTCCTGGGCCACCGCCTGCGGGCGTGGCGCGATCACCTCCGACGCGCGCGCGTTTGCCGAAGAAGTCGCCAGCGGCAACGGCGCGATCTACCCCGAAGGCGATGTGCCCGCACTGGGCGAACAACTGCTGCGCCTGGCGCGCACGCCACTGCTGGCAAGGGATTGGGCCGAGCGTGCCGGGGAAATCGGTCGCGAACGCCTGTGGCCGTTGACCGCGCAGAAATTCAAACAACTCTTCGAGCAGGCCATCAGCGGAGCCCCTTATGGCGCGTAAACGCACCTACCTCGCCACCTTTGCGCTGGTTGCCGCCCTGGGCCTGACCGCATTTTTATGGGGACGCCAAGCGGACGCCGAAAGCCATGTGCTCAAGGGCAGCAAGGAGGTGGTGTGGAAGGATTTCCTGGGGGTGAATGCGCAGTTCCTGTGGTTCAGCCCCGAGCGTTACCAGAAGCAGATCGACCGCCTCAAGGCCCTGGGCCTGGAATGGGTGCGCCTGGATTTGCACTGGGATCAACTGGAAACCGCGCAGAACCAATACAAGCTCGCCACCCTCGATGAACTGGTGGGCAAGCTGCAACAGAACCAGATCAAGTCGGTGTTTTACCTGGTGGGTTCGGCACGCTTTATCACCAGTGCGCCACCGCTGTCGCTGTACCCGGACCAGTACCCGCCAAAAGACCCCAATGTGTTCGCCAACCGCATGGCGTTGCTTTCCCAGCGCTACCCCAGCGTCGAGGCCTGGCAAGTCTGGAACGAGCCGAACCTGATCGGCTTCTGGCGCCCGGTGGCGGATCCTGCCGGCTACGCGAACCTGTTGACCGTCACCACCCACGCCTTGCGCGCGGTGAACCCGACCAAACCGGTGGTCGCCGCCGGCATGGCGTTCTTCAGTGAAATGCCCAACGGCCAAACCATGTTCGATGCCTTGGGCGCGCTGGGCGTGGTCAGTCTGAACACGATCATCTCCTACCACCCCTACACCCAATTGCCCGAAGGCAACGACCCGGCCAACCTGGACTTCATCGCCAAGACCACCCAGCTGAACCAGGCCCTGCGCAACGGCGGTGTGCAAACCTTGTGGAGCACCGAGTGGGGCTGGTCGACCTACAAGGGCCCAAAAGACGCTCAGGACATCATCACGCCACAGGCACAGGCCGACTACGTGGTGCGCCGCCTGGCGCTGATGAGCGCGATGGATTACGACAAGATTTTCCTGTTCACCTTGAGCGACCTCGACCAGCGCGCCAGTGTGCGTGACCGCTCCTATGGCTTGCTGGACATCGACACCAACCCCAAGCCGGTCTACACCGCGCTGAAGAACTTCCTCGATATCAGCGGGCCGAAGCTCACGCCGGGCGATCCGCCGGCTGCCGACGCATTGCCCGACGGCCTGTTCAGCATCGGCTGGACCCGCACCGACGGGCGCAAGCTGTGGTTCTTCTGGGCGGCCCAGGGCGGCAACGCGCACCTGCCGGGCTTGGCCAGCGCCACCCTGTACGACCCGCTGCGCGGCACACAAACCCCGGTGAGCGGCACCAATGGCCTGACCGTTCCGGTCAAGTCGAACCTGCAAATTCTGTTATGGGAGTGAGGCCTGCCATGCGCATTTTATGGATCCTGCCCTACTCGCCCTGGCCCGCCACCAGCGGTGGCAAGACGCGCCAGTTCCACCTGCTGCGCAGCCTGGCCGCACGTGGGCATCGGATCACCTTGCTGCTGCATGACAAACACCCGGTGTCGCTCACCGACCGCCAGGTGCTGGAGGCCTTTCTCGAGCAACTGATCATCCTGCCGCGCCGCCCGTTGCGCAGCGTGAAGACCCTGATCGCCGGGCTGTTCGCGCCCTACCCGCTGCTGGCCAGCGTGAATGGCTTATCGGGCGCGTTGCAGGACCGCTTCAACCAACTGCTCAACGAACACTGGGATGTGGTGCAGATCGAGCACACGTACACCTTTCAACCGTATGAAGATGCGCTGGCGCGTAAATCCCAGCCGTTCGTGCTGACCGAACACAATGTCGAGTCCGCGCTCGGCGCGGCCACCTATGACCGCCTGCCAGGCTGGGCGCTGCCGTTCATTCGCTACGATCAATGGCGCTATACCCGCTGGGAACGCAGGGTGATGCGCCAGGCCACGCAGGTGGTGGCGGTGACCGACAGCGACGCCCAGACCCTGGAAAAAATCGCCGGCAAACCGGTGTCGGTGGTGGTCAATGGCGTGGATTGCGATCACTTCGCAGCCGCGCGTCCCGACCCGTCGACTCGCCGCGTGCTGTTCCTTGGCAACTACGAATACGCGCCCAACGTGGATGCCATCGAGTGGGCCCTGGATGAAATCCTGCCCAAGGTCTGGGCGCGTTGCCCGGACGCGCGCATGAGTGTGTGTGGCTTCGGCATGCCCGAAAGCTGGCGTGAACGCTGGCCGGATCCGCGCATTGAATGGCAGGGTTTTGTGCCCAACCTGCTGAAATTGCAGTCGAGCTGTTCGGTGTTTCTGGCGCCGTTGCGTCACGGCGGCGGTTCCAAGCTCAAGGTGCTGGAAGCCCTGGCCGCTGGCTTGCCGTTGGCGAGTACCGAGCAAGGCGTGTCGGGGTTGGACCTGGTCGAAGGCCTGGATTACCTCGGCGGGCAGACCGCCGCAAGCCTGGCCGACGCCGTGGTGCGCCTGCTGCAATTTCCCGACGCCGCCGCGCCCATGGGCGAAGCCGGCCGGGCCTATGTGCGCCGCGCCCATGACTGGGGCGTCGCCGCCAGCCAGTTGGAAAAGGTGTACGCCAGCCTGTCGCCCCTGACTCACAAGGAGCCCGCATGCGTGTAGGCCTGGATTACCGCACCGTCGGCACCTCGCCGCAATCGGGCATCAGCCGCCAGGTGTACGCGCTGGAAAGCGCCCTGCACGGTCTGCCAGGCATCGAGCTTGAGCGGTTTACCGTGGCGCCTCTGGGCGATGAAACCCGTTTGCAGGCCCATTGCCCGGCCTGGGGCTGCGCCAAGACCGCGATGCACCAGCCGCAGAATCGCCTGCGGTTCGAGGCCGGTTTTCTGCCGCGTGCGTTGCGTGAACAGCAGATCGACCTGTACATCAGCACCTTCAACATGGGCCTGCCTTTGCCGCCCAAGCCGAAGGGGCTGCGCACGGTGGTGCTGTTGCATGACCTGTTTCAGATCACGCTGAACAACTACCACGCCAACCGCCTGAAGGCGCTGATCTACAAGACCAGCGATCGCCTGTCGATTGCCTACGCGGTGCACAGCGCCGACCGGGTGTGGACGCCGTCGCAATACAGCGCCGATGAAACCGCGCGGTTGTTTCCCAAGGCGGCCGGCAAGATTCGCGTACTGCCCAACCAGGTCGATGGCTTTACCGACCTGGCGGCGGACCTCAGCGCTCGCCAATTGCCCGAGCGCTTTTGGTTGCTGGTGGGCACGCGTGAGCTGCGCAAGAACGTGCCGTTCCTGGTCGACGCCTGGCAGCGGGCACGACAGCAATCCCCCGCCGTGCCGGAGTTGGTGCTGGTGGGCAGTCTTGAGCATTTGCCCGAGGCCCAGCGTACCCTGCCGGGGATACGCGCACTCAGTGGCGTGTCGGACGCCGAATTGCACGCGCTGTACCGCCACGCCTCGCGCCTGTGGCAGCCTTCCTATGCCGAAGGTTTTGGCCTGCCGGTGATCGAAGCCTTGAGCGTCGGCACCCCGGTGGCGGTGGCCAGCGGCACCTCGCTGGATGAAATCACGCCGCCCTCGGCGCCGCGTTTTTCGCCCACCGACGGCCCGGCGTTGACGCAACTGATGCTCAGCCTCGGCGAACGCACTGAAGAAGCATCCCCCGAGCAACACCGGCAATGGGCGCAACGCTTCAACCATCACGCCTATCGCCGACGCCTGGCCGAATTGATCGAGGAACTGAAGTGAGAATGACCCTGCCCAGCCTCGTCGCCATCCTCTTCGGCCTGTTGTTTGGCGCCGTTGCCCTGTTGTTGTCGCCGGCCAAGGCGTTCCTCGCCGTGATCGGCCTGGCCGGGGCGGTGACCATCCTGCGCTTTCCATTCTGGGGCCTCCTGCTCTTTGCCCTGGTGGCGACGTTCATGCCGTATTCCACGATCAACCTGGGCATTCGCAGTACCGTCAGCGAAGCCATTTTGGCGATGACCTGGGGCGCCGTACTGTGGAACAGCTTCCTGGTGCGCCTGCCGGATACGCCGAGCCTCACCCGGCGCCCGACCGACCAGATGCTGTTGTGGCTGATGCTGTTCAGTGTGTTTCCCTTTATTGTCGGCCAGGTCACCATCCACGCCGACAGCAGCGGCGTGGCCAACTGGTTGCGTTGGTTGCTGAACTTGTCGGGGGTGTTCCTCTGCGCCAAGTTGCTGGTGGACCACAAGCACCGCGAGTCCCTGGTGATCGCCCTGCTGCTGGGCAGCCTGGCGATGCTGGTGCTGTCGATCGCGGTGTTCGTGCGCACGCGCTCCGGGGCCGGCATCGCGCCGGTGCTGGCGCTGTTCAACTACGGCAACTTCGACATGCTGAAATTCGGCCTGGAGGCTATGGCTTCGCGCATGGGCTCGCCGTGGATGCACCCGAATGCCATCGGCGGGATCATGGCGCTGTTGCTGCCCCTGGCCTTCTGTTTCGGCATGACCGAACAAGGCTGGAAACGTGCATTGGGCCTGGGCGTGGCGTGCCTGGGCGCGGCGGCCTTGCTGCTGGCGAGTAGCCGGGGGGCGATGGTCAGCCTGGCGTTGGTGCTGCTATGGATGGCCACGCGCCGGGTGCCCTACACCGGGCGTCTGCTGATGATCGGCGCGGTGTTGACCGTCGTGCTGGTGATGGCCTACCCACCGTTGCAGGAACGCTTGGCGACGATCTTCTCTTCGAGCAACGCCAGTACCGAAGTACGTTTCGACGAATACCGCATGTTCCCGCAGGCGGTGGCGTCGTACCCGTTCGGCATCGGCTTCAAGGTCGACCCACCGGTGCCTGACACCCACTTGCTGGGCATCTCCAACCTGTGGCTGAACTACATCTACAAAACCGGCATCATCGGCATGCTGTTCTTTATCGCAGTGACCGTGCGCTGGTGGCGTGAAGCGCGCCCGGAAAACGGCCCGATCCGTCTGACCAAGGACAATGCGCTGTGGCTGGGCACCACGGCCGGGATTCTCTCGGCGCTGGTCAGCGGCCTGTTCGACCACTACTTCAGCTTCGCCGTGGTGATGGTCGCGCTGTTCTGGCTGATGGTCGGCATCAACGTACTGGAGGCACGCCGGCTATTTCCGGCACGCCTGCCGCAGGTGAAACCGGTGGTCTTTCGCAAACCCGTGCTTGATGGCGCGAAGCCCTGATGCTGGGCTCCGCCGTCTGGCTGACGCTGGCGACACTGCTGGGCCTGTGCCTGGGCTTTGCCCGCGAATGGTTGCTGGTGGCGGCCTGGGGCGCGGGCGAGCGCAGTGATGCGTTCCTGATTGCGCTGTTTTTGCCGGAAGCGCTGCGCATGTCACTCGCCGGCGGCGTGCTGAGTGCGGCCGCGCTGCCGCTGTACCTGGCGCGCAAGGACCACGAGCGACTGGGCTGGCTGGCCGTGTTGTTCCCGGCGCTGTTGCTGATCGCGCTGGTCACCAGCCTGTTGCTGACGCTGTTGGCGCCGTGGCTGGTGCAACTGCTCGGCCCGGGCTTGGCGGCGAGTGCTACGTCGCTCGCCAGCAGCAACTTGCAGATCGTGGCCTGGTGCATGCCGGGGCTGATGCTGCACGCGCTGTTCAGCATCCCGTTGCAGGCCAGCGAACGGTTTGTGCTGGCCGGCCTGGGTTCGTTGTTGTTCAACCTGCCGCCGGTAACTTACCTGGCCCTCGCTGGCACCGCGACCCAACCGCACTCGCTGGCCCTGGCCTGCCTGGCCCGGCAGCCTGTTGATGCCGTTGGCGCTGCTGCCATCGATGTGGCACCAGGGCTGGCGGCCGTGGCGCTGGCAGTTTTCGTGGGCGCCACTGCGGGAGTTGGGCCAGCGCATCGGTCCATTGTTGTTGAGCAACGGCGCCAGCCAGGGCCTGGCCCTGATCGAACGGCTGGTGGCGTCGCTGCTGGGTGAAGGCGCAGTGACCTGGGTCAACCTGGCGCGCAAGCTGATGAACCTGCCGCTGATTGCGCTGATGAGCCTCAACCAAGTGCTGCTGGGCATGATGAGCCGCCGTCAGGGCGATGAACGCCTGGCCCTGCTCAAGCGCGGCCTGGAAACCGCCAGCGTACTGACCCTGCCCGCCGGCGTCGGCCTGGTGGCGGCCGCCCCGAGCCTGGTGGCGTTGCTGCTGCCCAAGCAATCGCTGGACTCGCCGTTGCCGCTGCTGCTGGCCTGGTTTGCCGTGCCGTTGGTATTCGGCGCCTGGAACGCTTTGCTCGCGCGGTATGCCTACGCGGCCGGGGACACGCGCCAGCCACTGCGCTGCGAATTGCTCGGCAGCCTGGTCAACGTATTGCTGCTCGGCGTGCTGCCGTTTGTGTTCGGCCTGGCGGGGATTCCTTTGGCGGCATTGGCCGGGGTGATCTGCACCGCGCTGCTGCTGATGCAACGCCAGGCCTTGCTCGGCGCCCTGCCCTGGGCGCGGAGCTGGCTGCTCAGTGCCGTGCTGATGGGCGTCGCGGCGTTGGCGCTGTTTCGGATTGAAGGCGTGTGGCTGCAACTGGGGCTGAGCACCCTGGCCGGCGCCGTGGTGTTGCTGGGGATGGGGCTGTGGCTCAAGCCGTGGCGCAAGGCATGAATGATCGATCGGGGATAGGCGGATGAAACATCGTTGGATTCAAATGGACATTGCCAAGGGCATCGGCATCCTGATGATCGTGTACGGTCACAGTTGGTTCGTGGCGAACTCGCTGGAGCTGCAGTACCCGATCATCGCCTCGTTCATCTTGCCGTTGTTCTTTTTCCTCTCCGGCGTTTTTTTCAAGCCCGAGCAGCCGTTTGTGGAGATGGCCGTGCGCAAGGCCGATGGCCTGCTCAAGCCGTTTTTCTTCACCATGCTGGTGTATGTAATCGTCCGCGACGTGCTGCGCGGCCAACCGCTGCTGCCGGACATCGGCGGCGTGCTGTATGCCTCGGTGGATACCATCCCGTGGCAGGCGCTGTGGTTTCTGCCGCACTTCTGGGTGGCGATCCTGTTCAGCTGGGTGATGCTGCGGCTGATCCAGCGCCTGAAGCTGTCACTGCCGCTGAGCTGCCTGCTGATGGCGGTACAGCTGTTGATCGGCATCTGGGTACTGCCGTGGTTCTGGCAAATCCCGGTGAGCGTCGGCGGGCAGACCTGGACGTTGCCCGGCCTGCCCTTCGGCCTGGAAATCACCCTGATCAGCAGCACCTACTTCATCTGCGGCTACCTGCTGCGCGACTGGCTGCGTCGACATGAGGGATCGTGGCTGGGGCTGCTGATGTCGGTGGCGTTGTTCGCCGCCGTGTTCCTCTACAGCCACGCCACCATGGACCTGGCGCAGCGCCGCTACGACCACTGGCTGTGGACCAGCCTGCTCGCGGTGCTCGGCGTGTATGCGTGCTGGTCGCTGGCGCGGGTACTGATGGTATCGACCGTCATCACACGGGCGATGACCTACATTGGCCAGAACACCTTGATCCTGCTGATCTTCCACGGCGAGATCCAGCATAAGACCGTTGACCTGCTGGAGCGCCTGGGGCTGCACGCGCTTGTCGCGGCCTGCGTGGGTTTTGGGGTGGCCGTGGTGGTGCCTTTGTTGATCGGGGAAGTGATCAAGCGGGTGGCGTTTTTGCGTTTTTTCTACTTTCCGTTTCCGGTGCGCAAGACGCCTGTCGCAAAAACGGCGCCTTGAGGGCGCCGTTCAATCGCTACGTCAGAAGTCGTATTTGACGCTGGTCATCAGGTTACGCGGCGGCCCGTACATGCCGTGGTTGCCGGCGTAGCTCAGGTATTCACGGTCGAACAGGTTGTTGAGGTTCAGCGAGGCGCTCAGTTTGGGTGTCACGTCGTAGCGCACCAGCAGGTGAGTGATGGCGTAGCTGCCCTGGCTGAAGGTGTGCAGGTCTTCCCCGACCTTGCTCTGCCAGTTCACCCCGCCGCCCACGGTCAGTTTGTTGAACGCGCCAGGCAAACGGAAGGAGGTAAAGGTTTTCAGGCTCTGGCGCGGCAAGGTGGTGACGATGCGTTTGTCGTCGGCATCGGTGCTGACCGCATAGGCATAGCCGGCGGAGGCCTGCCAGCCGTCAGCGAGTTCGCCGTTGAGTTCCAGCTCCACGCCTTCGGTGGTGGTGCCCTGCTCGTTGCGATAGGTGTTGCCGCCCGGGGTGTCGATCCAGATGGCCAGGTTGTCCTGCTCCAGCTTGAACAATGCCAGGCTGGTGTTCAGCTTCTCGTCGAAGAAGCTGCCTTTGAGGCCGACTTCATACCCTTTGCCCTCCATCGGCGGCAGCGCCTTGTTATTGATGTCGCGTACCCAACTGGCCTGAGGGTTGAAGATTTTGGTGTAGCTGGCATAGGCCGACCAATTGTCGGTGAGGTCATACACCACGCCAGCGTAAGGAATATAGACGCCGGTTTCCGATTCGTCGGAGCGTGTCGCCGAGCCGCCGTAAGGGCGGTCTTCGGTTTCGCGCTTCCAGTCGATCACGCGGCTGCCGAGGATCACGCTCAGGTCATCGGTGACCCGCAGCCGTGTGCTCAGGTAGGCGGCGTATTGGCTCTCATCCACCGAGGATTTACCGGTGACATTAAACACGGGCTTGGCTGACTGGCCGTCCCAGTTGAGCAGGTTGTCGATGGCACCGGCAGGCGAGCTGGAATAGTCGTAATGCCATCCGCCGTAACTCGGCACGCTTTCCTTGTATTTTGACAAGGTGACACCCGCGATCAGCTCGTGCTCACGGCCGAGCAGGTCGAAGGGGCCGGTGGCGTAAAGGTCGAGGTTGTCCTGGCGCGGTGTACCGGAGAAACGCACCGGTAATTGGGTGGTGCCGCTGCCATCCGGGTTGAGGGACCCGTTGACGTAGTTGAAGACTTCGTCGAACTGGTTTTCGGTGTGGGTGAATTCGGCCTTGGCGCTCCAGCCGCTGTCGAACTTATGTTCGATAGACGTGAAGAAGCTGGTCTGCTCATGATCGTTGTAGGACCAGGCCGGAGCGGTGTTCAGCGAACGTTTAAGGTTAGTGCGCGAACCGTCGGTAAACCGTGTGGGCAAACCGGAACGTGCTGGCGAATCGACGTCGGTGCGCAGGTAGCTGAAGCCCAGGGTCAGCAGCGTGGCTTCGCTCAGGTCGAATTCGGTGATGCCATAGAGCAGTTGGGTTTCCTGCTTGTAGCGGTCGATCCAGGCGTGTTCGGTCTTGTAGTCCGCGACCAGCCGGCCGCGCACATTGCCGGTTTCGGTCAGCGGGCCGGAGACGTCCAGGCCCGTGCCATAACGGTCCCAGGTACCCCCTTCAGCCGTGACGCTGGCGCGAGCCTCGGCCGTCGGGCGTTTGCGGATCAGGTTGATGGTGGCCGCCGGATTGCCCATGCCGCTGATCAGGCCAGTGGCGCCGCGCACGATCTCGACGCGGTCGTACATGGCCATGCTTTGGGTGTAATTGTCCATGCGCGTGGCGGTGGGCACACCATCGATTTCGAAGTTCTGGATCTGGAAGCCACGCGAGAAATAACCGTCACTCTCCGAGCCCAGGCCATCGCGCAACACAATGATGCCGGGAGTGGCATCGAGGGTGTCACTGAGGTTGGTGAGGCGCTGATCATCAAGGCGCTGGCGGGTCATTACGGTGAGCGACTGCGGGGTTTCCCGAGGCGTCAGATTCAGGCGCGTCGAGCTGCTGGAAGACTGCGTGGTATAGGAACCGGTGCCTTCGGTGGTCGAGCCCGGTGCCTTGCCCGAGATCGATACGGTGCCCAGTTGCAGCGCGCCACCCGCCGGGCGTGGCTCCAGTGAATAGTGGTTTGCGCTGCCATGCACCGCTTGCAGATCGCTGGTGCTGAGCAGGATCGCCAGGCCAGTGTCCAGGTCATGCCGGCCTTGCAGGCCGGGGCTGGTCTTGCCTACCGTGAGCGCCGCCGGGTACGACAACAGGATCTGGCTGGCCTGACCGAACTGATTGAGCGCCCCGGCCAACGAGCCGGCCGCAATATCGAAATCCAGGTCCGGTGCCGCTTGAACCCAGGTCGACGCCAGCAACAATGGCGTGGCGACCGTCACGCTGGCGATGCCTTGCATGACGGCCAGGGCCAGAGAGGTTTTCAACGTTCTGCGATGTGGTGTACGTGGCTGCATGCCCAATTCCCCAGTGAAGGTAGTGTCTGGGGATATAAGTCTCGTGAGAAACGCAAACGGACCACCCTGGCGCGAACTAAATTCAAACCCGGTTCAGGCGGGGGTTGAGGGTGACCCAGAAGCGTGTGAAATGCTGCACGTCCAGCTTCAAGGTCTGCCCCAACGCTGCAAGGATGCGGTCGGTGTCGGACAGCGGATAAGTGCCGGACACACGCAAGCCTCGCACGGCCGGGTCACAGGTCAGGCGCCCGCGCCGGTAGCGGCTCAACTCGTCGAGGAAGTCCTCCAACCGCATGCCTTCGGCGACGATCATGCCCCGGCTCCAGGCCAGCTCGCCATTCCGTTGCGGACGACGGGCGAGCAAGGTGTGGGCATCAAAGCTGACCAGCTCATTCGCTTGCAGCACCAGGCTGCGTGACGGGATCTGCACCGACAGTGCGCCCTGGTCGGCCCCCAACTGCGTAAAGCCATCACGCTGGCGCACGCTGAAGCGACCGCTGACGGCACGGGTCAGGCCCTCGGCGGTCTGCACCCACAGCGGACGGGCGTCGGTGAGGTTGGGGTCCACCAGGATTTCACCGCGCAGCACCTGGATTTTCCGTGCGTGCGCGGTGTATTTCACATCGATGGCGGTGTCGGTGTTGAGCTGCACCTGGGTGTTATCCGCCAGGCCGATGCGCCACTGCTCGCCGACGGTGGTGCTGTAGTCGCTGGTCCAGTGCTGCACCAACGCCGTGTCCTTGACGCTCCAGGCAGTAGTGCCCGCCGCCAGCAGCACGGCAAGGTGCTTGATCACTCGACGACGGGACATTGCCGGCAGCAACGTTGCGCGAGCCAAGGCCTGATAAGCCGGCGCGCGCACGTCTTGCATGCGTTGGAGAAACCGCTGTGAATGCTGCCAGGCCAGTTCATGGGCCGGGTCCTGCTCGCGCCAGCGCTGCCAATCGGCGCGGGTCTGTTCAGTGACGTCCGGCGCCTGTAATTCCAGTTGCCAGTGCATCGCCTGCTCGGCGGCTTCGAGGGATAACGGCGATGGATTCATCAACGTTGGCTGTCCAGCAGGATGCACTGCGCACCCGCCTTGACGATGTAGCGCTTGACCGTGGTAACGCTGGCGCCGAGGCGCTCGGCAATCTCGCCGTGACTGAGACCATCAAGCTGCGACCACAGGAATGCTTGGCGCACCGGCAAGGCCAGGCGGCTGAGCACTTCATCGAGGGCCATCAGGGTTTCCAGCAGAATCCAATGGGTTTCGGCGCTGGGCACAGACTCTTCCGGCAACAGGGCCAGGGCTTGCAGGTAGGCTTTTTCCAGCTTTTGCCGACGGAAATGATTGGACAGCACACTCTGCGCCACCTTCGCCAGGAAACTGCGCGGCGCCAGAATTTCAACCGGCTGGTTTTTTGCAAGCAGCCGCAGAAAGGTGTCCTGAGCCAGATCGGCGGCACTCTGGGGGCAGTTCAAGCGACGCCACAGCCATTGCTGCAACCAGCGATGTTGTTGGCGGTACAGGGTGGCCAGATCAGTGGGGCTTACCGCAGGAGTCGAAGACATGGAAGGCGCGCGCGAAGAATGAGGCGTAAATGATAACGGTTATCATATTCTTCGTTGCGTCGATGCTGCAAGTTTCTGCTGCAGGAGCCGGCTGGCCGGCTCCTGGCGGGGGTCAATCGTCCAGCGGTTGCGGGGCTGCGTGCTTGGCGGGTTTGCCGGCCTTGGCGCCGGGTTTCGCCGCCGGAGCAGTGGCTGCCGGTTCAGGCTCGGCGGGAGCGGCGGTTTCTTTCTCGGCCATCGGCATCTGGTCGATGGCGCTGAAGAATTCCTTCAGGTCGAGGGTATCCGGCGGTACGGTTTTCTCGACTTTCTTCTCGCCGTCCTTGCCCACCAGGATCACTTTGGTGCCACTGCCGGCACCCAGCTTGAGGGCACGGATCAGTGCATTCGTTTCCGGAGGCGTGAGCTTTTTATTGTCCTTGGGGTCCTTGGCGAACTTCTCGCCTTCGGCGCCGATACTGCCGAACTTCACGGTGTAGAACACCATGTTGCGTTCTTCAAAGGACTGCTTGGTTGCAGGCTCGTCCAACTGTTTCTTGAGGGTCGCCAAGGTGTTGTTGCCGGAATCAAGCTCCACCACCACCAGCGGCCGGGCCTTGCCCAAGTCTTGCTTGAGCGGGTTGATATCATCAGCAGCCAACAGCGGCCCCGTAAAAGCCATCAAGGTAGCCAGGGTCAGCGACCGGATGAGCATGCGCACCTCCTTTGTATTCCATGCAGGGTTCTTGAGTTTCATGTCTGCGACAGTCAAATTCAAGGATGATTCCTACACCACTTTAAGAAAGCGTAGGACAGGACGCCCGCTACGCAAGGGTTTGGTAGGCTCAAGTGTCATTGTTTCCACTGATTTCGGAAACATCATGAGACCTTCCATTCGGGCCAATGCCGCGCAAATACGGGGGCGACGATGGGGTCGGCATCCACCTGCGCCAGGCTCTGGGCAAAGCTCGGCGCCAGACCGTTCAATGCCTCTCGCGCTTCATCCCAGCGCGACACCGCTGCCGCCATGAGGCCCAATGCGTTCGGCACGCCGTTGGGCGCAAACAATTGCTCGTCGAATTGATCAGCGAACACCACCCAGGCCTGGTGCAGGTAACGTCGGGTGCCCGTCACCAGTTGCGCCTGCACGGTTTCGTTGACGTTGCCGAGCCAGCGTTGCGGGTAGTCGATGATGCCGATGGCCGAATAGCAATTGGCCGCGATGTACACCAGGCCGCGAATGATCTGCGCGCGGTTGCCGGCCAGCAGGTCCGAAGCGGGGTATTCCAGGCCGAGGTGGATCAGGATCGCGGCACTTTCCGTCAGCACCTGGCCATCGGCGGTGACCAGGGTGGGCACCTGCTTGAGCGGGTTGATCCGGGCCAGTTCATCACTGCCCTCACCCTCCGCCCAGGAGGCCGCGTCCACCCGTCGCCACGGCACTGCACAGCGTTGCAGGGCGATTTCGATCATGCAGGAGCCGGATTCGTCGATGCCATACAGCGTGTACATGGGCTTTTCCTCCTAACGGTGCAGTTTGGCCTGCAAGTTCGCCTTCACCTGCGGCCATTCCGAATCGATGATGCTGAAGCGCACCGAGTTGCGCTTGCGTCCGTCGGGCATGATGCGTTCGTGGCGCACGATGCCTTCCTGCACGGCGCCGAGGCGCAGGATCGCGGCGCGGGACTTTTCGTTGAGTTCATCGGTGGTGAATTGCACGCGCACGCAGTCGAGCACTTCGAACGCGTAGGTCAGCAACAGCAGCTTGGCTTCGGTGTTTATCGCGCTTTTCTGCGTGGACAGCGCCAGCCAGGTATGGCCGATTTCCAACTTGCGATTGACCCGGTCGACCTTCCAGAACCGCGTACTGCCGACCACTTGGCCGTCTTCACGACGCACCAAGGTGAACGGGATCACGCTACCGGCATCACGCCCCGCCAGGGCAGTGTCGATGTACTGATCAACCGTGCCCGGGCCGGGTACGTTGGTGACCTTCAGGTTCCACAATTCGCCATCGGCGGCGGCGTCGAGCAAGGCAGCCTTGTGTTCCCTTTGCAGGGGCAGGAGTTCGACCGTGGTGCCGGTCAGAGTGATCAGGGTCATGGTGGCAGCGCCGTCTGGGTGGTCATCAGAGACAGAGAGTGCAGGCTGCCACCCTGACGAATCAAGCGTTTTAAAACAGGCCCATCTGACCGCCCACCAGGGTGCTGAAATCGTCATTCACGAACGGCAGGATCGCATCCGCCACCGGCTGTAATTGCCGGGTGACGTAGTGGTCGTAATCGATGGGCGCTTGCCGCACTTCCAGCGGTTCCGGGCCGTTGACGCTGATCACGTAGCTGATCCAGCCACCGCGCTGGTACTGGCGCGGGCGGTTCAGGCGGTCGTTGTACTCATCGGCCAGACGCGCGGCGCGCACATGGGGTGGCACGTTGCGCTCGTAGTCGTCCAGCCGGCGGCGCAGGCGCTTGCGGTAGATCAGCAATTCATCGAATTCGCCACTGAGGGTACGGCGTACGTAGTCGCGGATGTAGTCCTGGTGGGGCTGGCGATGGAAGATGCGCTGGTAGAGTTCCTGCTGGAATCGACGGGCCAGGGGCGACCAGTCGCTGCGCACGGTTTCCAGGCCTTTGTAGACCATGTCTTCGCTGCCATCGCTGCGCACCACCAGACCGGCATAGCGTTTCTTGCTGCCCTCCTCCGCGCCACGGATGGTCGGCATGAGGAACCGCGTGAAGTGGGTTTCGTACTGCAACTCCAGGGCGCTTTGCAGGCCGAACGCGGTGAGCAGGTGCTCGCGCCACCAATCGTTGACGTGCTGCACCAAGGCCCTGCCGATACGGCTGGCGTCCTCCTGGGAATGCGCGCTGCCGAGCCACACGAAGGTGGAGTCGGTGTCGCCGTAGATCACCTCATAACCTTGGGCTTCGACCAGTTCGCGGGTCTGGCGCATGATCTGGTGGCCACGCATCGTGATCGACGAGGCCAAGCGTGTATCGAAGAAGCGGCAGCCGCTGGAGCCGAGTACGCCGTAGAAGGCGTTCATGATGATTTTCAGGGCCTGGGACAGCGGCGCGTTGTGTTCGCGCTTGGCCTCCTCGCGGCCTTCGGAAACCCGCTCGACAATGGACGGCAGACAATGCCGGGTGCGGGAAAACCGTGCGCCGCGAAAGCCTTCTACCGAGTCACTGTCGTCGGGGTACTTGAGGCCTTCGATGAGACCCACCGGGTCGATCAGGAAACTGCGGATGATCGACGGGTAGAGGCTTTTGTAGTCGAGCACCAACACCGATTCGTAAAGCCCAGGGCGTGAGTCCATGACAAATCCGCCGGGGCTGGCCTGGGGCGGTTTGTCGCCCAGGTTCGGCGCGACGAAGCCCTGGCGATGCATCAACGGCATGTACAAATGGGTGAACGCGGCGACGGAGCCGCCGTTGCGGTCGGCCGGCAAGCCGGTGACGCTAGCGCGCTCCAGCAGGAACTTGAGCAGTTCGGTCTTCTCGAAAATCCGCGTGACCAGCTCGCAGTCCTTGAGGTTGTAGCGCGCCAGGGCGGGCTTGTCCTCGGCGAACATGCGGTTGATCTCGTCCATGCGCTGGTACGGCGTGGAAATGTCCTTGCCTTCGCCCAGCAGGGTTTGCGCGACGTTCTCCAGGCTGAAGGATTCGAAGCTCCAGGTGGCCGAACGCAGGGCTTCGATGCCATCAATGATCAAGCGCCCCGCTGCGGCGGCAAAGTAATGATTGCGGCTGCCGTGTTCGCGCCAGGCCATCGGTTCTTCGCCCCGGCCGAGCATGAGCGGCACATTGAGGCGCTGGGCATGTTCGTGCAGCACGCGCAGGTCGAACTGCACCACGTTCCAGCCGATGATCGCATCGGGGTCGTGCAGCGCCAGCCACTGGTTGAGGCGTTCGAGCAGTTGGGCACGGGTGTCGCAATAGTCGAGCTTGAAGTCCACGGCGTCGGTTTTGTTCGGCGGGCCAAGCATGTACACCTGGCGCTCGCCGCAGCCTTCGAGGGCGATGGAATAGAGATCGCCCTGGGCGGTGGTCTCGATGTCGAGGGACACCAGTTTCAGCGGCGGACGGTAGTCGGGCGCGGGTTTCATCTGTGCGTCGCACAGTACGCCGTTGGCGTCGGGCGTGCCGCCGAACCACACCGGGGCGGTGATGAAACGCTCCATCATGTAGCGTTCGGGCGGGCGCACGTCGCCTTCGTAGACGTCGACGCCCGCCGCACGCAGGCGTTTTTCCACGTCCATCGCCTGGCGGTGCTGGCGGGTGTACAGGCCGAGGACGGGGCGGTGATGGAAATCGCACAGCTGCAACGGGCGCAAGTCGATATCGCGCTCGCCCTTGAGCAGCCAATCCAGCGGCTTGCGATGAGCCTCAGGGATGAACATCACCGAGGTCTGCACGGGTAGGCGGACAAACCTCGGGCCCTGTTCGGTGGCCAGCCAGAAGCTGACCTCCGTGCCCGCCGGGGTATCGCGCCAATGCCGGGTCAGGACAAAACCCTGCTGTAAATCCACCGTACCGCACCTCAGGAATCGCTTTCAGGGCGTGATTCTACTCGGCATCCACGCGCGCAGACCGTGTCAGTAAAAATTTGTTGCGTGACGTTAATAATAATTACTATCATTCGCACCGGAGTCGTATCCGCGCAGTGAGGACGCGCAACGCCGTTGCCCTTTTCCTCACACATGACGGTTAGCCGTCAGGATCGCCCATGCCCGCCCCATTCGCCGTGCCATTGCGCCCAACCCTGCTCGCCCTGTGCTGCTCACTGAGCCTCAGCGCTCACGCTGCAACCCCAGCCACCCCGCAGGATGCGAACACCGGCCAGGAAGGCAACACGCTGGAACTGGGCGCCACCAACATCAACGCCGATGCCCCCGCGCCAAGCGCCCTGCCCCCTGTATATGCGGGTGGCCAAGTGGCACGCGGCGGTCAATTGGGTGTGCTGGGCAACCAGGACATCATGGACGTGCCGTTCAGCATGGCCTCCTACACCGAGAAACTGATTCGCGACCAGCAGGCCGAAACCGTCGGCGATGTGCTGCTCAATGATTCGTCCGTGCGCCAGGCGTCGGGGTTTGCCAACCAGGCGCAGACCTTCATGATCCGAGGCCTGCCACTGAATGGCGACGACATTTCCTTCAACGGCTTGTACGGCATCCTGCCGCGCCAGATCATCTCCACCGACGCCCTGGAGCGCGTGGAAGTGTTCAAGGGCCCCAATGCCTTCATCAACGGCGTGACGCCCGGCGGCTCGGGGATCGGCGGTGGTGTGAACCTGCAACCCAAGCGTGCCGATGATGTGCCGTTGCGTCGGTTCAGCACCGATATCAGCAGTGATGGCCGGGTGGGCGAACACTTGGATATTGGCCAGCGCTTCGGTGAAGACAACCGTTTTGGCGCACGGGTGAACCTGTCCCAGCGCGAAGGCGATACCGGTATCGATGATGAAAGCCAGCGCTCGAAGCTGTTTGCCGTCGGCCTGGACTACCGTGGCGATGCGTTGCGCTTGTCGAGTGACTTTGTGTACCAAAAGCAGCGCATCAACGGCGGGCGTAACTCGGTCTTCCTGGGCACCGCCACCCATGTCCCGGATGCACCGTCGGCCGACACCAACTACGCGCCGAGCTGGAGCAGCACCAACCTTGAGGACACCCTGGGGATGCTGCGCGCAGAGTATGACTTGAACGACAACTGGACGGCCTATGCGGCGGCAGGCGCCAAGCACACCCGCGAAATGGGGCGCTACTCGTCGGTGACCCTGACCGATAACCTGGGCAATGCCACCGCCAGCGGTTCGACCATCGCCCATGAAGAAGACAACAGCAGCGTCATGGGCGGCCTGAACGGCAAGTTCCAGACCGGCCCTGTGAGCCATCGACTCAACTTCGGCTTGGCCGGCATCTGGACCCAGGCGCGCAACGCTTATGTGTTCGCCAGCCCACGCACCCTCACCAATATCTACAACCCTGTGACCGGTGCGCCACCGGCCCTGAACAACCCACGCAATACACCGGGCACCGACTTCAGCGACCCGACCATCACCGCCAAGACCTTCGTGCGCAGTACGGCTGTGTCCGACACGCTGGGGTTCTTCGATGACCGCCTGCTAGTGACGGTCGGTGCACGCCGCCAGCAGATCGTGGTGCAGGGCTACAACTACATGAGCGGCACCCGCACGGCGAACTATGACGAGTCGATCACCACGCCGGTCTACGGCCTGGTCTTCAAGCCGTGGGAGCATGTCTCCTTCTATGCCAACCGCATCGAAGGTTTGGCCCAAGGCCCGACGTCGCCGGTCAATTCCGGGGGCAGGACGGTGATTGGCGGCGGCCAACCCTTTGCACCGGCCCGCTCCAAGCAAATCGAAGCAGGCGTCAAGGTTGATATGGGCACCTATGGGGCAACACTGGGTGTTTACCGTATCGAACAACCGGGGGCCGGTTACGTTCAGGTCATCGATGCAACGACAGCGCGTTATGTCCGCGAAGGCCTGCAAATCAACAAAGGCGTGGAACTGAACGTCTTCGGCGAACCGGTCAGCGGCCTGCGTCTGCTGGGCGGTGTGACGGTGATGAAGACCGAACTCAAGGACACGCAAAACGGCGCCAACGATGGTAACCGCGCCATCGGCGTGCCTTCGTTCCAGCTCAATGCCGGCGTGGATTGGGATGTGCCCGGCCTGCAAGGTGTAACCCTCAACGGTCGCATGTTGCGCACCGGTGGGCAGTACGCCGACGCCGCGAACAACCTGAGCCTGCCCGCATGGAACCGCTTCGATATCGGCGCGCGCTACAACTTCAAGGTGGCCCAGCGTGATGTCACCCTCGGCGCCACCGTGGAGAACGTCGCCAACGAAAAGTACTGGGAATCGGCCCAGGGCGGTTTCCTGAGCCAAGGCGATCCGCGTGTCGCCAAGCTGTCGGCCAGCGTGGACTTCTAACAGAACGGCAACAACGTGAGCCGGCAGATTTGCGCATCGCCGGCTCACCACTAGACTCAGGGCTCCTCTCACATGGAAGTCCTGACAATGAAGTTATCTCGTTCCCTTCGCCAGGCAATCGCCTTGGCCACTCTACTGTCCGCCGGCAACCTGGTGGCCCATGCCGCCGATATCCCGCTGTCCAAATCCCTTGAAGCCGATGAAGTCACCACCAAAGTGCTGGCGGTAGATGCCGCCAAGCATCAAGTCGTGCTTGCGGGTGCCGAGGGCCGTGAGGTGCATGTGCAACTCACCGATGCCGCCAAGGACCTGGGCAACCTCAAGGTCGGCGACCAGGTCAAGGTGTTGACCACCCACTCGGTCGCGGCCGTGCTGGACACCGACGTGGACAAGAGCGCTCCGGACGCCAGCGAAAAAGCCGGCGTGATCCGCGCCACCGCCGACAACCCCAACCCAGGCGGCGCGGCCTTCCGTCAGGTGCAGGTGCAGCTGAAGATCACCCATATCGACCTGAAGAAAAACCAGGTCACCCTGGAGAATCCAGCCGGTGCGACGAAGGTGTTGAACGTTGAGAAACCGGAAATCCGCGCCGGCCTCAAAGACCTCAAGGTCGGGCAGAGTGTGGTGGTGACTTACACCGACACCCTGGAGATCACCACCGCTCACGAAGGCTGAGACCGGTGAAAGGCGGGCATCACTGATGATGCCCGCTACCCTCAAGCCTGGCGGGCCTGGCTCAGGTAGTTTTCGATGTTGCCCATCTGTTCGTCCCAACCACGGGAATTCATTTTGAAGGCTTTCTGCCGTCGTGCCTCAGGCACGGCATCGAACCCGGATTCGACCACCCGCAGCAGAATGCCCGGCGCCCGATCCTCAATCGTGAACTCCACCAAGGTTGGGGTTTCCTGGTCGTAGTCGACACCCTCCTCTACCGCGAAGGGATGCCACCAGAAAGAAAACAGTGTTTGCGGCAGGATACGTTCGATCCTGGCCTTCCAGATCACATGTTCGTAGCCCGGATAAGTGATCGGCGCCTCGATACTTTGCCCGGCAACGAAGGTTTTACCCTTGAGTGCGATACCGAACCAACGGCCGAATTGCTCGGCATCGGTGAGGGCTTCCCAGACCTGTTTACGTGAAGCGTTGAGCAGGACTTTTCGTTCGATTCGATCCAATACGTGCATAAGTCACCTCCTCCATTGACAGTAGGCGACATCGAACAATGCGCAACCTTTCAGCCACGCATTGGTGTTGCGACTTACTTCAGAACGTCCACTTGGCATTGACCATCGCGTTACGCGGCTCGCCGTAGGAGCCCGAGTTGAACGTGCCCATGCCGTCGTAATACTTCTTGTCGAATAGATTGTTGACGTTCAGCCCCACCGACAAATGCTCGTCCACTTGGTAGTTGGCCAACAGGCCCACCACGGCGAAGGGGTCTTGGACCGCCTTGTAGTACGGCCCGGTGTAGTTGATCTGGGTGGTGGCGTACATCTCGCTTTGCCAGGTGACATTGCCGCCCACGGTCAAACGGTTCAGGGCGCCCGGCAGGCGGTAAGTGGTGCCCAGCTTGAACAGGTTGAGCGGTTGGTTGACCTGCACGCGCTCGCCGTCCTTGGAGTGCGACTCGCGGTAGGTGTAGCCGCCGAATACGTTCCAACCGGCGGCCACTTCACCGGAAATCTCCGTTTCGACACCGCGCGTGGTGGTGCCGGCGATGGCCTTGTAGACCGTTTTGCCACTGGCGTCGTTACCCGAGTCGGCGGCGGTGTTTTTTTGCTCGATGTCGAACAGGGCGATGCTCGCATTCAACGCACCGTCGAAGAATTCACCCTTGAGCCCGATCTCGTAGTTGTCACCTTCCAACGGCGCCAGCGAGCCGCCGCTGGCGGTTTTGTAGAACGTCTGCGGCAGGAAGATGCTGGTGTAGCTGGCGTAGACCGAATAGGTGTCGTTCAGGTCGTAGATGATGCCCGCGTAGGGCGTCACAACGCCAGTCTTCTTGGTCTTGTCGGTCTTTTGCGAGTAAGGAGCATATTCCGTCACCTCATCGAGCTGCTTCCACCAACTGACGCGGGTGCCGAGAATGAGGGTCAGCGGGTCCATCGGTTTCAAACGCAGCGCGCCATACACACCGGTCTGTTGCAGGGTGGTAACGGCCCCCCCAACTTCATTGTAGGAACGGCGTCCATACTGCCGGCCGTCCCACGTGAAGATGTTGTCCACATCACCGTAGTCATTGTCCTGGCCCGGCCAGGGTACTGCTGTAGTTGGGGAAGTTCAGGTGAGTGTGCGAAGTGCTCGCGCCGACCACCAACTCATGCTCACGTCCACCCAGCTGGAAGGGGCCATTGGCGTATACATCCAGGGTGTCCTGGGTCTGGTAGCTGTCGAGACGGTAGATGAACGCCTTGGCGCCCTGGCCGGTGATCGGGTCCGGGTAGCTGCCACTGGCGGAAGCGCCCTGCCCTTTGCGATAGGAATACTGATGGCTGTAGGCAGTCTTCAGGCTCCAGTCGTTTTCCAGTTTATGGTCCAGCATGGTGGTGAAGGTGTAGCTGGTGTTGTCCATGTAGCTGGAACGTGTCGCCGGGTTGAAGGAGCGCGAGAAATCGGTCTGGCGGCCATTGTTGTAGAACAACGGAATATGGCCGTAGCTGGTGCCATTGGCATCGTTGTTCTGGTAATCCAGGCTGGTGCGCAGGGTCGTGGAGTCATTCAGGTCGATATCCAGCGCGCCATACATCACACGCTTCTCTTGCTTGTACCAGTCCACGAAGGATTTCTGTTTCTGGTACGCCGCGACAAAACGTCCGCGCACATTACCGGTCTCGGTCAATGGGCCGGACACGTCGACTTCGGAGCGATAGCGATCCCAGGCGCCTGCTTCTCCCGCGATGTGCGCCTGGAAGTCTTTGGTCGGGCGCTTTCGCACCAGGTTGATGGTGGCCGACGGCGTGCCTGCACCGCTCATCAGGCCGGTGGCACCACGCACGACCTCGACGCGGTCGTAGATGACCATGTCGGAAAGCGGGCCGATGTACTGCTGGGATTCGTTGGCGACTTGGGACGGAATACCGTCGTACTGGAAGTTCTGGATCTCGAACCCACGGGAGTAAAAGGAGTAGCGCTCGCTGTCTCGATGGTTGCTGCTGACGCCGGGTGTGAAGCTCAGCACTTCGCTGAGGGTCGACAGGTGTTGATCGTCCATCAGTTGGCGGGTGACCACACTGACCGACTGCGGGGTTTCACGCAGGGACAGCGGCAGTTTCGTCGCCGTGCTGGCCGCACCCGTGGTGTAGGAACCGCTGTTTTCGGTAGTCAGCCCCAGCCCTTCAGCGTTGATGCTGGTGGCGCCAAGGCTCAGGGTGCCCGTGCTGGCTTGGGGCGCCAGGCCATAACTGCCGTCGTTATTGACGGACAGCGCCAGGTTGCTGCCCGCCAACAGTCGGGCAAAGCCTTGTTCGATGCTGTAAGTACCTTGCAGACCGGCACTTTGCTTGCCGGCGGTCAGGCCCGAATCGAAGGACAACACCACGCCGGCATCACTGGCAAATCGGCTCAATACCGAGCCCAGCGGGCCAGGGGCAATGGCGAAAGCCTGCTGTTGGCTGGCAGCCATTGCGCTGGAACCTGTCACAAACAGCGGGGCCAGCAGCCCGGTTTGCACCATCAACGACACGCCAAACAGCGCGACCTGCAAAGGCTTTTTGCGAAATGACCGAAGCGGCTGAGTGGCGACTGAGGTTTGCCCTGCGCGCATGTTGACTCCTGATGGTTTAAAGCGAATGAAGGGGTTTGCAGGAGGAGTCGAACGAGGTGCGGCCAATCGACAACAGTTGTTGATAATTATTTTCAGCCGCGCGGGACGACGGTCGTCCAATAACGGGTGCGTGCACTGAGACGCACCGGCAGCGCGTGAGTCAGGGCGTTGAGGGCAAGGTCGATATCGTCCAGTGAATAAGCCCCCGAGACTGTCAGATGGCCGACTTCAGACGCGCATCCCAGGTAACCCGACCGGTAGCGCGACAATTCGGCCAGCAGGCGATCCAGGCGCCAGTTGTCGACGATCAGCCGACCCTGCGCCCATTCGCCTTCGCCAGGTTCATTGGCCCGAAGGGAGAGCATGCGCCGGGTATCGAACGTGACAGTCTGGCCGGCGGTGATCACGGTTTCCGCCGGTTCGATGACCTGACGGACCGCCACCGCGTGTTGCAATACGCTCATGCCGGTGAAGTCATCGAACTGGCGAACGGTAAAACGCGTGCCCAACGCGCGCATTTCACCTTGGGCGCTGCGTACTCGCAAAGGGCGTGGGTCGGGGGCGGTTTCCACGAGGATTTCGCCGGCACGCAAAATCAGCAAGCGTTGCTCGGCGGTGTAGTGGATGTCCACGGCGCTGGCGGTGTTGAGGGACAGCCGCGTGCCATCGTCCAGGCGCAGGCTGTGGCGCTCGCCGGTGGTGGTGCGTTGATCAGCCATCCACAGCGGCGCCTGTCGATAGCCAGACCAACCGATGGCGCTCACGCCGGCACCGATCACCACACTCTTGAGCAGTGCGCGGCGGCCAAATCGCCGGGATTGGTCGGCAGCGACGTCCAGCACATTGACGGCCATCGTGCCGGGCAGACTCTGGAGTTGGCTTTGCAGGAGTTCCACGCGCTGCCACGCCCATTGGTTCAGCGGGTTTTCATCTCGCCAGGCAAGCCAAGCCGCGTGCAACTCAGGGTCGCCCGGGTCGGCTGCCAGGCGTGCGACCCAGTGGGCCGCCCCGCTGAGGGCTTGGCGCTGCGCGTCACGGGTCACCGTCAATGCTCCAGGGCGAAGATCAGACAATGCTCGGTGGCTTTGGCGATGTATTTGGTCACCGAACTTACCGAGACCTGTAGCTGTTCAGCAATGTCCTTGTAAGGCATGCCCTGCAACTGCGAAAGCAGGAAGGCACGTTTGGCCTTGCGCCCCAAACCATTGAGCATGGCATCCAGACGCTGCAGGGTTTCGATGACCAACAGCCGCTCCTCCGGCGAGATGGCATAGGCCTGCGGCTGCTCGGCCATGGCTTGGAGATAAGCCTGCTCCAGGGCTTTGCGGCGAAAGCTGTCGATCATGACGCGCTTGGCAATTGTCACCAGGAAATGCCGTGGTTCCTTCAACTCAGCGGCCACCGGCTGCGTGCGTTCGGCCAGCAATAAACGAATGAAGGTGTCTTGAGCCAGGTCAGCCGCCTGATGGGAGCAACCCAGGCGCGAACGCAGCCAGCTGACCAACCAGCGGTGGTGGTCACCATAGAGTTGGCCAATGGGTTCGTGGGAAAAATGAGGCCCAGCAGACAAAGGCATAATGATATTGCGCACGAATGAGAACGCTTCGCAATTTAGAGCAATGTAGGAATAAGGGCAATGGCTTGTATGACTGTGATGCGCAGCGTGTCGGCGAAAGGTAAATTGTTCCCCTCCCCCTGAGGTGATCACGATGACTCAACAGCTCCATGGAAGTTGCTTCTGCAAGGCCGTGCACTATCAACTCGACAGCCTGGATATGCCCATCAGCCACTGCCATTGCGACAGCTGCCGCAAGGTGCACGCGGCGGCATTTGTGGCGACAGCCGGCGTGATGCGTGAGCACTTTCGCTGGACACAGGGCCAGGAGTGGCTGGCGTCCTTCGAATCGTCGCCGGGCAAACTTCGGCATTTCTGCTCGCGCTGCGGCTCACACCTGATGGCGGAGCGTGGGCATCAGCCCCACGTCATTGTACGGGTGGCGACGCTGGACGATGATCCGGGCGTCAGGCCCACCGCGCACATCTGGACGGCCCATGATGTGCCTTGGCTGGCCTACGAAGGCGTAGACCAGTGGGATGAGTGGAAGACCTGAATCAAACCTTGGGGTCGCCGGGCGCTTTGGCCGGCGTCGCATATTGCGGTTTCAGGTGGCCTTCCTGGTCGAGTAGCCAGGCGTCCATGATCTGGCGAACCACCGGACCCGCCACGCGACCGCCGGCCTCGCCGTTTTCGATCATCACCGAAATCACGATCTTCGGGTGTTCCGCTGGCGCGAAGCCGACGAACAGGGCGTTGTCGCGATGGCGCTCGAGGGTCTTCTCACGGTTGTAACGCTCGCCCTGTTTGATCGCCACCACTTGCGCCGTACCACTCTTGCCGGCAATGCGATATTGCGCGCCTTGTGCGGCAGCACGTGCAATGCCGCGTGGGTCGTGCATCACCAACTGCATGCCGTGATTGACCTGTTCCCAATCACGTGGATCCTTGAGGACCACGTTGGGCATCGGGTTTTCATCCACCGGCGGCACGCCGTTGATGGTCTTGGCCAGGTGCGGTCGGTTCCACACGCCTTTGTTGGCAATCAGTGCGGTGGCCTGGGCCAGTTGCAGTGGCGTGACCTGCATGTAGCCCTGACCAATGCCGAGGATCACGGTTTCGCCCGGGAACCAGGGTTGCCGGCGCGTGGCGCGCTTCCAGGCCTGGGAAGGCATCAGGCCGGCGGACTCTTCGAACATGTCCAATGAGACCTTCTGGCCCAGGCCGAACTCAGCCAGATAGTCGTGCAGGCGATCGATGCCCAGCTTGTGGGCCAGGTCGTAAAAGTAGGTGTCATTGGAGCGCATGATGGCCGCGTCCATGTCTACCCAGCCGTCACCGCTGTGGTTCCAGTTGCGGTATTTATGGTCAAAGTCCGGCAATTGGTAGTAGCCAGGATCGAACACGCGGGTTTGTGCAGTGACAACGCCACTGTCCAGGCCGGCGATGGCGACTTCCGGTTTGATCGTCGAGCCTGGCGCGTAGAGACCCCGTAGCACGCGGTTGAACAGCGGCCGGTCGATAGAATCGTGCAGTGCAGCGTATTCCTTGAAGCTGATACCGGTGACAAACAAGTTCGGATCGAAACTGGGCTTGCTGACCATGGCGAGAACTTCGCCGGTTTGCGGGTCCAGTGCAACCACCGAGCCACGGCGATCACCCAAGGCTTCTTCCGCCGCTTCCTGGAGGTGCACGTCAAGGCTCAGCACGATGTTTTTGCCGGGAATCGGGTCGGTGTGCTTGAGTACGCGCAGTACGCGGCCCTGCGCATTGGTCTCGACTTCTTCATAGCCGACGTGGCCATGCAGCTCGGATTCGTAAAAGCGCTCGATACCGGTCTTGCCGATGGACTGCGTGCCGCGGTACTCCACGGAGTCGAGAGCTTTGGATTCTTTCTCGTTGATCCGGCCTACGTAACCGATGGAGTGCGCAAAGTGAGCGCCCAACGGGTAATGGCGGACGAACTGCGGTTCTACGTCTACGCCAGGGAGGCGGAACTCGTTCACGGCCAGTAGCGCGATCTGCTCTTCGGTCAGTTCGTAGAACAAGGTCACAGGGACGAAGGGATGGCGTGCCTGCTTCAGTGCTTTGTCGAAGACCGCGCGGTCTTCGGCCGGCAGGTGCAGCAGGCTGACGATAGCGTCCAGCTCGCCCTTGAGGTCGGTGGTGCGTTCACGGGTGATTGTCAGGTTGTAGCTGGGGCGGTTGTCGGCCAGTACCACGCCGTTACGGTCGTAGATCAACCCACGCGTCGGGGTGATCGGCAACACGTGGACACGGTTGTTTTCGGAAATCGTGGAGTGGTAGTCAAACTGTACGACCTGCAGGAAGTACATGCGCCCTACCAGCGCGCAGGTGATGCCAATCACCAACAGTGCACAGGCGAGCAGGCGCTTGTTGACCAGGCGGTTCTCTTTTTCGTGATCTTTGATCGGTATCGGTTCAGGCATTTCTACAGCATCTCGTTGAAGAAGGTCGACGCCGCGTCCTGCGGATAAAAGATCAATCCCTGTGAAAATGTGCTGCACCATACCAAAAATGCGGAAACACTTTGCATCGAATTCCCGAACGGCATGCTAATGAGCCGTTTTTGAGAGGAATTGCGCTGAGGACGCTTGGTGTTTATGAGGTTGATGTATGGTGGCTGGATTTTCGACCGCCCAAAACAAAACCCCATCTGCTTTCGCAAATGGGGTTTCGGAATTTAATCTTGACGATGACCTACTCTCACATGGGGAAACCCCACACTACCATCGGCGATGCATCGTTTCACTGCTGAGTTCGGGATGGGATCAGGTGGTTCCAATGCTCTATGGTCGTCAAGAAATTCGGGTACTGAGTCGTGGCATAGGCCTCGCTTCAGCAAATTGGGTATGTGACAGCTTTCGGTGTTTTGTGAGATTCGAACTTTCGGTTCTATCGTCTTCACACACCGCAATCTGATGCTCTTTCGAGTAGTCAAATTGCTTGGGTGTTATATGGTCAAGCCTCACGGGCAATTAGTATTGGTTAGCTCAACGCCTCACAGCGCTTACACACCCAACCTATCAACGTCGTAGTCTTCGACGGCCCTTCAGGGAACTCAAGGTTCCAGTGAGATCTCATCTTGAGGCTAGTTTCCCGCTTAGATGCTTTCAGCGGTTATCTATTCCGAACATAGCTACCCGGCAATGCCACTGGCGTGACAACCGGAACACCAGAGGTTCGTCCACTCCGGTCCTCTCGTACTAGGAGCAGCCCCTCTCAAATCTCAAACGTCCACGGCAGATAGGGACCGAACTGTCTCACGACGTTCTAAACCCAGCTCGCGTACCACTTTAAATGGCGAACAGCCATACCCTTGGGACCGGCTTCAGCCCCAGGATGTGATGAGCCGACATCGAGGTGCCAAACACCGCCGTCGATATGAACTCTTGGGCGGTATCAGCCTGTTATCCCCGGAGTACCTTTTATCCGTTGAGCGATGGCCCTTCCATACAGAACCACCGGATCACTAAGACCTACTTTCGTACCTGCTCGACGTGTCTGTCTCGCAGTCAAGCGCGCTTTTGCCTTTATACTCTACGACCGATTTCCGACCGGTCTGAGCGCACCTTCGTACTCCTCCGTTACTCTTTAGGAGGAGACCGCCCCAGTCAAACTACCCACCATACACTGTCCTCGATCCGGATAACGGACCTGAGTTAGAACCTCAAAGTTGCCAGGGTGGTATTTCAAGGTTGGCTCCACGCAGACTGGCGTCCACGCTTCAAAGCCTCCCACCTATCCTACACAAGCAAATTCAAAGTCCAGTGCAAAGCTATAGTAAAGGTTCACGGGGTCTTTCCGTCTAGCCGCGGATACACTGCATCTTCACAGCGATTTCAATTTCACTGAGTCTCGGGTGGAGACAGCGCCGCCATCGTTACGCCATTCGTGCAGGTCGGAACTTACCCGACAAGGAATTTCGCTACCTTAGGACCGTTATAGTTACGGCCGCCGTTTACCGGGGCTTCGATCAAGAGCTTCGCGTTAGCTAACCCCATCAATTAACCTTCCGGCACCGGGCAGGCGTCACACCCTATACGTCCACTTTCGTGTTTGCAGAGTGCTGTGTTTTTAATAAACAGTCGCAGCGGCCTGGTATCTTCGACCGGCATGAGCTTACGGAGCAAGTCCTTCACCCTCACCGGCGCACCTTCTCCCGAAGTTACGGTGCCATTTTGCCTAGTTCCTTCACCCGAGTTCTCTCAAGCGCCTTGGTATTCTCTACCCAACCACCTGTGTCGGTTTGGGGTACGGTTCCTGGTTACCTGAAGCTTAGAAGCTTTTCTTGGAAGCATGGCATCAACCACTTCGCTAACTAAAAGTTAGCTCGTCATCAGCTCTCGGCCTTAGAATCCCGGATTTACCTAAGATTCCAGCCTACCACCTTAAACTTGGACAACCAACGCCAAGCTGGCCTAGCCTTCTCCGTCCCTCCATCGCAATAACCAGAAGTACAGGAATATTAACCTGTTTTCCATCGACTACGCTTTTCAGCCTCGCCTTAGGGACCGACTAACCCTGCGTCGATTAACGTTGCGCAGGAAACCTTGGTCTTTCGGCGTGGGTGTTTTTCACACCCATTGTCGTTACTCATGTCAGCATTCGCACTTCTGATACCTCCAGCAAGCTTCTCAACTCACCTTCACAGGCTTACAGAACGCTCCTCTACCGCATCACTTACGTGATACCCGTAGCTTCGGTGTATGGTTTGAGCCCCGTTACATCTTCCGCGCAGGCCGACTCGACTAGTGAGCTATTACGCTTTCTTTAAAGGGTGGCTGCTTCTAAGCCAACCTCCTAGCTGTCTAAGCCTTCCCACATCGTTTCCCACTTAACCATAACTTTGGGACCTTAGCTGACGGTCTGGGTTGTTTCCCTTTTCACGACGGACGTTAGCACCCGCCGTGTGTCTCCCATGCTCGGCACTTGTAGGTATTCGGAGTTTGCATCGGTTTGGTAAGTCGGGATGACCCCCTAGCCGAAACAGTGCTCTACCCCCTACAGTGATACATGAGGCGCTACCTAAATAGCTTTCGAGGAGAACCAGCTATCTCCGAGCTTGATTAGCCTTTCACTCCGATCCACAGGTCATCCGCTAACTTTTCAACGGTAGTCGGTTCGGTCCTCCAGTTAGTGTTACCCAACCTTCAACCTGCCCATGGATAGATCGCCCGGTTTCGGGTCTATTCCCAGCGACTAGACGCCCTATTAAGACTCGCTTTCGCTACGCCTCCCCTATTCGGTTAAGCTCGCCACTGAAAATAAGTCGCTGACCCATTATACAAAAGGTACGCAGTCACCCAACAAAGTGGGCTCCCACTGCTTGTACGCATACGGTTTCAGGATCTATTTCACTCCCCTCTCCGGGGTTCTTTTCGCCTTTCCCTCACGGTACTAGTTCACTATCGGTCAGTCAGTAGTATTTAGCCTTGGAGGATGGTCCCCCCATATTCAGACAAAGTTTCTCGTGCTCCGTCCTACTCGATTTCATGACTAAGAGATTTTCGCGTACAGGGCTATCACCCACTATGGCCGCACTTTCCAGAGCGTTCCGCTAATCTCAAAGCCACTTAAGGGCTAGTCCCCGTTCGCTCGCCACTACTAAGGGAATCTCGGTTGATTTCTTTTCCTCAGGGTACTTAGATGTTTCAGTTCCCCTGGTTCGCCTCTTACGCCTATGTATTCAGCGTAAGATAACCATCTTATGATGGCTGGGTTCCCCCATTCAGACATCTCCGGATCAAAGTCTGTTTGCCGACTCCCCGAAGCTTTTCGCAGGCTACCACGTCTTTCATCGCCTCTGACTGCCAAGGCATCCACCGTATGCGCTTCTTCACTTGACCATATAACCCCAAGCAATCTGGTTATACTGTGAAGACAACATTCGCCGAAAATTCGATAATACTCAAAACTGAGTAACTCACAAATTTTACCTTAGCCTGATCCGTTACCAGTGAAAGTAACGTTCAGTCTATCTTTCTATCACATACCCAAATTTTTAAAGAACGATCTAATCAAAGACTAGAAATCAACATTCACCATCATTTTGATGGAATGCTCATTTCTAAGCTTTCAAACTTCAGAAGCAGTAGTGGTGGAGCCAAACGGGATCGAACCGTTGACCTCCTGCGTGCAAGGCAGGCGCTCTCCCAGCTGAGCTATGGCCCCGTATTTCTACAGGCGTTTCCCACACAAAATTGGTGGGTCTGGGCAGATTCGAACTGCCGACCTCACCCTTATCAGGGGTGCGCTCTAACCAACTGAGCTACAGACCCAATTTCGGGCTGCTTCTTTATCGTCTTCTTCAATGAATCAAGCAATTCGTGTGGGAACTTATGGAGCAGCTGATGTCGTCGATTAAGGAGGTGATCCAGCCGCAGGTTCCCCTACGGCTACCTTGTTACGACTTCACCCCAGTCATGAATCACACCGTGGTAACCGTCCTCCCGAAGGTTAGACTAGCTACTTCTGGTGCAACCCACTCCCATGGTGTGACGGGCGGTGTGTACAAGGCCCGGGAACGTATTCACCGCGACATTCTGATTCGCGATTACTAGCGATTCCGACTTCACGCAGTCGAGTTGCAGACTGCGATCCGGACTACGATCGGTTTTATGGGATTAGCTCCACCTCGCGGCTTGGCAACCCTCTGTACCGACCATTGTAGCACGTGTGTAGCCCAGGCCGTAAGGGCCATGATGACTTGACGTCATCCCCACCTTCCTCCGGTTTGTCACCGGCAGTCTCCTTAGAGTGCCCACCATTACGTGCTGGTAACTAAGGACAAGGGTTGCGCTCGTTACGGGACTTAACCCAACATCTCACGACACGAGCTGACGACAGCCATGCAGCACCTGTCTCAATGTTCCCGAAGGCACCAATCTATCTCTAGAAAGTTCATTGGATGTCAAGGCCTGGTAAGGTTCTTCGCGTTGCTTCGAATTAAACCACATGCTCCACCGCTTGTGCGGGCCCCCGTCAATTCATTTGAGTTTTAACCTTGCGGCCGTACTCCCCAGGCGGTCAACTTAATGCGTTAGCTGCGCCACTAAAAGCTCAAGGCTTCCAACGGCTAGTTGACATCGTTTACGGCGTGGACTACCAGGGTATCTAATCCTGTTTGCTCCCCACGCTTTCGCACCTCAGTGTCAGTATTAGTCCAGGTGGTCGCCTTCGCCACTGGTGTTCCTTCCTATATCTACGCATTTCACCGCTACACAGGAAATTCCACCACCCTCTACCATACTCTAGTCAGTCAGTTTTGAATGCAGTTCCCAGGTTGAGCCCGGGGATTTCACATCCAACTTAACAAACCACCTACGCGCGCTTTACGCCCAGTAATTCCGATTAACGCTTGCACCCTCTGTATTACCGCGGCTGCTGGCACAGAGTTAGCCGGTGCTTATTCTGTCGGTAACGTCAAAATTGCAGAGTATTAATCTACAACCCTTCCTCCCAACTTAAAGTGCTTTACAATCCGAAGACCTTCTTCACACACGCGGCATGGCTGGATCAGGCTTTCGCCCATTGTCCAATATTCCCCACTGCTGCCTCCCGTAGGAGTCTGGACCGTGTCTCAGTTCCAGTGTGACTGATCATCCTCTCAGACCAGTTACGGATCGTCGCCTTGGTGAGCCATTACCTCACCAACTAGCTAATCCGACCTAGGCTCATCTGATAGCGCAAGGCCCGAAGGTCCCCTGCTTTCTCCCGTAGGACGTATGCGGTATTAGCGTCCGTTTCCGAACGTTATCCCCCACCACCAGGCAGATTCCTAGGCATTACTCACCCGTCCGCCGCTCTCAAGAGAAGCAAGCTTCTCTCTACCGCTCGACTTGCATGTGTTAGGCCTGCCGCCAGCGTTCAATCTGAGCCATGATCAAACTCTTCAGTTCAAACATCTTTGGGTTTTTAAGAAACCCTAAACTTGGCTCAGCAATCGTTGGTTACATCTTTGATTTCTCGCGGAGTAACTTGTGATGCTGATAATCTTGTTGACTATCAGTCTGACTCCACAAGCACCCACACGAATTGCTTGATTCAGTTGTTAAAGAGCGGCTGGTTAAGATCTTTCGTCTCAACCGAGGCGCGCATTCTACAGCAGCCTCATTTGCTGTCAAGTGATTATTTTCAGAAGCTTTCGAAGATTTCTTCAACAACTTCAACCACTTGCGCTTCCGATCTCTCGTCAGCGGGAGGCGAATTCTACAGCGTTACACACTGCTGTCAACACCTCTTTTTCAACTTCCTTTTGGCTTCGATGAACTGAAGCAACCTGCTGCCGAAACCTACATAACTCATTGTTTACCAAGGAGTTTTCCGTTTCGACTGCGCCGGAAGTGGGGCGAATTATAGACGTATGAAATCTGCCGTCAACCCTTGATTTGGTTTTTCTATCAAAGAAGCTGAAAACCTCAAGATTCGTCCGTTATAAGCCCTTACCAAGGATAATTGAGCAATATATTGCTCAACCTCGAACAGTTAAGCATCATAGCGCCCACGCATCTCTTAATATGACTTCGGACGAACACTCCCAAATGACCACCTCCCCCCGCAGCCTGGCCTCGACATTGTTCCCAGTCGGCTTGCTGCTGATTGCCATGGCCTCCATCCAGTCCGGCGCCTCGCTGGCCAAGAGCATGTTTCCTATCGTCGGCGCACAAGGCACCACGGCACTGCGCCTGATTTTTGCCAGCGTGATCATGCTGCTTCTATTACGTCCATGGCGTGCTAAGTTGACGGCCAAATCCCTGCGCACCGTCATCGTTTATGGGATGGCCCTGGGCGGCATGAACTTCCTCTTCTATATGTCCTTGCGCAGCGTACCTCTGGGGATCGCGGTGGCCCTGGAGTTCACCGGCCCGCTTGCCGTGGCTATCTATGCCTCTCGGCGCGCGGTCGATTTCCTGTGGATTGCCCTGGCAATCATCGGCTTGCTCCTACTTATCCCAATGGGAGAAGCGAGCAGCGGTATCGATCTACTGGGTGCGGGCTACGCCTTGGGTGCCGGGGTCTGCTGGGCGCTCTACATTCTGTATGGCCAGAAAGCCGGTAATGACAACGGCGTGCAGACCGCCGCCCTCGGCGTAATGATCGCCGCCTTGTTTGTTGCCCCTATCGGCATCGTGCATGCGGGCAGCGCATTGCTGACGCCCGCCCTGATCCCGGTCGCCATCGGTGTCGCCATTCTGTCCACCGCCCTGCCCTACACCCTGGAAATGGTCGCACTGACACGCCTCCCCGCCCGTACCTTCGGCACGCTGATGAGCATCGAACCGGCTTTCGGTGCCCTCTCCGGCCTGCTGTTCCTGCACGAACACCTGTCACTCGCGCAATGGCTGGCAATCACGTGCATCATCCTGGCCTCCGTAGGCGCTACCGTGACAATGCGCAGCGAGTCAAAGCCGCTGGTTCCAGCGGATTGAAGGCTGTTTGAATGTAGCTCTGGCATTTGGCGCTCATTTAGGCCATGTTTAAGCCGTAAACGAATGTCATTCATGGAGAATTTCGACAAGGACAGCGCGAACGCTACACCCGAGAGCGAGTAGAGCCAGCCTCTAGCATTGCGAGGCGGCTATTAAGGATAGGAATGAAGCGAATTTTGATACTGTTAATGGTCATGGCGATTGCCGGTTGTGCCGCGACCACCAAAACAGAAGTGAAACGTGGCAAAAAAGGGCTGCATATCAACTGTTCCGGCCTGTCTTCTTCCTGGGACCAGTGCTACACCAGTGCAACGAACTCTTGCGGCGCCAAGGGCTATCGGGTTATCGCAAAGTCCGGTGACAATTCCGAGGAACCTGGGGACTACCCCTTCGGCCTCAACCCTGCCGGCTACACCAGTCGAAGCATGATCGTCATCTGCAAGTAATCGCTCGAGCAGTCATCCCCTGACTGCTCTCATTAAATTCCAGCGATAAAACCAGCCCTTTGCGGCGCTGCGACTAGACTCCTGCTCGACCATTGAGCCAAGGGAGTTCCCATGACGCACAACAAGAAAATCGTATTGGTAGTGGGTGCCGGTGATGCAACGGGCGGCGCCATTGCCAAGCGCTTTGCCCGCGAAGGCTACGTGGCGTGTGTCACCCGCCGCAGCGCCGATAAATTGCAGCCGCTGGTAGACAGCATCCACGCGGCAGGCGGTGAAGCCCATGGCTTTGCCTGCGATGCACGTAAAGAAGAAGACGTCATTGCGCTGATCGAGCAGATCGAAACCGAGCTGGGTCCGATTGAAGCCTTCGTGTTCAACATCGGCGCCAACGTGCCGTGCAGCATCCTGGAAGAAACCGCGCGCAAGTATTTCAAGATCTGGGAGATGGCTTGCTTCTCCGGCTTCCTGAATGCCCGCGAAGTCGCTAAACGCATGGTCACGCGCAATCGAGGCACCATTTTGTTCACGGGTGCCACCGCAGGATTGCGCGGCGCTGCAGGGTTTGCCGCCTTCGCCGGCGCCAAACACGGTATCCGGGCGCTCGCGCAAAGCATGGCCAGGGAACTCGGGCCCAGAAACATCCACGTTGCCCATGTGGTGGTCGACGGCGCCATCGACACCGACTTCATTCGCGACAATTTCCCGCAGAAATACGCGCTCAAGGACCATGACGGCATCCTCAACCCCGAGCATATCGCCGATAACTATTGGTACCTGCACAGCCAGCCACGCGACGCCTGGACGTTCGAACTGGACCTGCGCCCCTGGAATGAACCCTGGTAAGCACGCCCCACAATAATAAGCAGCGAGCATCGACCATGAGTAAAACCCTGGAGTTCTTCTTTGACCTCGGCAGCCCCGCCACCTACCTGGCCTACACCCAGCTCCCCGCACTGTGCGCCTCAACCGGTACGCAGCTGATTTATAAGCCCATGCTGTTGGGCGGCGTGTTCAAGGCCACGGGCAACGCCTCTCCCATCACCGTGCCCGCCAAAGGTCGCTACATGTTCGATGACCTGGCGCGCTATGCACGTCGCTACAACGTACCGCTCACGTTCAACCCGCACTTTCCCATCAATACCCTGCTGTTGATGCGGGCCGTCACCGGCATTCAATTGCGCCAACCCCAGCGCTTCGATGACTTTGTGGATTGCCTGTTCCGCGCCCTCTGGGTTGATGGCCGTCATTTGGGAGACACCACTGTTGTTGCTGCCGTGCTGACCGAACACGGTTTTAGTCCCGAAGAGGTTCTGACCCTGGCCAACGACGAAGCGGTAAAGACCGCCCTCAAGGACAACACCGATCAAGCCGTTCAACGGGGCGTGTTCGGTGCGCCCAGCCTGTTTGTAGGCAACCAGCTGTTCTTTGGTCAGGACCGTCTGGATTTTGTGCGCGAAGCCCTGAGTTAGATCTCGATCGCCAAGCGCCCTTGCGCGCCGCTTGCGAGCAGATCGTAGGCGGCGTTCGCACTGTGCAAATCGAATGAACGCCCATCCATGGTCGGCTTGAGTTTACCTGCATCAATCAACCGCGCCGCCTCGGCTAGAATCTGCCCGTGGTGCTCACGCCCCTTGCCGGTCAGCAACGGCAATAAGGTAAACACGCCCGAGTAGGTTGCCCCACGAAACGACAGCGGTGCCAGGCTGTGTTGCCCCCAACCCAGGCAACTCACTACATGACCTTGATAGGTCTTGGCGGCTCGAAAGGATGCATCCAGCGTTTCGCCGCCGACGGTGTCATACACAATGTCGAAGCCTTCGCCCGCAGTGTACTGCGCGACGTACTCCTCGACCGCCTGCAGCTTATAGTCGATAAACGTCGCGCCCAGCGCCTCGATCACCGCACTATGCTTGGCGGATCCCGTGGCGTATACCTGCGCTCCGTGGGCAATCGCCAGTTGTACTGCGACATGCCCTACACCGCCCGCGCCGCCTTGGATCAGTACTTTGTGCCCGGAGCCTACATGCGCCCGGTCCACCAAGCCTTCCCACGCGGTGATCAGCACCAGCGGCAACACCGCTGCTTCACACATGCTCAAGGCCTCGGGCTTCTTCGCCAGCAAACGGGCATCGACGGCTGCGTATTCGGCCAACGAGCCCTGTGCGCCTCCGATGCCGGTCGCCAACCCATAGACCTTATCGCCTACGTGCCAATCACTGACCTCTGGGCCGACGGCTTCCACGGTGCCTGCCAGGTCCATGCCGAGCACCGCCGGTAATGGCTGCCGGGCATGGGCAGCCTGGCCGGCGCGGATTTTCCCGTCCAATGGATTAAGGCCACTGGCGCTGATTCTGACCAACACTTGGCCAGCGCCTGCTACCGGTTTAGGAATTGTCGTCAGCCGGAACGGTGCATCCACGGCATCCACAATCAAAGCATGCATATCAGTCATGTTGGCGGTCTCGCGTCATCGAAGAATGAAGTCAATGATCCGCCAGCCAATTCATGCCGATAAGACACCAAAAGACTATAGTGCTTATGCGCAAGAAGAATGAATTGGACGCCCCATGGACAAACTCAACGCAATGGCGATTTTCGTTCGCGTGATCGAACGCGGCAGCTTCTCCGCCGTCGCCCGGGAAATGCAGACCACCCAACCCACCATCAGCAAAATCCTGCGCGCCCTGGAAACCGAACTGGGCGGCAAGCTGATTGCTCGCAGTACGCGCCAACTGTCCCTGACCGACGAAGGTCAGCGGTACTACAGCCACTGTCGCGAAATCCTCGCCGCTGTGGATGCTGCCGAACACAGCTTCCAGACCGGCAAAGAGGCGATCGCCGGCTCCCTGCGCGTGGGCTCATCGGTGAGTTTCGGGCGCCTTCAGATTGCTTCACGTTTGAGCGATTTCCTGCAGAAATACCCTGACGTACAAATAGACCTGCAACTCAACGATCACCTGCAGGACATGGTCAGCGAAGGCCTGGACGTGACCCTGCGAATCGGTGAACTGCGCGACAGCGGCTTGATCGCCAGGCAGATCGGCACCACCCACCGCGTCACCCTGGCCAGCCCGGCTTACCTGGCCAACCATCGCGCACCGAAAACCCCGCAGGATCTCAGCCAGCACAACTGCCTGCTGTTCAACCTGCTCAGCAGCCAGAACCAGTGGGTTTACGAAAAGGATGGCACGCGACACAGCGTGCGCATCACCGGCAACGCCCAGAGCAACAACTCCGAAGCGGTGCGGGAGATGGTGTTGACGGGGCTCGGCATTGCGCTGTCGCCCCTGTGGTTGTTCCATGACGATTTGAAAGCCGGCCGCGTGATTGCGTTATTGCAGGACTACACCCCGCAACCACTGCCGATCCATGCGGTGTCAGCACCCAACCGCCGCCAATCGGCCCGGGTCAAGGCATTCGTCGACTATATGGCCGACGCCCTGGCCCAGGCACCCGAATTGCAGGCGATCAAATAGCCGCAGTGCGCACCTGCAACCATTCAAGTGCGGCACCGCCGAGCAATGGACTCAAACGCTCACGCACCTCGGCATGGTAAGCGTTGAACCACTCACGCTCGTCTGCCGTCAGCAGCGACGGTTCCAGACAGCGCGTGTCGATCGGGCACAGGGTCAATGTTTCGAATTTGAGGAACTCGCCGAACTCAGTCTTGCCGGCTTCGCGGTTCAGCACCAGGTTCTCGATACGCACGCCCCAGCGTCCCGGACGGTAAGTGCCCGGTTCGATGGAGGTGATCATCCCCGGCTGCATCGCCGTTTGCGGCGCAGTGGCCGCCTGATAGGCAATCACTTGCGGGCCTTCATGCACATTGAGGAAATAGCCTACGCCGTGCCCGGTACCGTGGCCGTAGTCCACGCCCTCAGCCCAGATCGGCGCGCGAGCAATGGCATCCAGCAGCGGGGACAGGATGCCTTTCGGGAAATGCGCACGGGACAAGGCAATCACGCCCTTGAGTACACGGGTGCAGTCGCGTTTCTGTTCCTCGCTCGGCGTACCGATTGGCACCATCCGCGTGATATCCGTTGTGCCGCCGAGGTACTGCCCGCCCGAATCGATCAGCAGCAGCCCGTCGCCTTCGATCACTGCGTGCTCTTCTTCAGTGGCGTGGTAGTGCGGCATCGCACCATTGGCGTTATACGCCGCGATGGTGTTGAAACTCAGCGACACATAACCGGGGCGACGGGTGCGCGCAGCGGTCAGGTGTTCGTCGATGGTCAGTTCGGTGATACGTTCGCGCCCCAGCGCACTGTCCAGCCAGGCGAAGAATTCGCACAACGCCGCGCCGTCCTGCTCCATGGCCTGGCGGATGTGTTCCGCGTCGGCCAGGCTCTTGCGCGACTTGGCCAAGGTGGTCGGGTTGAGTCCTTCGACCAGCTTGACGCCGGCATCGAGGTTTTCCAGCAAGCCCGCGGTAACGCGCGCCGGGTCGACCTGCACACTGGCGCCCGCCGGCACCGTACGCAAGGCATCCGCCACTTCGCTGTAGTCGCGCAGCGTCACGCCATCCTGTTCCAGCACCGCCCGCAACGCGGCATCGACTTTGCTCAGCGCCACGAACAACGTGGCCTGCTGTTGATTGATCAGCGCAAAGGACACAAACACCGGGTTGAACGAAACATCACCGCCGCGCAGGTTGAACAGCCAGGCGATGTCGTCCAGGGTGGCGATGAAGTGCCAGTCGGCGCCCTTCTCCTTCAGGACAGCGCGCAGCGAGGCGAGTTTCTCACCCCGGCTGACGGTGGCCTGAGGCGGCAGGTGCTGATAGATCGGCTGGTTTGGCAGTGTCGGACGGTCTTGCCAGACTTCATCCAACAGGTCGATATCAGTACGCAGTTGTGCACCGCGCTCCGCCAACTTGCCGCCCAGGGTCCGCGCCGAGGCCACGGCCATGACCGCACCGTCCACCGCGACAACGCCACCTTCCGGCGTTTGCTCGGCCAGCCACTCCAGCGGTCCGGGTTGGCCTGGCTGCAGTTTCACCAATTCGATGCCGCTGCCCTTGAGTTCCTTGGTCGCCTGTTCCCAGTAACGGCTATCGGCCCACACGCCGGCGAAATCCGCAGTGACAATCAGCGTCCCCACCGAACCATGAAACCCCGACAACCATTGCCGCCCCTGCCAGTAACCCGGCAGGTACTCGGACAAGTGCGGGTCGGCCGACGGCACCAGCAGGGCGTGAATGCCCTCGCGGCTCATCAGTTCACGGGTGTGCGCCAGGCGCTGGGGAACCGTTCCATGGGTCAAAGGCTGCGTACTCATTGTGTCTCCTGCTAACCACGAATAATTATTATGTGAATCAGACCGCCCAGAACGCCGGTGCACTGGCCAGGGCGGCCTTGATCAATTGCACCGCCTGGTCGATATCCTGCTCGGTGGTAAACCGGCCCAGGCTCAAGCGAATGGTACGGCCGGCGCTGCGTGCATCATGGCCCAACGCCAGGAGCACATGGGACGGCGCGTTACTCGCCGAATTGCAGGCCGAGGTCGCGGAAAACGCGATCCCCGCACTCAACGCAGCGGCGTTGAATTCGCCTTCGCCAAACGTGAGGCTCAGGGTATGTGGAATACGTTGTGTCGCGCTGCCATTGAGGCGCACGCCGGCCACCGATTCCAACTGGTCCAGCAAGCGCTGACGCAAGGCGACGATCACCGCCTTTTCTTCAGCAAAAGACGCCGCCGCCAAGGCAAACGCGGTGCCCATGCCGGCAATTTGATGGGTCGCCAGGGTGCCGGAGCGCAGGCCGCCTTCGTGACCACCGCCGTGGATCTGCGCCAACACCTTCTGCTGCGCCCGAGGGCCGACATACAACGCGCCAATCCCTTTGGGGCCATACAGCTTGTGGGCCGAAAATGACATCAAGTCTACTGGCCACTGCGCCAGGTCGATCGCCACTTTGCCCGCGCCCTGCGCCGCATCCACATGCAACAACGCGCCGTGTTCACGCACTCGCGCGCCGATGGCGGAGATGTCGTTGAGGGTGCCCAGTTCGTTGTTCACCAGCATCAGCGAAACCAGGAACGTGTCTTCGCGCAAGGCTTCGCTGACGGCATCGGCACTGATCAACCCATCGGCATCCGGCACCAGGTAGGTGACGGCCACGCCGGCTTCCTGCAGTTGCCGCGCGGTATCCAACGTAGCCTTGTGTTCGATCTGGCTGGTGATGATATGCCCACCCGTCACGCCTCGCGCCTGGGCCACGCCCTTGATTGCAAGGTTGTTGGATTCGGTGGCGCCGGAGGTCCAGACGATTTGCTCAGGGTTGGCACCGACCAACTCGGCTACCTGGCGACGCGCCTGCTCGACCGTGTGCCGGGCCGCCTGGCCGAACGCATGGGAACTGGACGCGGGGTTACCGAAATTGGCATTGAAGCCCAGACACTCGACCATCACCTGGATGACCCGCTCATCCACCGGGGTGGTGGCGGCGTAGTCGAAATACAGCGGACGTTTATTCATGACGTTAAAAACTCGCAGAGCAGGTTCCCGAGAGCAGCGTCTCAGGGGCACGGACCGGGACAGAGGTTGTCAGGTTTAACCGATCGCATGCCATTAAAGAAGGACCACTTTATGTAAATGTGCGTAGGAACGCTCCTGAAATTCAGCTTAACAGGCTGAAGTCGCACCATGGAAAACAAAAAGCCCGAGGTTCCTTAGGGGAATCCTCGGGCTTTTTGCCGCCAGGCGCGGGATCAACTGGGACGACCATGCAGGGTCACGCTGCGTTCGGCGTTCATTTCGCCCTGGCGATCAAAACCGAAAGGCTTCTGTGGCTGGCCGGTCAGTGCGGCGCGCTGCTGTTGATATTCATCAAACGACAAACCACGACGGCTCAACGCTTCCAGGGCCAACTGTTTGGTTTCTTCCGCCGTGTAGGGGCGCAATTCGGGTGAAGGATGGGTCGCACATCCGGCAAGGACTGAGCTGACGATCAATAAGGAAATGACGAGGAATCGGTTCATGGCGGCGGCCCTGCAAAGGAGGTTTCGAGTCAATGAACACAGGCTACTCCCGGCCCCGCACGGTGAAAAATCACCTGCCTTGATAGTCGCTATCAACCGCCAAGGCACCTGCGATAGCGGTATTCGTATATTTCTTTATGATCTATAAATATGGAAATACGTTCATTTACGGAATAAATGCAACCCTCTATAACTGACGCTACATCGCGTCAGTACTGTTGCCCACGCAACTGTTGCCAGCGCAACAGCCAATCAACAAATCACCAGCCAGACAACAGCGACACTTTTCGGCAGTGAGCTTGCAACCCACGCCAATCAAGGCCTGCGCCCGTTGGTATAGCTCTTGCTCACCAGGTTGCACTCCACTGTTGAAAAAGGAACTGTTCATGACCCGTCCCCTGAATGTCGTTGCCCTCTCTGGCGGAACCTGGCGCCCGTCACGCACCCTCGTGCTGACCCAAGCAGTGCTCGCCGAACTGGCCACGTTGCTGCCGATCCAGACCACCCTGATCGAACTGGGCGAGATTGCCCGGCCGCTGGGGGGTGCACTGTCCCGTGACGAACTGCCGGCAGATGTCGAATCCCAACTGTTGGCCATCGAACAGGCCGACCTGCTGATCGTCGCCGCACCGGTCTATCGTGGCTCCTACCCCGGCCTGCTCAAGCATCTGTTCGACCTGGTCGGCCTCAACGCCTTGATCAATACGCCGGTACTGCTCGCCGCCACTGGCGGCAGCGAACGTCATGCGCTGGTGCTCGATCACCAACTGCGCCCCCTGTTCAGCTTTTTCCAGGCATTGACCTTGCCGATCGGTGTGTACGCCACCGAAGCCGACTTCACCGACTACCAAATCACCAGTGAACTACTAAAAGCCCGTATTCAACTGGCGGCAGAACGCGCTGCGCCTTTGTTTGCAGCGCACTCCTCCTCTCTGCTGAAAATCGCTTAAGGATTGGTCATGGATGTTTTCTGGTTTCTGCCAACACATGGCGACGGGCATTACCTGGGCACCACCCAAGGCGCACGGCCGGTCACCCTCAATTATCTGAAACAAGTCGCCCAAGCGGCTGACAACCTGGGTTACCACGGCGTACTGATTCCTACCGGGCGCTCGTGCGAAGACTCCTGGGTCATCGCCTCGGCGCTGGTGCCGCTGACCGAACGCCTGCGTTATCTGGTGGCGATTCGTCCGGGGATCATTTCGCCCACGGTCTCGGCACGCATGGCGGCGACCTTGGATCGCCTGTCCAACGGCCGCTTGCTGATCAACGTGGTGACCGGCGGCGACCCCGATGAAAACCGTGGCGACGGCAGCTTCCTCGACCACAGTGAACGTTACGAAGTCTCCGATGAATTCCTACAGATCTGGCGCCGTGTATTGCAGGGCGAATCGGTAGATTTTGAAGGCAAGCACCTGCGAGTGCAGAACGCCAAGGCACTGTACCCACCGGTGCAGAAGCCTTATCCACCGCTGTATTTTGGTGGTTCCTCCGACGCCGCCCACGACCTCGCCGCCGAACAGGTCGATGTGTACCTGACCTGGGGCGAACCGCCGGCCGCCGTCGCGGAAAAACTCGCGGATGTGCGTGAACGCGCCGCACGTCACGGGCGCACCGTGAAGTTCGGCATTCGCCTGCATGTGATCGTGCGTGAAACCGAAGAGGACGCCTGGAAAGCCGCCGACAAACTGATCGAACACATCAGCGACGAAACCATCGCCGCCGCGCAAAAATCCTTCTCGCGCTTCGACTCCGAAGGCCAGCGCCGCATGGCCGCCCTGCACGACGGGCGCCGCGACAACCTGGAAATCGCCCCCAACTTGTGGGCCGGCGTCGGCCTGGTGCGCGGCGGTGCCGGCACAGCACTGGTGGGCAACCCACAGCAAGTCGCCGAGCGCATCAAGGAATACGCCGATTTGGGGATCGAGAGTTTCATCTTCTCCGGCTACCCGCACCTGGAAGAGGCGTATCGCTTTGCCGAGCTGGTGTTCCCGCTGCTGCCGGAACCCTACGCCAGCCTGGCCGGGCGTGGTGTTACCAACCTCACTGGCCCGTTCGGCGAAATGATTGCCAACGATGTACTGCCAGCCAAGGCCTGATGGGCTGAGCAGCGGGAACGGCCCTGGCCGCTCCCGCCTATAAAAGAGGAAACCCCGTGACAGCCAAACCCCACAGCGTCCTGCCCTCCCCCTTGCAGACCGCCAAACTGCTGGCCGCCGAATTCGCCCTTACCGCCGTCGAGCGCGACGAGCGCGGCGGCACGCCCAAAGCCGAACGTGACGCGCTGCGCCACAGTGGCCTGCTCGCCCTGAGCATCCCCACCCAATACGGCGGCCTCGGCGCACGCTGGAGCGAAACCCTGGGCATCGTGCGCGAATTCGCCAAAGTCGACAGTTCCATCGCCCACGTCTTCGGCTTCCACCACCTGATGCTCGCCACCGTGCGCCTGTTTTCGCGCCCGGACCAATGGCAACCCTGGTTCGAACAGACCGCACGCAAAAACTGGTTTTGGGGCAATGCCCTCAACCCGCTGGACACCCGCACCGTGGTCAAGGATTTCGGCGGCTGGCGCGAGTTCTCCGGCAAAAAGAGCTTCTGCTCCGGCGCCAGCGACTCGGAAATGCTGATCGCCTCGGCAGTCGATGAAACGGCCGGCGGCAAGCTGCTGATCGCCGCAATCCCCAGCGGGCGCAGCGGCATCACTTTGCACAATGACTGGAACAATATCGGCCAGCGTCAGACCGACAGCGGCAGCGCCAGCTTCGAACGCGTGCGCGTCGAAGAGTCCGAATTGCTGCTCGATCCCGGCCCACTGAGCACGCCTTTTGCCTGCCTGCGTCCGCTGATTGCCCAGCTGACCTTCACGCATATGTTTCTCGGGATTGCCGAAGGCGCCTTCGAAGAAGCCCGCAATTACACCCTGACCGAAACCCGCGCCTGGCATAAGTCCTCGGCTGAAGACGTGCGCCAAGACCCTTACGTGCTGCATCACTACGGTGAGTTCTGGGTCGCCCTGGAAGGTATTCGCCTGCTGGTGGAACGCGCCGCCGAGCTGCTCGACCAAGCCTGGGCCAAGGGTGCGAACCTCAGTGAATCCGAGCGCGGCCAATTGGCTATCGCCATCGCCACCGCCAAAGTCGCCGCCACCCGCCAGGGCCTGGACCTGTGCAGCCGGTTGTTCGAAGTGACCGGTGCGCGCTCCACCCACGCCTCGCTGCGTCTGGACCGTCACTGGCGCAACCTGCGCACACAGACCCTGCACGATCCGGTGGACTACAAACTCCACGAACTGGGGGATTGGGCGTTGAACCAATCCCTGCCGATTCCTACGTTCTATTCCTAAGAGAGGTGCCCATGCAGCTATTGACCCTACCGCCCTCGCCCGCCCTCGCGACGTCGATCCGCGCCACGGCCCAGGTCTTCGAAGACCCGAAATCCCAGGCGCTGCTCGACCATATCCAGCAAGTGGCGCCCAGCGAAGCCAGCGTGCTGATCATCGGCGAGACCGGCACCGGTAAAGAGCTGGTGGCGCGCCATATCCATAACCTCAGCGCGCGGCGCAACCGGCCTTTCGTGGCGGTGAATTGCGGGGCGTTCTCCGAATCCCTGGTGGAAGCCGAGCTGTTCGGCCATGAAAAAGGCGCCTTTACCGGCGCCCTCAGTGCCAAGGCCGGCTGGTTTGAAGAGGCAGACGGCGGCACCTTGTTCCTCGATGAGATCGGCGATCTGCCGATGGCAATCCAAGTGAAGCTGTTGCGCGTCCTACAGGAACGTGAAGTCGTACGCCTGGGTTCGCGTAAGAGCATTCCTATTGATGTGCGCGTATTGGCCGCGACCAACGTGCAACTGGAAAAAGCCATCAACGCCGGGCATTTCCGTGAAGACCTCTACTACCGTCTTGACGTGGTCAGCCTGGAACTCAGCCCGTTGCGCGAGCGCCCAGGCGATATCCTGCCGCTGACCCGACACTTCATCGAAGCCTACAGCCAGCGTCTGGGCTACGGCCCGATCACCATCAGCCGCGAGGCCGAGCAAAAGCTCAAGAGCTACAGCTGGCCGGGCAATATCCGCGAGCTGGAGAACGTGATTCACCACACCCTGTTGATCTGCCGTAACGGCGTGATCGAACGAGACGACCTGCGCCTGTCGAATATGCGCATCGAACGCCAGGACGACAGCCCGCACGGCACCGACAACAGCGCCGAAGCCTTGCTCGCGCGCGCCTTCCAAAAGCTCTTCGAAGAACAGGCCGGCGCCCTGCATGAAAAGGTTGAAGATGCCCTGCTACGCGCCGCCTATCGTTTCAGCCATTACAACCAGGTGCACACCGCCAACCTGCTGGGCTTGAGCCGCAACGTCACGCGCACGCGCCTGATCAAGATCGGCGAGCTGGCGGTGAACAAGCGCCGCCCTGGTGAAAACGTGCAAGGCGAGCGCATGCTGCATTTATCCATTTAGGCGGCAGTGCAACGCGTTGTCATGGCTGCGCTCGAAACTGCGCAGCACCTGGAACGAGCCGAAGGTCACCGCCGTGGCCTGATGGGCGCGAATCAGCGTCCAGAAATCTTCCTCGCCATGCTCAAAGCACTGGAACGCCGCCTCGCCGTCTTCACGCGAGCGCCATTGCAGGTAGTTGAGCACCCGCCGTCCATCATCGCTGACCTGCACACTGGCATTGATAAAGCCGCCGTGGCCCTGGGCCAGGCGTTCGCTTTGGGTGGTCAAGGCCGCCACCAGGGCGACTTGCTGCTGGGGCTCGATCTGAAATTCGATCAATTGAGTGAAGCTGCGATTTTTCTCTGATACCTGCATGAACACTCCCCTTCCTCTGTAGGCAGAATCTTGCGATTCGATGCCACGCAGGGTAAAACCTCTAGTTAAGTCAAGGTCAAGCGTTGCCTGGGAGTTTTTTCATGCTCAACAAGGAACTCACGGTCGGCCAACTGGCCGCCCGCAGCGGTGTGGCGGTCACAGCCCTGCATTTCTATGAAACCAAGGGGTTGATCAAGAGCAATCGCAATGCCGGCAACCAGCGGCGTTATCCACGGGATGTGTTGCGGCGCGTGGTGGTGATCAAGATCGCCCAGCGTTTGGGCATACCACTGGCAACGATTGGCGAGGCGTTGCAGGCCTTGCCGGATGGGCGCACGCCCACGGCGCAGGATTGGGAGCGGCTGTCGGCGCTGTGGCGGGAAGACCTGGATGAGCGCATCAATAAGCTGATGTTGCTGCGAGATAAGCTCAATGGCTGTATCGGTTGCGGGTGCCTGTCGATGGAGGCGTGCCCGTTGCGGAATCAGGATGACCAGTTGGGTGAGCGTGGGCCGGGGGCTCAATTGCTTGAGCCGACGGCCATCACTGAATAAACGCGGGATCAAAAACCAGGGGCAATCTGACCTTTGTAACGGGTCAGGATGAACTGACGCACTTCATCGGAATTCAACGCCTTGGCCAGTTTCTGGATACGTGGGTCATTGATGTTATCCGGCCGCGCCACCAGGTACTCGACGTACAGCGACTTGCCCTTCTCCACGATCAACGCGCTGTTGGTATCGATCCCCGCTTCCAGCGCGTAGTTGGCAAACACAAACGCCAAATCCACCTGGCTCACCGAGCGGGCCAACAAGGCGCCTTCCAGTTCGCGGATTTTCAAATGCTTGGGGTTTTCCGCGATATCGCGCGGCGTGCTCAGGGTGTTGCTCGGGTCCTTGAGTTTGATCAGGCCCGACTCATCCAGCAGCACCAGGGCGCGGCCAGTGTTGACCGGGTCGTTGGGGATCGACACCGTGGCGCCGTCCTTGAGCTCCGAGATGTTTTTGATCTTGGTCGAGTAAGCGCCAAAGGGTTCGATATGCACGCCCACCACCGGTACCAGGTCGGTGTGACGGGTCTTGTTGTAGTCGTCGAGAAACGGGCGGTACTGGTAATAGTTGGCGTCGATGTTCTTCAACGACAGTTGTTGGTTGGGCTGGATAAAGTCGGTGAAGACTTTGATCTGCAGGTCCACGCCCTCCTTGGCCAGCACCGGTTTGACGAACTCGAGAATTTCCGCATGGGGCACAGGGGTTGCACCGACCACCAGTTTTTCATTGGCAAAGGCATTCAACGACAGGACAGCGGCCAAAATAGCCAGGGACTTTTTCATACAGGCTCCGAAAGCAGTTGTTATAGGAATCAACGGCGGCTGTAACGCGCCACCAAACGGTCACCGGTCATCTGCAGGGCCTGAACCAGCACCAACAGCAGCACCACGGTGACCACCATTACGTCGGTCTGAAAACGCTGGTAGCCGTAGCGAATCGCCAGGTCACCCAGGCCGCCGCCACCGATCACGCCGGCCATGGCGGTGTAGTCCACCAGCACAATCGCGGTCACGGTCACTGCCGCCAGCAGCCCGCCTCGGGCCTCCGGCAACAGGGTGTGACGGATCACCTGCCAGGTGCTGGCGCCCATGGATTGGGTGGCCTCGACCACGCCGCGATCCACTTCACGCAGCGCGGTTTCCACCAGCCGTGCAAAGAACGGCGTACAGCCCACCACCAGCGGCGGGATGGTGCCCGGTACGCCGAGGGAGGTGCCCACCAGCAAGGTGGTCAGCGGGATCAACACGATCAGCAGGATGATGAACGGCAGCGAACGCAACACGTTGACCACCACCGACAGCAACCGATACACCACCAGCGCCTCATGCAACTGGCGCTTGCCGGTGAGAAACAGCAACACACCCAGGGGCAGCCCCAGCAGCACGGTAAAACCCAGCGCAGCGGCGAGCATGCTCAGGGTTTCCAGGCAGGCCTGGCCGATGTCGGCCCAATAGATGTTCTTGAACAGTTCGGCCATGAATCACGACCAGTCATGGCGCGGCGGCTTGGCGCCGTTGAGCAGCCAATTGCCCACCACGTGGTACTTCCAGCGCACCGGGTCGTGCAGGGTGTGGACCCGCGCGTTGCGCCAGTGGCGGTCAAAGTTGTGCTTTTTCAAGGTGGACCGGGTGCCCCCCAGTTCGAACAGTTTGTTGCTGGCTTCGATGGCGATTTCAGTGGTCAGCACTTTGGCGCGCGCGACGGCGAGGGACGCGTGGGCGACGTTGTCTTCATCCGGGGCCGGGCGCGCGGCATCCAGGGCAAAGCCGGCGCGGTCGAGCAAGGCTTCGGCGGCTTCCAGGCGAATATCCAGCGCACCGACCTGAATGATGGTCAGTGGATCCTCGCTGGCTTTCTCCACCCCAGCATCGATCCACGGCCGGGCGAATTGCTGGACGAACTGCACGGTGTCGCGCAGCGCCGCACGGGCAATGCCCGCGTCGATGGCGGCAGTGGTCAGTTGTGCGAAAGGTCCGGCCAACGTTGGGGAATCGTAGGATTTGTGCGTAGGAAACAGATTGAACGCCGGCACCCGCAAATCCTGAGCCAGTACCGTCCCGCTGGAAGTAGTGCGTTGGCCCATACTGTCCCAATCGTCAACCACCACCAGCCCTTCGGTGCCACGCGGCACAAAGGCCAGCTGGGCATTTTGCTGTTCATCCAGCGCCAGCACTGCCAGCCAATGGGCGTACAGCGAACCGGTGCAATAGCCCTTGCGCCCGTTGATCACATATCCGTCGCCTTCACGGCGAATAGTGGCCTGGATGTCCTGCACGTGCTTGCCGCCGGTTTCCGACAGCGCATTGGCAAAGCGATGGCCCTGCAAGGCCAAGCAGAAGAAATGCGCCTGTTGCTCGGGCGTGCCCTGCAGGCGGATATCTTCCAGCAGGCAGTAGTGGTTCTGCGGGATCTGCCCCAATGACGGGTCGGCCGCCGAAATAATCGCGATCACCTGCGCCAGCACCGCGTAAGACACCTGCGCCCCGCCGAACGCGCGCGGCACACTGATGCCCCACAGGCCACTGTTGGAATACAGGTCCACCACCTCGGCGGGCACCTGGCGGCTGCGGTCGCGCTCGGCGTCCTGTTCCAGGAGAACGGCGGCGACGCGGTGGGCGACGGCAATCGCCTCGGCTGCATCGCGGATCAATGCGGCATGGGGCGTGTGGATCGGGTAATCGGCAGACACAGGCAGTACAGACATACAACGCTCTCGGGCGAATGGTTTGCCAGAGGTATTGCAGCTTCTGTGCCGGGCCCGGAAACCGGTGGTTTGGCCGTAAAAACGCGCCCCCTACCCGCTTATGGCGCAGCAAACTGCCGGTTCACTGTTGCCTGGCAAACACCTCGTCGGCTGCCCGCAGGCCCCGGCGTACGTGGCCTATAGTGAAAAGGCCGTCCCTCCATAACCACCACTCAAGGAGAACGAAATGAGCGTTAAGCCTATTCCCGAGGGCTTCCACAGTGTCACGCCCTACCTGGGCGTCGAAAAAGCGGCCGAAGCCATCGAGTTCTACAAGAAAGCCTTTGGCGCCATCGAGGCCATGCGCCTGGACATGCCCGACGGCAGAGTCGGCCACGCCGAGCTGCGTATCGGTGACTCGCCGATCATGCTGGGCTCACCCTGCGATGAAAGTGCGTTTGGCAGCCCCCGTGATGGCCACACCAGCGTCGGTTTGCATGTGTATGTCAATGACGTCGACGCGCAATACAAACAAGCCATCGCAGCCGGTGGCACACCGATCTCCGAACCCAAGGACCAGTTCTACGGCGATCGCTCCGGCACGCTGAAGGATCCATTCGGCCATGTGTGGTTCCTGGCCACCCACAAGGAAGACCTGACTGAAACGCAGATCCGCGAACGAGCCCAGGCCATGTTCAAGCAAGGCTGATCGACGGGAGCCGGCCCGCCGGCTCCTACACACTTCATGAACAACCCCTCCACGTTTTCGCCCTTGCCCCGAACGCCGCGTGATTCCAGGATGCAGGCAATCATCACAAGGAGTCATTCCATGTTCGCCGGATTCCAAAAAGACAGCTGCCACGTCAACGGCGTGGACATCAGCTACCGCAAAGGCGGTACAGGTCCCGGCCTGCTCCTGCTACACGGGCACCCGCAAACCCACGTCATCTGGCACAAAGTCGCCGAGCAATTGGCCGAGCACTTCACCGTGGTGGCGGCCGACCTGCGCGGTTATGGCGACAGCAGCAAACCGCCGGCCAATGACCACCACACGAATTATTCAAAACGGGAAATGGCCCGGGACAGCGTCGAACTCATGAAAGCCCTGGGCTTCGAACAGTTCTCGGTGCTGGCCCATGACCGTGGCGCCCGTGTGGCCCATCGCCTGGCACTGGATCATCCCAACGCTGTGCAACGCATGGTGCTGCTGGACATCGCGCCGACCCTGTCGATGTACGCACAGACCGACGAAGCCTTCGCCCGCGCCTACTGGCACTGGTTCTTCCTGATCCGTCCGGCGCCGTTGCCGGAGGCCTTGATCGAGGGTAATCCGGAGCTGTACCTGCGCAGCGTGATGGGCAGCCGCAGCGCCGGGCTCAAGCCGTTTACCGACGAGGCCTTCGCTGAATACCTGCGTTGCCTGAAACTGCCGGGCGCTGCCACTGGCATCTGCGAAGACTACCGCGCTGCCGCCGGTATCGACCTTGAGCACGACCAGGCGGATATCGACGCCGGCCATCACCTGAACCTGCCGTTGCTGGTGATGTGGGGCGCCGAAGGCACCGTCGGCCGCTGTTTCGAGCCGCTCAAGGAATGGCAGAAAGTCGCCACCGACGTGCGCGGCAAGGCCCTGCCGGCCGGCCATTACATTGCCGAAGAGGCTCCCGAGTTGTTGCTGGACGAAGTCCTGACCTTCCTTCGCTGATCCCCTGATTCACTCCCCCACGCAGGCGCGCCAACACCTGCGACGGGGTCTGCTTGCCCAAAAAAGACTGCGAGATAATAACAATGACAATCAGAAAACTGCTGGGAACCCTGTATATCCAGGTGCTCATCGCCATCGCGCTGGGCGTGTTGATCGGCCATCAATGGCCGCAGATCGGCATCGACCTCAAGCCCTTGGGCGACGGCTTCATCAAACTGATCAAGATGATCATCGGCCCGATTATCTTCTGCACGGTGGTGTCCGGCATCACCAGCATGCACGACGTGAAACAGGTCGGCCGCGTCGGCGGGAAGGCGCTGCTGTACTTCGAAGTCGTCTCGACCATTGCCCTGTTGATCGGCATTCTCGCCGCGCACCTGCTGCATCCGGGCGTCGGTTTCAATATTGACGTGAAAACCCTCGACAGCTCGGCCATCGCCGGTTTTGTCGGCCAGGCCGAACACGGTGAAGGCATCGTCGGGTTCCTGCTGCATGTGATCCCCGCGACGTTTTTCGATGCGTTCTCCAAGGGTGAAATCCTGCCGGTGCTGTTCGTCTCGGTGCTGTTTGGCGTGGGCCTGGTGATGGTCGGTGAAAAGGGCCGGCCGTTGGTGGGTGTGATCAACCAGGCCAGCGAAGTGTTCTTCCGCATCGTCGGTATCATCAGCCGGGTCGCGCCAATCGGGGCCTTTGGCGCGATTGCGTTCACCATCGGCAAATACGGCGTGGGTTCGTTGCTGCCGTTGTTGAAGCTGGTGGGCACCTTCTATATCACCGCGTTTTTCTTCATTGCCGTGGTGCTGGGCAGCATCGCCCGCTACGCAGGGTTCAGCATTTTCAAATTGATGGGCTACATCAAGTCGGAGCTGCTGATCGTACTGGGCACCAGCTCGTCGGAATCGGCGTTGCCGCAATTGATCCAGAAACTTGAAAGCCTGGGCGCCTCCAAGGGCGTGGTGGGCATCGTGGTGCCGACCGGCTACACCTTCAATCTGGACGGCACCAACATCTATATGACCCTGGCGGTGTTGTTCCTGGCCCAGGCCACCAACATCCACTTGCCGCTGGAACAGCAGTTGACGCTGCTGGCGGTGGCCATGCTGACGTCCAAGGGCGCCGGGGCGGTGGTCGGCGCGGGGTTTGTCGCATTGGCGGCGAGTTTGGCGGTGGTGCCGACCGTGCCGGTGGCAGCGATGGTGTTGATTCTCGGCGTAGACCGCTTCATGGCTGAATGCCGCTCACTGACCAATATCATCGGCAATGCCGTGGCCGCGCTGGTGGTGGCCGCCTGGGAGGGTGAGCTGGACCGCGAAAAAATGGCGCCTATCGCGCTCAAGCACGGCCGACATGCGCGGGCAGCCGCTCAAGCGAAGATCGCTGCCGAGTAACCCAAGACGGCCAGGTGTGCCGGAAGGCACACCGATCCGGTGCTATTCTGGCGGCTCATGCCGCCAGCCCTGTTTCTGATGACCAAGAAGAAAGATACCGTGCCCCTACCCGAAGACCTGCGGGTGTTCCTGACCGTGATCCGCAAGGCCGGCTTCGCAGCGGCCGCCGATGAGCTGGGCTTGTCGCCGGCCTATGTCAGCAAGCGCATCCAGATCCTTGAAACCACCCTGGCCACCCGCTTGCTGCACCGCACCAGCCGACGCATCGCCCTGACAGAAGACGGCGAGCGGGTGCAGCGCTGGGCCGTGCGTATCCTGGAAGACTTTCAGCAACTCTCCGATGAACTCTCCGATGCCCACGACAGCCCCCGTGGCCGCCTGCACCTGTGCAGCAGCTTTGGTTTCGGCCGCAACCATGTGGCGCCCGCCCTGTCGCTGCTGGCGGAACAGTACCCGGACCTGGAAATCCGCCTGGACCTGTTTGACCGCGTGGTGGACATCGTCAGCGAAGGCTTCGATTTGGAGATCCGCGTGGGCGACGATATCCCCGGCCAGCACATCGGCCGCCGACTGGTGAGCAACCGCCGCGTACTGTGCGCGGCGCCGGCTTATCTGCAGCGGCGCGGAACACCGCAACAATTGAGCGACCTGGAGCAGCACGACTGCCTGGTGCTCAAGGAGCGCGATAACGCGTTTGGCATCTGGAACCTGGAACACGACGGCGCCCAGGAAAGCGTGCGCGTGCGCGGGCCGTTGTCGTCGAATAATGGCGAGATTGTGTTGCAGTGGGCGTTGGATGGGCGCGGGGTATTGCTGCGCTCGATGTGGGATGTGAAACCGTTACTGGAACAGGGCAAGCTGGTGCAGGTGCTGCACGGGTATACCCAGAGCGCCAACGTGTGGGCGGTGTACCCGACACGGTTGGCGTATTCCGGCAAGCTGCGCGCCTGCGTGGAGTTTTTGCAGGAGCATTTCAAAGGGTTGTCGATTTAGCTCAGCCAGGGATTGGCTGCCAGGTGCTGGCGTTCGAAGGCCTTGATCTCTTCACGGCGTTGCAGGGTGCTGCCGATGGCGTCCAAGCCCAATAGCAACGCAGTTTTACGCAGGGTATCGATCTGGAACGGGATCACCTCGCCGTCCGCCAAGCGAATGGCCTGGTCTTCAAGGTCCACGCTGATCTGCGCCTGGTCCGCCTGGCTGACCGTCTGGCCCAACCGCTGCAACACCGCCTCGTCCAAGGTGATCAACAACACCCCGTTGCGCTGGCAGTTGTCATAGAAAATCCCGGCAAAGCTGCTACCGATCAACGCGCGGATGCCCATTTGCTTCAAGCCCCACACCGCATGCTCACGGCTGGAACCACAGCCGAAGTTCGGCCCCACCACCATGAAACTCGCGCCCTGCCAGGCCGGCTGGTTCAGCACGAAGTCGGGGTTGGGCTCGCCGGACGCCAAGAAGCGCAAGTCGAAGAACAGCCCACGGTCCAGGCCGCTGCGGTCGATGCCCTTGAGGAATTGCTTGGGCATGATCACGTCGGTGTCGATGTTGGCCGCCAGCATCGGCGCGGCCTTGCCGGTGACCAGGGTGAAGGGTTGCAGGCTCATGAGCGTGCTCCAAAGTGGCGGATATCAGTGAGGCGGCCAGTAATGGCAGCGGCGGCGACCATCGCCGGGCTCATCAGGTGGGTGCGGGCGCCCGCGCCCTGGCGGCCTTCGAAGTTGCGGTTGGTGCTGGAGGCGCAGCGGTCGCCGGGGGCCAGCACGTCGTCGTTCATCGCCAGGCACATCGAACAGCCCGACTGGCGCCATTCAAAGCCAGCCTCGATAAAAATCGCTGCCAGCCCTTCGGCCTCGGCCTGGTCACGGACTTCGGTGGAGCCAGGCACGATCATCGCGCGGACGTGGCCCGCTACGTGTTTGCCGCGCACCACGCTGGCGGCGTCGCGCAGGTCTTCGATACGCGCATTGGTGCAGGAGCCGATGAAGGCGTGGCTGATGACGATCTCGCTCAGCGGCATGCCGGCTTCCAGGCCCATGTAGTTGAGGGCACGGCGCATGTCCTGGCGCAGGATCAGGTCACTGACGTCCTGCGGGTCGGGCACGCGGGCACCGATGGGCGCGGCCTGGTCAGGGCTGGTGCCCCAGGTGACCATGGGCTCCAGGGTGGAGGCGTCGAGTTGCACTTCCCGGTCGAACACCGCGTCGTCGTCGGTGTGGAGTTTTCGCCACTCCAGCAGCGCCTTTTCCCACAGCTCGCCTTGCGGTGCGCGTGGTTTGCCCTTGAGGTAGGCGAATACTTTCTCGTCCGGTGCCATGAACGCCCCCCGCGCACCGGCTTCCACCGCCATGTTGCAGATGGTCATGCGCGCCTCGACGCTCAGCGCGTCGATAGTGGAGCCGCGAAACTCAATGGCGTAGCCCGTTGCGCCGGACGCGCCGATCTTGCCGATCAGCGCCATGATCACGTCTTTTGAGGTCAAACCCGGCGCCAGGTCACCGTCTACCGTCACGCGCATAGTTTTCAGACGTTTGTAGACCAGGGTCTGGGACGCCAGCAGGTGTTCGATTTCCGAGGTGCCGATGCCAAAACCAAAGGCCCCGAGGGCGCCGTAGGTGGTGGTGTGGCTGTCTCCGGCGGCAATCACCATGCCGGGCAGGATAAAACCCTGTTCCGGGGCGATTACGTGCTCGATGCCCTGGCGCTTGTCGAGGATGTCCAGCAGTTCGATGCCGAAGTCCCGGCAGTTCTCCGCCAGGTACGACACTTGCCGCGCACCGCCTGCATCCGGCATCGCAGCAATGCGCTTGGGCGTGGTGGGGTTCACATGGTCGACCACGGCCAACGCCGTGCCGGGACGCCACACCGTGCGCCCGGCTTCGCGCAAGCCGCTGAAGGCCTGAGGGCTGGTGTATTCGTTGATCACCTGGCGGTCTATATAAAGCAGGACATGGCCCTGGTCATCCAGGGAGCACACCGTGTGGGAGTCGATGTGTTTGTCGTAGAGGGTTCTGGCAGTCATTTCTAAGGCTCGCTCAACGGTATGAGCCCATCCTACGCAGCGCCCGGGCCCCATCAATGCCGCTTGGGTGATGGCTTGGAACATGTTTCGTGTTCGATCGAGGCGTTTAAGCGGCCTGAATGTGAACCTGAAACATTTTCTTTCATATGCGGCTTAGGGATTTCTCATTCTCATCCGTCTTAACTTAGATACAGCCTGTCGCGTCAGCAAAAGCTACGACTGGCCTTTTCCGGGCCTTCACTGCCCCCCTCCGATCAAGACCCGCATTCACATGTCGAAGAAGTCACGCTCCAAACTCTGGTTTCTCGTACATAGCTGGTTGGCCTTGCCCATCTGGTTCTTTGTACTGATCGTCTGCGTCACCGGCACCCTGGCGGTGGTCAGCCAGGAGATCGTCTGGCTGGCCAACCCGGATATCCGCGCGAGCAAGCCGACCGACGACGCCGAACCCCTGAGCTACGACCAGGTGATCGCCGCGATCAAGCGCGAAGAGCCTCAGGTGTTCGTCCAGTCGATCAGCCGACCCGACGAATCCCATTTCGCCCTCAGCGTCGACCTCAGCTACCCCGACGGGCGCTCCGTGGAGGTCTACGTCAACCCTTACACCGGCGCGATCCAGGGCATCAGCCCGTCGTTCAACTTCCAGGCCTTTACCCGCGCCCTGCACGGCTGGTGGCTGGTGCCGTTTACCAATGGCTACAGCTGGGGCTGGTACCTGGTCTCGGCACTGGGTATCCCGCTGCTGGCGTCGCTGGTCACCGGGCTGGTGGTGTACAAGAAGTTCTGGAAGGGCTTCCTGCGCCCTACCCTGCGTATTCGCCATGGCGCGCGGATCTTCTGGGGTGACTTCCACCGCTTGAGCGGTATCTGGTCGATCTGGTTCATCGCGGTGATTTCCGTCACCGGCATCTGGTTTCTGATCCGGGCGATCCTGGGCGATAACCAGATCTCGATTTCCACCGAGCCGGTCATCCCGGTGATTGCACGGGAAAAAGTACCGATGTCGGCACCCGGCGTGCCGGCCCCCATGATTCCTGTGGACGAGGCGATCAAGATCGCCACCCAGCGCATCCCTGGCCTGGAGGCGAGCTTCATCAGCCTGCCGCTCAATGCCTACAGCCACCTGCAGATCGGCGGGCGCGGCTGGTATCCGCTGATGTTCCAGACCGCGCAGATCAACCCTTATGACGGTGAAGTCGCGGCGGCGCACTTGCTGTCCGACCGCTCGAAGCTGGAGTTCGTCACCGAGTCCATGCGCCCGCTGCACACCGGCGACTTTGGTGGGCTCTGGATCAAGCTGATCTGGGCGTTCTTCGGCCTGATCATGAGCATGATGGTGTTGAGCGGCCTGCTGATCTGGACCAAGCGCACCGCCCTGGCCACCCTCAATGCCCTCAAGCGTGAAGCCAAGACCCAACACAAGCCGGCGGCCATCCCCGCCAGACAGGCTGAAACCTCGGAGGTCACCCCATGAGCCAGGTCGCTGCTGCTAAACCTTCGCCGCTGCGGGCCTTCTGGCTGAAATGGCGCTTCCACATCAATGTGCTGCTGTTGCTGATCCCCCTGGGCTTCATGCCCAAGTACTTCGCTGACGCCGCGCTGTTTCGTGGCGACACCGGCATCGGCGAGCGAGTGGCCGGTGAGGTGCAGGTCGGGCCCTGGAGCCTGACGCTTGCGGAGTTCCGCAATGAAGGCCCGCGTCCCGACCCGGCCGGGCCGATGAAGTTCTTCAATGCCGCCCTGTGCGACACCTGCGCCGACCAGGTCAAGGCCACCTACCTGCGCATCGGCAAACCGCGCAGCCTGCGCGCCGCCGGGGTGATCTTCTTCGGCACGCCGTACCGCATGGGCGCCGGCCTGCCGATCCCGGAACGCACACCCGCCGACGCCGAACTGTGGGTCACCATGGAAGGCTGGGACGGCACGATGCACCAGGGATCCATCCCGTTGAGCCAGGCTTCGCCTGCCACTATTGCCTGGCTGAACAAGCAAGGAGTTAAACCATGACTTTGATGCGCATGACCCGCGCCTGTGGCGTCCTGCTGATGTGCGCCGGTTTCAGTACCGTCGCCCTGGCCCACAACCCGATGTGCGAGTGCAAGGAAATCCCCGGCGAGCAGATCCAGTGCAAGGGCGGCTTCTCCGACGGCAGCGGCGCGCCCGGCGTGACCCTCGATGTGATCGGCTACGACGAAACCATCCTGATGCCCGGCAAGCTGGGTGATGACTCGACCCTGACCTTCAAGAAGCCGTCGGCCGAGTTCTACGTGTTATTTGATGCAGGCCCAGGCCATGTGGTGGAAATCGACCAAGCGGATATCCAGCCGCAATGACGACTACACAGGTTGTACGCCCCGCCGGTGCCGGTCACGAAACCCTCTACGTGCTGCTGTTGTGCCTGATCATCCTCGCGGTGGCCGGCTCAGTGATCGCATTGCACGGTGAATCCCAGGAAGTAGCGGCCGTGCCCAGCCATCAATTGGACGCGCGCCGCGATCTGAGCGCCGCCGAGCAAGGTATCTATGCCGACCTGCGCGTTACCCTGGATGAAATCCAGCTGTTGCAGCAGGAGCAAAGCGCGCTGCCCAGCCCGGCGCAGCTGGCCGAAGAAGGCTTTGCGCCCTTTGCCCAGGACGCCAGTTCGGTCAGCCGTGGCGATCACCGCTGGCAATTGCTGGAGCCTTCGGCCTACCTGGGCTTGAGCCAGGCACCGGCCACCGCCGGCTCACTGCTGATGCGTGTGCACGGTGCCGAACCGGATATCTGGCTCAATCGCCAGGCCAACCTCGCCGCCCCTTCCGACCTTACTGACCAGGCGCTGATCGCGGCCGGCTGGCAGCAAGTGGTCGCGCAATTCGATGCCGGCGTCACCCGCCAGCACCGTCACTGAACGAGAAGACCGATTGCCCATGTCTATTTCATCTCCCCTGTTGCGCCTGTTGCTGGTTGGCCTGCTCAGCCTGATGCTGGCTCCCCTGGCTAATGCTGAGGCGGCCAAGCGCCTGCGTATCGGCATCACCCTGCACCCTTATTACAGCTACGTGGCGAATATCGTCGGCGACAAGGCCGAAGTGGTGCCGCTGATTCCGGCCGGTTTCAACCCGCATGCCTACGAGCCGCGCGCCGAAGACATCAAGCGCATCGGCACTCTGGACGTGATCGTGCTCAACGGCGTCGGCCACGATGATTTTGCCGACCGCATGATCGCCACCAGCGAACGCCCGGACATCCCGGTGATCGAGGCAAACGCCAACGTGCCGCTGCTGGCCGCCACCGGTAACGCCGCGCGCGGTGCGGGCAAGGTGGTCAACCCGCATACGTTCCTGTCGATCAGTGCGTCGATTGCCCAGGTCAACAATATCGCCCGCGAACTGGGCAAGCTGGACCCGGACAACGCCAAGACCTACACCCAGAACGCCCGCGCCTACGGCAAGCGCCTGCGCCAGATGCGCGCCGATGCACTCGCCAAGTTGACCAGCGCGCCTAACCCGGACTTGCGCGTGGCCACGGTGCACGCGGCCTATGACTACCTGCTGCGCGAGTTCGGCCTGGAAGTTACCGCCGTGGTCGAACCGGCCCACGGCATCGAGCCAAGCCCGAGCCAGTTGAAGAAGACCATCGATGAACTGCGCGCCCTGGATGTGAAGGTGATCTTCTCGGAGATGGATTTCCCGTCGACCTACGTCGACACCATCCAGCGTGAGTCCGGGGTCAAGCTGTACCCGCTGTCGCATATTTCCTACGGCGAGTACAGCGCCGAGAAGTACGAAGTGGAGATGACCGGCAACCTCAACACGGTGGTGCGGGCGATTCAGGAGTCCGGATCATGACGGCGGCGGAACAGCTGAGTGCCGTCAGCGTCGGCCCGACGCTTGAGTTCGATCAGGTTGCGCTAACGCTGGGACGCACGGTGATCCTGGATGACGTGAGCTTCCAGGTACAGCCGGGCAGTATCCATGCACTGGTCGGCCCCAACGGCGGCGGCAAAAGCTCGTTGATCAAGACGCTGCTCGGGCAAACCCCTCACCAGGGACGCTTGAGCCTGCACTGGCCAGCCACACCCGGCACCATTGGCTATGTGCCGCAGGCCCTGGAATTCGACCGGGGCTTGCCGATGACCGTGGATGATTTCATGGCCGCCATGTGCCAGCGGCGCCCGGCGTTTCTGGGCCTGTCCAAGCATTACGCCGGCGCGATTGGCGATGCGCTGGAGCGCGTCGGCATGCAGGACAAACGCAAGCGACGCATGGGCGCGCTGTCCGGCGGTGAACGCCAGCGCGTGTTGCTGGCCCAGGGACTGATCCCGGCGCCACAGCTGTTGGTGCTGGATGAACCGATGTCAGCGCTGGATGAAGCCGGTATCCAGGTGTTCGAACGCCTGCTCAATGACTGGCGCCTGGCAGGCATCACCGTGTTGTGGATCGAGCATGACCTGGAGGCCGTGGGCCGCCTGGCCGACCGCGTCACCGGCCTGAACCGCCGCGTGCTGTTCGACGCCACGCCTAAAGAGGCGTTGACCCCGGATCGCCTGCTGACCCTGTTCTCCACCCACCCTCGGAGCCCGGCGCAATGAGTTATGAAGCTTTTCGCTTGATGGTTCAGGGCTGGGCCTCTTCCGGTTATCTGCCGGAAGCGCTGGCCTACGGTTTTGTGGTCAACGCCCTGCTCGCCGGTCTGCTGATCGGCCCGGTACTGGGCGGTTTGGGCACGCTGGTGGTGGTCAAGCGCTTCGCGTTTTTCTCCGAAGCGGTCGGCCACGCTGCGCTGACCGGCGTGGCGGTGGGCATTCTGCTCGGTGAACCCTACACCGGCCCGTATGGCGCGTTGTTCGGCTACTGCCTGCTGTTCGGCATCCTGCTCAATTACCTGCGTAACCGCACCGGCCTGGCGCCGGACACCTTGATCGGCGTGTTCCTGTCGGTGTCCCTGGCGCTGGGTGCGAGCCTGTTGCTAATCCTGGCGGGCAAGATCAACGTGCATATCCTTGAGAACGTGCTGTTCGGCTCGGTGTTGACGGTCAACGGCAACGACCTGCTGGTGCTGGCGGTGGTCGGCTCGTTGGTGATGGCCCTGGCGCTGCCGCTGTACAACCGCATCATGTTGGCCAGCTTCAACCCGCAATTAGCGGCGGTGCGCGGCGTGGCGGTGAAGACCTTGGATTATCTGTTCGTGATCCTGGTGACGCTGATCACCGTCGCGGCGGTCAAGGTCATCGGCGCGATCCTGGTGGGGGCGCTGTTGGTCATTCCGGCCGCAGCGGCACGCCTGTTGAGCCAGTCGCTCAAGGGCTTCTTCTGGATCTCGGTCGCGATTGCCACCTTCAGCACCCTGTGCGGGATCCTGCTGCCGATCATCTTCGACCTGCCTGTGCCGTCCGGCGCCGCCATCATTCTGGTCGCCGGTATCGCCTTCGCCCTGGCCGCCATCGCGCGCGGCACGGTGCCCAGCCTTAAAGGGAATCTTGGATAATGCGCTCCGTTCTTTCTCCCCTGGCCCTGGCCATCGCCTGCTTGTTCACCACGCCATTGATGGCGGCTGAAGCGGCCAAACCAGCTGCCCACGCGACAAAACCGGTCAAAGTGCTGGCCTCGCTGCCGATCACCTATGGCCTGGCTGAAGTACTGCTCAAAGGCACCGACGTGCAGCTCGAACGCGCCGCCCCGGCCAACCTGCCGGGTTCGCGGCAAGTGTCCTACTTCACCGGCCGAGGCGCGCCAGCTCTGAGCAAATTGGCACTGGACGCCGACGCTGCCATCGGCCTGCGCTCGCTGTGGGCCGATGACCCGCTGTACCCGGTGGCGCGGCGCAGCAACATCCGCATCGTTGAAGTCGACGCTGCACGTCCGGTGGACGGCGGTCTGCCGGGCATCGCGGTGCAGCCGGGCGTCACCGATGGGCTGAACAGTCAGCCGTGGCAGTCGAGCAACAACATGGGACGCATGGCCGATGTGCTGGCCGCCGACCTGAGCCGCCTGGCGCCCACTGCCAAACCGAAGATCGACGCCAACCTCGCCACCCTCAAGCAGCGCCTGCTCAAGCTCACCGCCGACAGCGAGGCGCGACTGGCCAAGGCGGATAACCTGAGTGTGGTCAGCCTGAGTGATCACTTCGCCTACCTGGTCAGCAGTTTGAACCTGGAAGTGCTCAGCACCGATGCGCGACCCGACGCGGAGTGGACGCCTGAGGCGTTGCAAAAACTGAGTGCCGAGCTGAAGGACAACGAGGTGGCAGTGGTGCTGCATCATCGGCAGCCGAGTGACGCGGTGAAGGCGGCTATCACGGCCGGTGATTCAAAACTGTTGGTGTTGAATGTGGACGGTGCCGAGCCGGTGACAGAGCTGGAAACCAATGTGGATCAGGTGATCAAGGCGCTGACCCCATAACATCCACACCCACATGAATGGCATCATGCCGCCAGAACTCCAGGTCGCAGTCGATCAACCGCTGGTGCTGATCATAATTGACCCGGGCGATCCGCAAGCCCGGGCTGCCCACCGACACGCGCAACGCGGCGGCGGCTTCCACCGGCAGTGAGGTCGGCACGATTTCAAAGCGCACGCGCCCGTAGTGCAGGTCGTACTTGCGCGCGTACAACTCCGTCATCGACTGATTCAAATCACACGCCAGGATCCCCGGAAAATACTGCGGGTTCAGGTAGTGCTCCACATACAGCACCAAGCGCCCATCAATCCGTCGGCCCCGGCAGATCTGAATCACACTGGACAGCGCCGGCAACTGCAACCACGCACACACCGCCGCCGACGCCGGCTGCAAGCGCGCCGAAATCACTTCGGTGGACGCCACGCGCCCCTGGTCGCTGACCATGGCGTGAAAGTGGCTGCGTTGCATCAGGTTGTACGCCAGCCGTGGCGGTGAGACAAACCAGCCGCGCCGCTCCTCGCGATAGATCTGGCCTTGGGCTTCCAGTTGTAACAAGGCTTCCCGCACGGTAATCCGGGTGGTACCAAACAACTCGCTGAGCTTGCGCTCGGCAGGCAGTTTGCTGGCAGGCGGCAACAAACCGTGGTCGATCTGCTCTTGCAGCGCCAGGCCAATGGATGTCACCGCCTTGATTGCCTCATCACGCATCAACGTTACCTATCTGGACTAGACCAGCACCGATCCGGTGCACAAACCGCTGGGTAAACCGGCCAACACTCAAGCTTGCCAGCCTAGGCATTACAGATGACCGACAGATGACAGTCCGTATCCATCGCCCTTAGCACACCCTGCAATACATCGGCCAAGTCCAATCAATGCGGGCACTTGGGCATGGTCTACGCTAACTCTGCGACAAGCGACATCAGCGATTTAAAAACGACATCGACATGAAACTGTCATCCATCGAGCCTAGATTGGCTCAGGTATTGCTGACCTAGACCAACACCACCGCAAACGTCGATAAAAACGCAGCGTTGAAAACGCCCAAAGGAGCTTCGGATGAAACAGCTTTTCCTGGCATCACTGTTAGGCTCGACCATTGCCATGTGCACCGCCGCCATGGCCGCTGATACCGATCTAAAAACCCTGGAAGCTGCCGCAAAGGCAGAAGGCGCCGTCAACAGCGTCGGCATGCCCGATGACTGGGCCAACTGGAAAGGCACCTGGGAAGACCTGGCCAAGACCTATGGCCTCAAGCACATCGACACCGACATGAGCTCGGCCCAGGAAATCGCCAAGTTCAAGGCTGAGAAAGACAACGCCAGCGCCGACATCGGTGACGTGGGCGCAGCGTTCGGTCCGATTGCTGTGAAGCAGGAAGTGACACAGCCGTACAAACCGTCCACCTGGGCCCAGGTGCCGGATTGGGCGAAAGACAAAGACGGTCACTGGGCCCTCGCCTATACCGGCACCATTGCATTTATCGTTAACAAAAAGCTGCTGCACGGATCCGAGGTGCCTACCAGTTGGGCTGACCTGCAGACCGGCAAATACAAAGTCTCCGTTGGTGACGTGAGCACCGCGGCCCAGGCCTCCAACGCCGTACTCGCCGCAGCCATCGCCAACAAAGGCGACGAGAAGAACATCGCTCCAGGCCTGCAATTCTTCACCAAGATTGCCCAGCAAGGTCGTCTCGGCCTGTCCAACCCGACCATCGCCACCATGGAAAAAGGCGAAGTCGAAGTGGGCATCGTCTGGGACTTCAACGGCCTGAGCTACAAGGCCAAGATGGCCAACCCGGATGACTACGTGGTGCTGATCCCATCGGACGGCTCGGTGAAATCCGGCTACACCACCATCATCAACAAATACGCCAAGCACCCGAACGCCGCCAAGCTGACCCGCGAATACATCTTCAGCGACGCCGGCCAACTCAACCTGGCGAAAGGCAATGCGCGCCCGATCCGCGCTGAAACCGACCTGAAACTGCCGGCCGATATCGCCAAGAACCTGATCCCGGGCGAGCAGTACACCAAGGCCAACCCGCAGCCGATCAAGGATGCGGATGCTTGGGAAGCGACTTCCAAAAAGCTGCCTCAGCTGTGGAACGAGCAGGTCATCGTAGAGATGAAGTAAAGGTCTGAAATGCGGTCAGTGTGGGAGCTGGCATGCCTGCTCCCACATTTTAAACCCAGCTAAGTCAGAGAAATTGAGTCAAACCTACTGTTGCGGAGCCCCAGCCCCCATGAAGCACAACGTCATCCTTGTCGTGCTCGACGGCCTGAACTTCGAGGTTGCGAGGCACGCCATGGGGCACTTGCAGGCCTATGTCGGCGCAGGACGCGCAGCCCTCTACAAACTGGAATGTGAACTGCCCGCCCTGTCCCGCCCGCTGTATGAATGCATCCTCACCGGCGTGCCTCCGATCCAGAGCGGCATCGTGCACAACAACGTCTCGCGCCTGTCCAACCAGCGCAGCATTTTCCATTACGCCACCGACGCCGGCTTGACCACGGCAGCGGCGGCTTACCATTGGGTCAGCGAGTTGTACAACCGCACGCCCTTCCTCGCCGCCCGCGACCGTCATACCGACGACACGTCACTGGCGATCCAGCACGGGCATTTCTACTGGAATGACCACTACCCGGATTCCCACCTGTTTGCCGACGCCGAAAGCCTGCGCCTCAAACACGCGCCGAACTTCCTGGTGGTGCACCCGATGAACATCGACGACGCCGGCCACAAGCACGGCCTCGACACCCCGCAATACCGCAACAGCGCACGCTCGGCCGACATTATCCTGGCCGATTACCTGCAAGCCTGGCTCGACGCCGGATACCAAGTGCTGGTGACCGCCGACCACGGCATGAACAACGACCGTTCCCACAACGGCCTGTTGCCGGAAGAGCGCGAAGTACCGCTGTTTGTCCTCGGCAATGCCTTCAGCCTGGACCCCAACGCCATGCCGAAACAGACCGACCTGTGCGGCACCGTCTGCGAGTTGCTCGGCGTGCCCCACGACAAACCTGTCTGCCAGGAGCTGTTGAAATGATCCGTGGCAAATGGCTGGCGCTGCTGTGCCTGGTGCCCTTCGCACTGTTCTTTATCGTGTTCGAAATCGCCCCGCTGGTCTGGGTGCTGATCAACAGCCTGCAAACCGAAGAAGCCGGTTGGGGTGTGGAAAACTTCGTACGTATCTTCAGTTCGAAGTTCTACCTGCAAGCCATCCAGTTCAGTTTGGAGATCAGCTTCTACTCGAGCATTTTCGGCATCATCATCGCCACGCTGGGCAGCTACTCGTTACGTCGAGTGGATTCGCCGCTGCGTAACTTCGTCACCGCTTTCGCCAACATGACCAGCAACTTTGCCGGCGTGCCCTTGGCCTTCGCGTTCATCATTCTGCTGGGCTTCAACGGCAGCATCACGATCATGCTCAAGCAGGCGGGGATCATTCAGGACTTCAACCTGTATTCGAAGACCGGCTTGATCATCCTCTATACCTACTTCCAGATTCCCCTGGGCGTGTTGCTGCTCTACCCGGCCTTCGATGCGTTGCGCGAAGACTGGCGTGAGTCGGCTGCACTGCTCGGCGCGAATGGCTGGCAGTTCTGGCGGCATATCGGCCTGCCCGTGCTCACCCCGGCCCTGCTCGGTACGTTCGTGATTCTGCTGGCCAACGCCTTGGGCGCCTATGCCACGGTGTACGCCTTGACCACCGGTAACTTCAACGTGCTGCCGATCCGTATCGCCGGGCTGGTCTCCGGTGATGTATCCCTCGACCCGAACATGGCCAGCGCCCTGGCCGTGGTGCTGGTGGCGCTGATGACCGTGGTCACCGTGGTCCATCAACTGCTGCTCAAGAGGAGCTACCATGTCTCGCGCTGAAGCCGGCCCGGCCTCCCTCTACCATCGAGTGGTGGTGTGGCTGTTGTTTGCAATCCTGGTGCTGCCGTTGGTGGGCACCTTCGTCTATTCCATTGCCAGCAGTTGGTCAGCGACCATCCTGCCCGCCGGCTTCACGGTGAAGTGGTACGTGCAGCTATGGAGCGACCCGCGCTTTTTGATGGCCTTCGGGCAGTCGTTGCTGGTGTGTGTCGGCGCGCTAATCCTGTCGGTGGTGCTGATTTTGCCGCTGCTGTTCGTGGTGCATTACCACTTCCCCAAGCTCGATGCGCTGATGAACATCCTGATCCTGCTGCCCTTCGCGGTGCCACCGGTGGTGTCGTCGGTGGGTTTGCTGCAGCTGTATGGCTCCGGGCCGATGGCGATGGTCGGCACGCCGTGGATTTTGATCGGCTGCTACTTCACCGTCGCGCTGCCGTTCATGTACCGGGCGATCACCAACAACCTGCAAGCCATCAACCTGCGCGACTTGATGGACGCCTCGCAACTGCTCGGCGCCAGCACCTGGCAGGCGGCGATCCTGGTGGTGCTGCCGAACCTGCGCAAAGGCTTGATGGTGGCGTTGCTGCTGTCGTTCTCGTTCCTGTTCGGTGAGTTCGTGTTCGCCAACATCCTGGTGGGCACCCGCTACGAGACCCTGCAGGTGTACCTGAACAACATGCGCAACAGCAGCGGCCATTTCACCAGTGCCGTCGTGATCTCCTATTTCTTCTTTGTGCTGGTGCTGACCTGGGCCGCCAACATCTTGAACAAGGACAAAAGCCAATGAGCTTCGTCAGCGTCCAACACCTGCAAAAAGGCTACGCCGGCACCCCGGTGTTCAGTGATATCAACTGCGAGATCGCCAAGGGTGAGTTCGTCACCCTGCTCGGCCCGTCCGGTTGCGGCAAATCCACACTACTGCGGTGCATTGCCGGCCTGACCTCGGTGGACAGTGGGAAAATCCTGCTGGATGGGCAGGACATCGTCCCATTGAGCCCGCAGAAACGTCACATCGGCATGGTGTTCCAGAGCTATGCACTGTTTCCCAACATGACCGTGGAGCAGAACGTCGCGTTCGGCCTGCGCATGCAAAAGGTCAACGCCGACGACAGTCACAAGCGCGTGCAGGAAGTGCTGCAACTGGTAGAGCTCAAGGACCTCGCCAGCCGTTACCCGCACCAGATGTCCGGCGGCCAGTGCCAGCGCGTGGCCCTCGCCCGCTCCCTGGTCACCCGCCCACGTTTGTTGTTGCTGGATGAGCCGCTGTCGGCGCTGGATGCACGGATTCGCAAGCACCTGCGCGAGCAGATCCGCCAGATCCAGCGCGAGCTGGGGCTGACCACGATCTTCGTGACCCATGACCAGGAAGAAGCCCTGACCATGTCCGACCGGATCTTCCTGATGAACCAGGGCAAGATCGTGCAGAGCGGCGATGCCGAGACCCTCTACACCGCGCCGGTCGACGTATTCGCCGCTGGCTTTATCGGCAACTACAATCTGTTGGACGCCGACAAGGCCAGCCAATTGCTGCAACGCCCGATCAACAGCCGCATTGCCATTCGCCCGGAGGCCATCGAACTGAGCCGCGATGGCGACCTGGACGTCCTGGTGCGCAGCCACAGCCTGTTGGGCAACGTGATTCGCTACCGCATCGAAGCGCGCGGCGTGGAGTTGGTGGTGGATGTGCTCAACCGTTCGGCTGACGATCTGTACCCCGAGGGGCAACGCCTGGCACTTTCCATCGACCCCAGCGCCCTGTGTGAAGTAGCCTGATGCAACGATTGATTGAGAGAGCGTGACCGATGGCATTGGTAATTTTTGATCTGGACGACACCCTCATCCACGGTGACTGCGCCACCCTGTGGAGCGAGCAGATGGGCCGCCTGGGCTGGGTCGACCCTGAGTCGTTCATGCGCAAGAACCACGAACTGATGGACGCCTACAGCCAGGGCAAGCTGAAAATGGAAGACTTCATGGACTTCAGCCTGGAGCCGATGATCGGCCGCACGCCGGAGGAAATCGAGCATCTGGTGGAGCCCTGGGTCGAGGACGTGATCGAGCCGCTGATCTACAGCGAAGCCACCAAGACCATCGCCCGTCATCGGGCCAATGGCGACCGGATCCTGGTGATCTCGGCGTCGGGCACGCACTTGGTCACGCCGATTGCGGCGCGGATCGGGATTGATGAAGTGCTGGGGATCAACCTTGAAGTCAGCCATGGCGTATACAGCGGGCGTACGGTGGATGTGCTGACGTATCGCGAAGGCAAGATCACGCGGTTGCTGGAATGGTTGGAGCAGGAAGGCGAGTCGCTGGAGGGCGCGTATTTCTATTCGGATTCGCGCAATGACTTGCCGTTGTTGCTGAAGGTGGATCATCCGCAGGTGGTGAATCCGGATCCCGTGTTGCGCGAGCATGCCGAAAAGGCTGGCTGGCCGATCCATCACTGGGTCTGAAACCGACTTCCCTGATTTGAAATGCGATCAAATGTGGGAGCGGGCTTGCTCGCGAAGGCAGTGTGTCAGATGAAACATTCTTCACAGACACGCCGCCTTCGCGAGCAAGTCGAATCGTCGCACCGCCGCTCCCACATTTGGACTGCATTTCAAATTGAGATCAGTTCAAGGCCTCATCAATCACTAACACCAACTTCCCGGAAATCCGGTTGGTCGCCAACTCGGCAAACGCCGCCTCGGCATCCTTGATGGGGAAGGTCTTGGCCAGTTGCGGGCTAAGGCGCCCTTCAACAAACAACGGCCAAACATGCTGGCTCAAGTCGCTGAACAGGTCGGCCTTGAACTGATCACTGCGGCTGCGCAAAGTCGAGCCCAATAGCTGAATACGCTTGCCCAGCACCTGCGCCAGGTCCAACTTGGCCTCGCGACCGCCCATCAAACCGATCAACACCCAACGGCCATCCAGGGCGAGCAGCTTGAGATCCAGCGCCGCATAGTCGCCACCCACCGGGTCGAGGATCACATCAAACGGCCCGAAATCCCGCAGCCCTTCGAGGCCATCGGTGCGTACCACGCCGCCCTGGGCGCCGAGCGCCTCGCAATAGGCCAGGCGCTCCGCCGAGCCGACGCTGACCCAGCACGGGCTGCCGAACGCCTTGCACAGCTGGATCGCTGCCGAGCCCACGCCACTGGCGCCAGCATGCAGCAGCACTTTCTCACCGGGCTTGAGGCCGGCCAGTTGGAACAGGTTGAGCCACGCGGTGCTGTACACCTCAGGCAACGCCGCCGCTTCGATCAGCGACAATCCTTCCGGCACCGGCAGAACGTGACGCGCATCCACCACCACTTCCTCGGCCATGCCACCCCCGGCCAACAGCGCGCAGACACGGTCACCGACTTGCCAGGATGAGCCCGCCCCCACTTCGCTGATCACCCCGGAACACTCCAGGCCCAGCACCTGGCTGGCGCCTGGCGGCGGTGGATAAAGCCCCGCGCGCTGTAATAAATCGGCGCGATTGAGGCCCGCTGCCGCCACACGAATGCGAACTTGCCCTACATCGCACGTAGGAACGGGTTCTTCCAACCACGCCACATGACCGTCAACGCCTTGCAATGCTTTCACACTGCCTCCATAGTGAGTCTGGACTGAGCCCGTAGCTGTATCGCCGGGCTTTTTGCATTATGCGACCGGACCATATGGAACCGGCTCCCTCAAAGACGGCCTAATATGCGTTATCAATTGCCCCCGCGTCGAATCAGCATGAAGCATTTGTTCCCCAGCACCGCCCTCGCTCTTTTCATTGGTCTCGGCTTTGCGTCGATGTCGACCAATACGTTCGCAGCCAACAGCTGGGACAACCTTCAGCCGGATCGCGATGAGGTGATTGCCAGCCTTAACGTCGTCGAGTTGCTCAAGCGCCATCACTACAGCAAGCCGCCGCTGGACGACGCGCGCTCGGTGATCATCTATGACAGCTACCTCAAGCTGCTGGATCCGTCGCGCAGCTACTTCCTGGCCAGCGACATCGCCGAGTTCGACAAGTGGAAAACCCAGTTCGACGACTTCCTCAAGAGCGGCGACCTGCAACCTGGCTTCACCATCTACAAGCGTTACCTGGACCGCGTCAAAGCGCGTCTGGACTTCGCCTTGGGTGAGCTGGACAAAGGCGTCGACAAGCTCGATTTCACCCAGAAGGAAACCCTTCTGGTGGACCGCAAGGACGCGCCTTGGCTGACTAGCACCGCCGCCCTCGACGACCTGTGGCGCAAACGCGTCAAGGACGAGGTGCTGCGCCTGAAGATCGCCGGCAAAGAGCCTAAGGCCATCCAGGAGCTGCTGACCAAGCGCTACAAGAATCAGCTCGCGCGTCTGGACCAGACCCGCGCCGAAGATATCTTCCAGGCCTACATCAATACCTTCGCGATGTCCTACGATCCGCACACCAATTATCTGTCGCCAGATAACGCGGAAAACTTCGATATCAACATGAGTCTGTCGCTGGAAGGCATCGGTGCCGTCCTGCAAAGCGACAACGACCAGGTCAAGATCGTACGCCTGGTGCCGGCAGGTCCGGCGGACAAGACCAAGCAGGTGGCTCCGGCCGACAAAATCATCGGTGTTGCCCAGGGTGACAAAGAGATGGTCGACGTGGTCGGCTGGCGTCTGGACGAAGTGGTCAAGCTGATCCGTGGGCCGAAAGGCAGTGTGGTGCGCCTGGAAGTGATTCCGCACACCAATGCGCCGAACGACCAGACCAGCAAAATCGTGTCCATCACCCGTGAAGCGGTGAAGCTCGAAGACCAGGCCGTGCAGAAGAAAGTCCTCAACCTCAAGCAGGATGGCAAGGACTACAAGCTGGGCGTGATCGAAATCCCGGCCTTCTACCTGGACTTCAAGGCCTTCCGCGCGGGCGATCCGGACTACAAGTCCACCACCCGTGACGTCAAGAAAATCCTGACCGAACTGCAGAAGGAAAAAGTCGACGGCGTGGTCATCGACCTGCGCAACAACGGCGGCGGTTCCCTGCAGGAAGCCACTGAGCTGACCAGCCTGTTTATCGACAAGGGTCCGACCGTGTTGGTGCGCAACGCTGACGGCCGCGTCGACGTGCTCGAAGACGAGAACCCAGGCGCCTTCTACAAAGGCCCGATGGCGTTGCTGGTCAACCGCCTCTCGGCCTCGGCTTCGGAGATTTTTGCCGGTGCCATGCAGGACTATCACCGCGCCCTGATCATCGGCGGCCAGACCTTCGGCAAAGGCACCGTGCAAACCATCCAGCCGCTGAACCATGGCGAGCTGAAACTGACGCTGGCCAAGTTCTACCGGGTTTCCGGGCAGAGCACCCAGCACCAGGGCGTACTGCCGGACATCGATTTCCCGTCGATCATCGACACCAAGGAAATCGGCGAAAGCGCCCTGCCGGAAGCCATGCCGTGGGACACCATCCGCCCTGCGATCAAGCCGGCATCGGATCCGTTCAAGCCATTCCTGGCGCAGTTGAAGGCTGACCACGATACCCGCTCCGCCAAGGATGCCGAGTTTGTGTTTATCCGCGACAAGCTGGCCCTGGCGAAGAAGCTGATGGAAGAAAAAACCGTCAGCCTCAATGAAGTGGATCGCCGCGCGCAGCACTCCGACATCGAAAACAAGCAACTTGTCCTGGAAAACATCCGCCGCAAGGCCAAGGGTGAAGATCCACTCAAGGAGCTGAAGAAAGAAGACGAAGATGCGCTGCCGGCCGAAGCCGACAAGACCAAGCCGGAAGACGACGCCTACCTGGCCGAGACGGGCCGGATCCTGCTGGACTACCTGAAGATCACCAAACAGGTAGCCAAGCAGTAAATGATGGCGATTTAATGTGATCGCTCCGCGGAGTGTCATCATATAGACATCATTCTGTCGTGAAATGAAGGACCGCAGGTTTCCAGCCTGCGGTCCTTTTTTTTCGATCGAGATCGCCATGACCATGACCGAACAGCTGAATGCATTGGGCGTTATCCTGGCTCAAGGCAGTTTGCACAGCCTGTTCCAACCGATCATCAGCCTGTCTGAACGGCGCATTCTCGGCTATGAAGCCCTCAGTCGTGGGCCTTCCAACAGCCCGCTGCACTCCCCCATCGCCCTGTTCTCGGTGGCCAGCCAGGCCGGGCGACTCAGTGAGTTGGAGATCGCCTGCCGCGAAAGCGCGTGCCGACGCTTCAGTGAACAGAAGCTACCGGGCAAGCTGTTCCTCAATGTCTCGCCACAATCGTTGATGGAAACTGCACATCAACCAGGGCGCACCCTGCAATTGCTGCGTGACTTCGGTATTCCACCGAGCCAAGTGGTAATCGAGCTCACCGAGCAAACCCCCACCAACGATATCGATTTACTGCAAACCGCCCTGCACCACTACCGCAACATGGGGTTCTCGATTGCCCTGGACGACCTGGGCGCCGGTTATTCCAGCCTGCGCCTATGGTCGGAGCTGCGCCCGGACTATGTGAAGATCGACCGCCACTTCATCGACGGCATCCATCAGGATGCGCTCAAGCGGGAATTTGTCGGCTCCATCCTGCAAATTGCCAAGGCGTCTCGGGCCCAAGTGATTGCCGAAGGGATCGAGTTGCCTGAAGAGTTGGCGGTACTGACGGAGATGGGCGTGGACCTGGTCCAAGGCTACCTGCTCTGCCGTCCACAGGAACAACCGCCGCAGGAAGCGCGCCTGATGCTGCCCAAGCCCGACAGCGCCAACGTGGCGCTGAACGACGAAGGCAGCGACCTCAGCGCCTTGCTCAGCGAACAGCCAGCAGTAGATCAGGACACCGCCACCGCCCAGGTGCTGGAAGCGTTCCGGCGCCAGGCCAACCTCAATTCCCTGGCGGTGCTGGATGGGCGCGGGCACCCAATCGGTATCGTCCACCGGCATTCGCTGTCGGATGCGCTGCTGAAACCCTTCGCCACCGACCTGTTTGCGCGCAAGCCCATCAGTCGTTTGATGAGCACCGACTTTCTGGCAGTGGAGCTGAGTCAGTCCCTGCAGCAAGTCAGCCGTTTGCTTACCAGCCGCGCGCGGCAACGCATCGAAGAAGACTTCATCATCACGCTCAATGGCGATTACCTGGGCCTGGGTCGGGTGATCGATGTGCTCAAACTGATCACCGAGCTGAAGATCCAACAAGCGCGCTACGCCAACCCGCTGACCCTGCTGCCGGGCAACGTGCCGATCCAGCAGTGCCTGACGCGACTGCTGCAGCAACAGCGCGAATCGGTGATCTGCTACGTGGATATCGACAGCTTCAAGCCATTCAACGATATCTACGGCTATGGGCGTGGGGATGAGGTGTTGTTGTGCCTGGCGCAGTGCCTGAACGACCGTGTCGACCCCAGCCGCGACTTTGTCGGGCATATCGGCGGTGATGACTTTTTGCTGGTACTGGGCCCGCAGGATTGGCGCAAACGCCTTAATCAGCTGCTGGATGACTTCCACACCCAATGCCGACGTTTCTACCGCGCCGAACACCTGGAGGCTGGCTGCTTCGTGGCGCTCAACCGCCAGGGCGTGCGCCAGGAGTTTGCGCTGCTGTCACTGTCCATCGGCGTGGTGCATTTGTATCCACAGGCCTGTGGACAACTCGATGCCAGCCAGTTGGCGGAGCTGGCCTCGCAGGCCAAGCACCATGCCAAGGACATGGCCGGGTACAGCATCCATGTGATCGACAGCATGGACGCGCTGCCCCAGGCGCTTTAGGCCTCGGCAGACTCCGGGTACTCATATTCGAACACCCGCACCACTTCCGATGCGTGCCAGGAGGCAGCGGCCACGCCATCGGACGGCCCGCTGAAACGGCCCAGGCGCTCGACACATTCAAAGAAACCGGTGCGCGGCAGGCGACTGGCGCCCTGGCTGATCACCAGTGAGCTGCGCAGCGGCTGCTCGGCCTTGGCGTCCAACGCCGCCAGGTGCTCCAGAGCGGCAGCCAGGGTCTGCATGGCCGGCGTGGGGAATTGCAAGCGCTCCAGCAGCGCGCGGTAGGTCAGCAAATGGCGCTGGCGGCGCGCCTGGTCTAGTTCGTTGAGTAACCCATCCCAGTGTTGACGACTGATACGTAGGCTCAAGATTCATCCCTCCAACCTGCAACGCCCAATTCCCAGGCCAGGCTGCGGCGGATTGCGGCATCCGGCTGGCGTTCACCACTTTCAATTAATCCAAGATAGGAGGGGCTGATCCCCACGGTGCGGGCCAGGGTTTCGATCGCCAGGCCTTTGCCCTCACGCAAGCCGCGCAGGTCTGCGAGTGGGCGCAGGTCCTGTACAGGGGCGGCTTGGGCAGGCGATGAAAGAGGAGGAAGCGTCGGTTGTTGCTGACCGGCAGCTTTTAGCAGCGCCTGGTACTGATCCCATGGCAACACCGCGTACTCGGGTTCGCCATTGCGTGAAATTATCTGAATATCCATGACTGCCCCGTAGGATAACTGCACTTACTTAGTAAGCTCTTTCCTTAGGAGTGTAATCCTAACAGCCCTAAAGGTCGCAGGGGGATAGTCACGTCATCCGTTTTTTTGCGGGTTTTCCTTGGCCAGCAGGGCGGGAGTCGCAGGCAGGCGCTCAACCACGGCAAGCTTTTCCGGACGCTGGGCGTCGCGCCAGGCGCGAAAGGCGCTCAGTTCGCCGTCCAGGGTCTTCATGACCCATGCCAGCACGGCAATGTCGTCGAGCATGCCGAACATAGGGATAAAGTCCGGGATCGCATCGATCGGGCTCAGGAAGTACATCAAGCCCGCTACCACCGAGATCAGCGCCTTGGGGCTGATGGCCCGGTACTCGCCGCGCCAGTAAGCCAGGCACAGGGCCTGGAGCAACTTGAGGTCATCCTTGAGCTTGCCCAGGCGATTGCCCTGGTTGGAGCCCTTGGCGGCGACGGCGAACAGCAGCGTCGGCAAGCGCCCACGGCCTAGGAGGCGTGCGGCCATGGGCAGGAAACGGGTGAAATTGAAGGGTGGTTTCATCGGTCACTCCAGTTCCAGGCGACATAAAAGGTTATCCACACAAATTGTGGATAACCTTGTGAACAGAGCCTATTTTCTGCGCTGAAAGCCACGTAGTACAAGGCTTGCAGTCAGATCGGGCGTTTTTTGCGCACTGAAAAAAAACCCAAGATTTCATTGACTTGGCGTTGATGTGCGGCTACCCGTACTCGAGTCTTATATCAGACTGTTGCAGGTTGCAGGCGTTCGATCGGATGTGTGCGGGTGCGGGCTCTGCAACCCCCAGAAACAACAACGCCCCGTCGAGACGGGGCGTTGTGTGTTCAGGCGCCTGTTACTTCTTGGCAGCCGGTGCAGCAGGAGCGTCAGCCTTGGCTGGGTCCTTGATGGCCAGCAGCTCCAGGTCGAATACCAGCACGGAGTTGGCTGGGATCGCTGGGCTTGGGCTTTGTGCGCCGTAGGCCAGGTCCGAAGGAATGTACAGCTCGACCTTCTCGCCCACGTGCATCAGTTGCAGGCCTTCGACCCAACCTGGGATCACGCCGCTGACCGGCAGGTCAATCGGGCTACCGCGATCCACGGAGCTGTCAAAGGTGGTGCCGTTGGTGAGTTTGCCGGTGTAGTGCACAGTCACCACGTCAGTCGGCTTAGGCTGGGCGCCGTCGGCTTTCTTGGTGATCTTGTACTGCAGACCGGAAGCGGTGGTGACGACGCCGTCTTTCTTGGCGTTGTCTTCGAGGAATTTCTTGCCGGCGGCTGCCGACTCTTCGCTCATCTTGGTCATGCGTTCTTCAGCACGCTTCTGCAGTGCGGCAAACGCTTCAACCAGCTCGTCGTCTTTGAGCTTCTGCTCTTTTTTGCCGACGGCATCTTCGATGCCTTGGGCTACTGCTTTGGAATCCAGGTCATCCATGCCTTCTTGGGCGAGGCTCTTGCCCATGTTCAGGCCGATGCCGTAGGAAGCTTTCTGCGCCGGGGTTTTCAGCTCTACGCTGGTCTGCGAATCACAACCCGCAAGTACCAGGCTAACCAGGGCCACCGCCGCCGCCAACCGATGCTGTTTCATGCTATTTCCTTGTTCATGCGCCAATAGGGCATTCGAATAAAGTCGCGAGCTTATCAGGCGGCCACGACCAATGGCTACCGGCATGTGAGCAGGAAACTTCTGATAAGTTCACGTGTTTAAAAGCATTTTCATTCATGATGGAGGCCCGCGAAGGATCGCGGGACCGCCCACTACCGGGCTCATGGCCACTTGCCGCACCTGTGGCGTAGTGGCATAACATCGCGACAACTCGACAAGGCCGAGACAAGGATAGCCATCTTGCGCATTTTTTCCCGTGTTTTACTCCTGATATTCACCCTGCTGGGCATCGCCCTCGCCGTGGTGCTCTATTACACCGTCAACCCCAAGCTGCCGGACTACGTGCCCGTGGAGCAGGTGCACTACCAGGACCAATGGAGTGCCGCCGACCGCCAGACCTATTACTTCACGCCCCAGGGCACCCAGGTAAAAGGCCTGCACTACGATTGGTTCACCGCTCTGGAGTTGCCGTTTTCCGAACAGCGTTTCGCAACGCCCGAGTATCTGGCGCGCTTTGGCTTTCTGGTGGACCCCAAGCAAGTGCCCACTGCGCAAAACCCCGGCAACCTGCCGGTGGGTTTCGCCCGGCATAAAAACGCCGGCAGCAACGCCCAATACCTGGATATCACCTGCGCCGCCTGCCACACCGGCGAATTGCATTACAAAAACCAGGCCCTGCGTATCGACGGCGGTTCCGCCCAGCACGTGCTGCCCTCCAGCGTGCCAACCTTGCGCGGCGGCAGTTTCGGTCAGGCCCTGGTCGCCAGCCTGGCGGCCACCTATTACAACCCGTGGAAGTTCGAACGTTTTGCCCGCCAGGTGCTGGGGGATCGCTACGACGCCGAGCACACGCAACTGCGTAAGGACTTCAAGCAATCACTGAACCAGTTCCTCAAAGTAGCCTGGAACGATACTCACCGTGGCCTCTACCCCACTGAAGAAGGCCCTGGCCGTACGGACGCCTTTGGCCGTATCGCCAACGCCAGCTTTGGCGATGCCATTTCCCCGGATAATTATCGCGTCGCCAATGCGCCGGTGGACTACCCGCAACTGTGGGACATCTGGACCTTCGACTGGGTGCAGTGGAACGGATCGGCCCAGCAGCCCATGGCGCGCAATATCGGCGAAGCCCTGGGGGTCGGCGCGACCCTGGCGTTTTTCGACGACGCCGGCCAGCCACTCCAAGGCGATGCGCGTTACCCATCCAGCGTGCGGGTACGCGACCTCAACCTGATCGAAGAAACCCTGCAACGCCTCAAGCCACCGACCTGGCCCGAGGACCTGTTCGGCACCGTCGACAAGCCGCTCGCGGCTCAAGGCCGCGCACTCTTTGCCGAAAACTGCGCCGGCTGCCATGTGCCCAGCGTCAGCCAGGAAGGCGGACGCCCGGTGCAACAGCTGAAAATGCTGCCAGTGGACTACATCGGCACCGACCCCGGCACAGCCAGCAACATCGCCGACCAGCGCTACGACCTCAGCGCGTTGCAATGGGACCTGGCGGAATTGGCCAAACTCAACGTCGAACTGCACCCCACGCCGACCGAGCCGCTGGACCTGAAAAAGCTGTCCGTGGCCAAGGGCCTTGCCTACGTCACCGCGTTCGTCGAAGAACATGCCTACCGCGCCGCTGGCGTAACCCCGGCCGAACGCCCGCGCCTGGACGGCTACGGCCTGCCCATCGGCGTACGTGAGTTGCGCGCCTACAAGGCACGGCCATTGGCGGGCGTTTGGGCGACGCCGCCGTTCCTGCATAACGGTTCGGTGCCGACGATCTACCAGTTGCTCTCGCCCCAGGACGAGCGCAGCACCACCTTCTATAAAGGCACGTTCAACTACGACCCGCGCCACCTCGGCTTCGAGACCGGTGCGTTCAAGAATGCCTTTTTGTTCGATACCAAAATCACCGGCAACCACAACAGCGGTCACGAATTCCGTGCCGGCAGTCGTGGCAACGGCGTAATCGGCCGTGGCCTGCTGCCGCAGGAACGCTGGGCGCTGCTGGAATACCTCAAAGTGCTGGGCGGCCCGCTGGAGCAACAACTGCCATGATGATTCGATCCCCCTACGACCGACCTTCCCTGCTCGCCCGCCTGTGGCTGCGCATCGGCGCATTCCTCGGCAAGACCCTGCTGTGGCTGGTGGGCCTCGGCCTGCTCGGTTGGCTGGGCGCCAGTGCCTGGTATGCCTGGCAGCACAGCGGCCCGGTGTCGCCGAATGAGCAGACTCCGCCCGGCGAAGCGGCGATGACCCAAGGCATCATCCAGACGGCGGTGCGCATCGTCGACCAGCACCGCGAAGGCACACGCTACCTGCGCGATGCCCATGCCAAGGCCCATGGTTGCGTGAAGGCCGAGGTCAGCGTGTTGGCCGACCTCGACCCGGCATTGCGCCAAGGCGTGTTCGCCGAACCGGGCAAGACCTGGCAGGCGATGATGCGGCTGTCCAACGGCAACGCCTACCCGCAGTTCGACAGCATCCGTGATGCGCGGGGCATGGCGCTCAAGCTGCTGGACGTGCCGGGCAAGCAACTGCTGGCCGACCAACAGGCGCGCACGGAACAGGACTTCGTGATGTTCAGCCACCCGAACTTCTTTGTCAGCGATGTGGCGGAGTACGCGCAGAACATCGGCGCGCAAGCAGATGGCAAGAAAGTCCTGGCGTTCTTCCCCAAGGCCGACCCACGGACCTGGCAGGTACGCCATCTGTTTATCGCCCTGGCGACCCTGGCGCCCGCACCGGCCAGCCCGACGCAGACCACCTACTTTTCGGTGTCGCCCTACAAGTTCGGCGCGGCCAACGCCAAGTTCCGCGTCGCACCCGACCCGCAGAGCTGCCCGGAATATCAACTGCCCAAGCAGAACCAGGACCTGCCGAACTTCCTGCGCAGCGCCTTGAGCCAGCAGCTGTCCACTGACCGCGTGCCTGCGTGTTTCGTGCTGCAGATCCAGCGGCAGAACCCGCAGAAATTCATGCCGATCGAAGACACCAGCATCGAATGGAAGGAGAGCGATGCGCCCTATGAAACCGTGGCCAAGGTGCGTATACCGGCGCAGGATTTCGACACACCCGAGCAGAACCTGGCGTGCGACAACCAGTCGTTCAACCCCTGGTTTGGTGTAGCGGAACACCGCCCAATCGGCGGCATCAACCGCTTGCGCAAGGCGGTGTACGAAGCGGTCAGCGATTACCGCCACAGCCGCAACGCTCCGTAAAGAATGCGTAACAATGGACCCGACGGCGTAAGGATTGCGTCGGGTCTATTGAGCCGTTTTCACCCCGCCTCTACCGTGAGTACCTACCCCATCACCCGTAGGAAATCACCGTGGAAAGCTCAACCCTCGGCATGATCGTACTGACCCTGATCGCCGTGTTCGGCACCGCGTCTTTTTGCTTCGAACACCTGGCAACACGCCAGACCAAAAAGAAAAAAACCGGTCAGCACTGACCCTCAGCCAGCCTGTTCTGGCTCCGCCGTTCGAGCCTGCAACCACTGACGAAAACTGCGCACCGCCGCCGGCGGGTTGCGGTGATGTGGCTGCATCAAGTGCAGGCGGCCGCGACTGTGCATGTTGTGGGGCAAGGCCATTTGCAGGCGCCCGGAATCGAGGTCGCTGTCCAGCAAGCGCTTCCAGCCGAGGGCGACGCCGTGCCCCATCACCGCCGACTGCATCAACAGTTGATAGCTGTTGGTGCGCAAGGCGTGACGCGGCGAGTAGTAATCGGCGCCCGCATCAGCGAACCAGTCGGCCCAGGTGAGCCAGTCGTGATGGTGGTCCTCAACGATCAGCAAAGTGTGAGCGTGCAACAAGTGATGCAGGTCGCGAATCGGGCCGTGACGCTCAAGGTAATCGGGGCTGCACACGGTGATGACCTGTTCGCTGTCAAACACCGGCGACAGCTCAAGGCCGTGGGGCGCCGCCAGTTCATCCAAGTGATAGAACAAACCCAGGTCGTATTCGCTGACATCCAGGTGGCTGGGACTTTCGCTGCACAGGATGCGGATATCCAGGTCCGGGTGGTCGCGCTGGAACTGCGGCAACAGACCGGCCAGCCAGATGGAACTGATGGTGGGCGTGCTGGCCAGGGTCAACTGGCGATCGGCACCGCGTCTGCGCAACTCGGCGGACTCGCGATCAAGCTCGCGCAACAGGCGTTGGACGGTACGGAAATAACGTACCCCGGCGGGGGTCAGGCTCAGGCCCTGGGCCAACCGATAAAACAGCGGGCGGGCCAGGTCTTCTTCGAGGCGCTTAACCTGGCGGCTGACTGCGCTTTGGGTCAGGTTCAGTTCATGGGCCGCCTGGGTAAAGCTCAAATGGCGGGCCGCCGCTTCGAAGGTCTGCAAGCAGTTGAGGGGAGGAAGATCGACGTTTCGGCGCGACATGAGCAAGTCCATTGGCAATGACGGGCCCAGGTTACCCCAGGCCCGCAGAGATCACGTTGGCGTGCATCCTGCCAGTTGCCTGCTCAGAGCGCGACCCTGGCCACGCGTTTACTCCATTGCCGACGGTGTTCCAACTGGCCGTTTTCCCAGGCGGTCTGCTCCGCTTCGATGTAGAACCACTCGGCATCGGCGTGCACGCTCAAGTGGCTTTCCACCTCCACGGCCCACTGGTCGCGGCCGACACGGTAGTGCCATTCGATATCGGCGCGCGTCGACAGTGGATCCCAAGGCAAGGTGCGGTACTGCTCGGTGCAGCGCTGGTCTACCGACAAACCGTGGTCGGTAAAACGCACCGAACCCAAATCATCTTCGATTTTCACGCAGACTTCACCACTGCCCACGTCTTCGATCAACGTACGTTTCGGCGCAGCAGCACGTAGGACTTCCATCGCGACCGGCGTAGCCGACTGCGGCGCTTCGAACGGGCAGTCCACCGCCTCGCCGTTGAATATCGGCAGTTGCAGGCTTTGCAGGCTCGGCAACAACGTCAGGGTGGTCAGCTCGCGGCTCGGCCACAGCAACGGGAAACTCGCGGTGCTGAGGGCCAGGCGCAAACGGTAGCCGGCGGGCAGGCGCATGCCGATGTGGTCGAGGTTTAGCTGCACATCCATCGGTTCACCAGGGACTACAGGTGTTACCTGGGAAAAGTCCTCACGCAGGGTGAGATTAAGCACACCGTAGCTGATCTGCGTGACTTGCCCGTCCGGCGCTATCGCATTCAGCCGGGCGACCAATTGGCCACAGGCGGTGTCACTGGCCAGGCGCAACTTAAGACGTGCATCGCCGAGCAGCGCCAGCGGCTCGGTCAGCGGTGGGGAGTCGAAGCACAGCGAGTTAGCGTCATCGCGGCGTTGATCCGTCGGCCCGTCGGGGCCAAACCAGATGGCGCAGTATTCGCCCTGATGCAGGCCGGTGGTCAGCGGCGAGCAGAGACTGCGCGGCGCCGCCAAAGGCTCTGATCCTGCACTCAGCCCCTGTTCACCGAGACTGAAATCGGTCCATTGCACCTGCGGATCCGGCCAACCTGCCGTTTGCACCCAGATACCCGGCCGCTCGGCATAACTGCCCTTCGGCGGCAGAATATCCTGTAGGTAAAAAGTGCAGGCTGCGTCATCCATTACCCCGTTATCGATGCCCTTAAGCCAGTGATCCCACCAGCGTTTGGCCTCTTGCAGGAAGCCAATAGCCGGGTTCGGCACAGCAAAATGCGGGTACTTGTGGATCCACGGCCCGATCATGGCTTTCTTCGGGCCCGGCAGGTTTTGCATCAGGCGCGAAACGGTGTTGCGATAGGCATCGCCCCAGCCGCCCACCGCATACACGGCGGCCTTGATCTTTGAATAGTCCTCGCACACCGAGCCGTGGCGCCAGTAATCATCGCGGGTCTGGTGTTGCAGCCAGGTTTCCGCCAGCAACGGCATGGCGTCCAGGCGTTGGTGCCAGAGGCTTTTCCAGTCGTCGACCAACAGCGGGTCAGGCACCGCCGCACTGAAGTTGAGCATGGTGGCAGCCCAGCCGAAGTTCTCCATCAACAGGTTGCCGCCCTTGTAATGGATGTCGTCGGCAAAGCGGTCATCGGTGGAGCACAGGGTAATGATCGCTTTCAACGCTTCGGGCTGGCGCGCGGCGACTTGCAGGCCGTTGAAGCCGCCCCAGGAAATGCCCATCATGCCGACATTGCCGTCGCACCAGGGTTGCTGGCACAACCAGTCGATCACTTCGAGGGCGTCTTCCTGTTCCTGCAACAGGTATTCATCGGCCATCAGGCCCTGGGATTCACCATTGCCTCGCATGTCCACCCGCACACACACGTAGCCCTGCCCCGCCATCCACGGATGGGTCAGCGCGTCGCGTACGGCGGTGCCGTCGCGTTTGCGGTACGGCAGGTATTCGAGGATTGCCGGGAAGGTCTGCAAACCGGCGACTTCCGGCAACCAGATACGGGCGGCCAGTTGGGTGCCGTCCTTCAAGGGGATCAGGCAGTGCTCGATTTCGCGCACGGTGTAAGCAAATTCAGTGACGATTTCCATCAGTAACTCCTACAGCGGTTCAATCGATCAGCGGGCGAAATCCGGCACCGGGCTGGCGCCGCGCAGTTCCGTCTCGGGGGTCCGCTGAAGGCGTTTCACATCCAGCAATGCGGGGTTTTTCAACCAGAAGATCAGCGAGGTACTGGCCAGCAACACCAGGATCATGCCCGGCAGGCCGCCGAGGTTGGAGAGCATCTTCACGCCGTCGATGCCGACGAATGAGACCATCACCCACGACACCGAGCCGATGATCACGCCCCAGACGATCTTCAACATCGGATTGCCGTCCAGATCGGAATCGGCGGTCACACCTTTGCTGCACAGGTTGGCGATCACATCGGTGCTGGAGTCGGCGGCGGTGACAAAGGAGATGAATGCCACGAACAGCAGGAACGCGATCATCAGGCCGCTCGCCGGCAGTTGCTGGAACATCTGGTACAGCACGTGCTCCACGCCCTGCTCGTTCAGCACCCGGTTGAGGCTGCCGTCGCCCAGCGCATCGAAGTACAGGCTGGTGCCGGAGAAGATGCAGATCCACACCGCCGTGAACAACGCCGGGTACAGCATGTTGATATGGATGAATTCACGCACCGTGTAGCCGCGGCCGATCTTGCCGAGGAACAACGCGCTGACCGGTGCCCAGGCAAACCACACCGACCAGTAGAACACCGTCCAGCTGTGCGGCCAGGTGTCGCCACTGGCGGCGCCGGTGAACAGGCTGCGGCTGAAGAAGGTGTCGAGGTACACGCCAAGCGACTCGACGCCGAGGCTGAACATGTACAGGGTCGGCCCGCACAACAGCACGAACAGCCCCAGGGCCAGCATGATCCAGGTGTTGAACGAAGACAGCATCACAATGCCTTTCTGCAGACCGCTGGCGGCCGAGGCGACAAAGGTGATGACGATGATTGCAATGATGATGGCCAGTCGGAACGGCGTGGTTTCACCGCCGATGTACTGGGCCAGGCCACCGGCCAGGGTCAACGCACCGGTGCCCAGGGACGAGGCCATGCCGGCCACCAGGGCGAACATCGCCAGGGTGTCGATCAGCCCGGCATAGCGCCGGACCCGTGCTTCGCCCAGCAACGGTTCAAGCATGGCGCCGATGGAAAAGTTGCTGCGACGGTTGTAGAACACCAACGCAAACACCAGCGAGGGCACCAGGTAGATGGCGTAGGGCGTGATGGTCCAGTGCAGGAACATCGTCGACATGGCAAAACTCTTCGCCGCCGAACTGCCCGCCTCGATCGGCAGGCTGGTGGGCGGGCCGTACAGATGGTAAAGCGGCTCGGCGGTGGTCCAGAACAGCACGCCCACCGCCAGCGTGGTGCACAGCGCCACCATGAACCAGCGCCATTTGCTCAGCAACGGCTGGGCGTCTTCACCGCCGATCCGCACCTTGCCCAGCGCGGAAAAGTAGACGATCGCGGTCAGCACCACCATGGCAAACGAGCCGGCACTGAACAGCCATGAGAAGTTCTTCAGGATCAAGTTGTTGAGCTGTTTGCTGGCCGCAAGGAATGCATTCAGGTCGACGTAGCTGGCGATCACTGCCGCCAGCAGGATCAGGAACGTTGGCCAGAACACCAACGGACGCAGTGGATATTTCATAGAGAGCCATTCCCCTTGCAGACTATTTTTATGTTGGAGAGCGAGCCCCGCAGCATCCTGCTGCCGGTAACCCGCCTGGAAGTCTTCGCGTGGCTATAGATAAACGTTTAAGCGACCGAGGACGCAATCAACCAATGTGCATGGGGGTATTCCCCCACGTCATGACGCACCCGTACAGTTCAAGACGAATAGGCAGTGCACACCGGGAGTGCGCAAAGAGGATAAATTGCAGACGAAAAAAAGCCCGCTCAATGAGCGGGCTTCTTGGGGTGACCTGGCGTTCAGTGTTCCAGGTGACCGAATATGGCGCAGCGGACGGGACTCGAACCCGCGACCCCCGGCGTGACAGGCCGGTATTCTAACCGACTGAACTACCGCTGCGCGTAACACGTAAAACGAATGGTGGGTGATGACGGGATCGAACCGCCGACATTCTGCTTGTAAGGCAGACGCTCTCCCAGCTGAGCTAATCACCCTTCGTTTCGGTGTGGGCGGCATCATACACCAAAAATCCGCAATGTCTTGATTTAAATGCAATTTATTTGAAATATTTTCTCAGGCGCGACAAAACCCAGCAAAAACGGGCTTCTACGCCTTCAAACGCGAGTCTATTGCGTTTACCCGGCCCTTGGCTGCACAATTAAAAACCATTCTCAATAACACTTGAGCCACGCCTATGTCTGTGGGTGAACCGCCCTTCCAACGGGAAATTACCCAGCTCTACAGCGAGCATCATGGCTGGCTGCTCACCTGGCTAAGACGCAAGCTGGGCTGTCGACAGAATGCCGCCGACCTGGCGCAGGACACGTTTGCACGCATCCTGAACGCACGTGAGTCCGTCGCTGGCATTCGCGAACCCCGCGCGTATTTGAGCACCACCGCCCGGCGGCTGCTCATCGACCAGGCGCGGCGCAGGCAGATTGAACAGGCTTACCTGCAAGAATTGGCATTGACGGTGGACGCGCTTGAAGGGTTCCAATCCCCGGAGCAAATCCACACCACCCTTGAAGCCCTCGAACAGATCGCCTTTATCCTGGAAGGCATGCACACTTACTCGCGCCAGGCGTTCGTGCTGTATTACCTCGAAGACTTGACCCAGCAACAGATTGCCCGGCAGCTCAAGTTGTCGGAACGCACCGTGCGCAAGTACCTGATCCAGGCGCTTATGCATTGCAGCCACAGCATGGACACTTGATCGAGCATGTCGGACGTCGAAGAACAAGCCGCCGAATGGCTGCTGCGCCTCCACGATGGCGAATGGGACGAGGCCCAGTTGCAGGCGTTTGAGCGCTGGAAACAACAAGGCCCGCATCACGCTGCAGCCGCCGCACGCATGGAAACCGTGGTTTCGCGCATGCAGGCCCTGCGCGGTAAAAAAGCCCCTGCCCGTGCCGCATTGAATGCGGCCTTTGCGCAGCCGAAACCGCGTCGCAGCAAGCGCGCCGTGCGCGCACTGGTATTGGCGTGCAGCCTGGCGATTCCGGCAGCGGCATTGTGGGTCAGCCCCTATCCGCGGCAGTGGATGGCCGATGTGCGCAATGGCCCGAGCCAATGGCAAACCCTGCAACTGGCGGACGGCTCGACACTGACCCTCAATGGCATCAGCGCGGCGAACCTGCATTTCGATGGCCAGCAGCGTCGTATCGAACTGTTGCAAGGCGAAATCCTGGTGGAAGTCGCCCACGACAGCACCCGGCCATTTGTCGTGCAGACGCCGCAAGGCACCCTGCGTGCACTGGGCACGCGGTTCGTGGTCAAGCGCGAAGGTGATGTCACGGTGCTGAGCATGCTCCAGTCGCGCGTGGCGGCACAAAGCGCGAACGGCCAGCAGACGCTGGAAGTCGATGCAGGTTCGCGGGCCCTGATGCACACGAACGAAGTCCGCTTGGCGGGCACTGTCGACCCGAGCAGCATCAACGAAGCCTGGCACCGGCATCAATTGGTGGTGGAGAACCAGCCCTTGCCCGAGGTGCTGGATGAAATCGCCCGGCATCGCAGCGGCCGTGTGCAGTTCGATCGCGCCGCACTGCAAAGCCTGCGCGTGTCTGCCGTAATCCCGTTGGATAACAGCGACCGCGCCTTGCGATTACTCGCGCAAACGTTGCCGATACGGGTGCAGTCCTTCACGCCCTGGCTGATCGTGGTTGGCCCCGAGCCAGCATCCAATAAATAATTATTCGCATTTGCTTCCGGTTTTTTCGAGGTTGCCCGTCAAGGAAGGTAATTCGACACATAAAGGACTGCCTTCACCATGCACACCCCTTCCTACCCACGCGGACGCTTTCGGCTACTGAAAGGTGCGCCATTGTCCTTGGCCCTAATCACTACCGGCACCTTGCACATCGGTCTGGCCCAGGCGGACGCCGTCAGCGTCGCCGCCCACTCCTACGACATTCCTGCCGGGCCATTGGGCAGTTCGCTCAACCGCTTTGCCCAGCAGGCGGGTGTGGCCATCGTGTTCCAGTCCCACGAACTGGAAGGCCTCAAAGGCCCTGGGCTCAAAGGCAACTTCGGGATTCAGGACGGGTTCGACCGGCTGCTGGAAGGCAGCGGCTACCGCGCGGTAAAAGGCGATCAGGGATATGCACTGCAACCCGCGCCCATCGCCGGCAACGGCACCATGGAGCTGAGTCCGACCGCCGTCACCGCCAACCAGTTGGGCAACGTCACCGAAGGCACCGGTTCCTATACGCCCGGCACTATCGCGACCTCCACGCGGCTGGTGCTGACGCCCAAGGAAACCCCGCAGTCCGTGAGCGTGGTCACCCGCCAGCACATGGATGATTTCGGCCTGAACAACGTTGACGACGTGATGCGCCACACGCCCGGCATCACCGTTTCCGCCTTCGACACCGAGCGTACCAACTACTATGCCCGAGGCTTTTCGATCAATAACTTCCAGTACGACGGCATCCCTTCGACCGCACGCAACGTCGCTTACTCGGCGGGCAACACCCTGAGCGACATGGCGATCTACGACCGTGTCGAAGTGCTCAAGGGCGCCACCGGCCTGCTCACGGGCGCAGGCTCATTGGGCGCGACGATCAACCTGGTGCGCAAGAAACCCACCGCAGACTTCCAGGGCCACGCAACCCTCGGCGCCGGTTCGTGGGACAACTACCGCAGCGAGCTGGATGTCAGCGGCCCCATGACCGAAAGCGGCAACGTGCGTGGCCGCGCCGTGGCGGCCTATCAGGACAAGCATTCGTTCATGGACCACTACTCGCGCAAGAGCCCGACGTACTACGGCATCATGGAGTTCGACCTGTCACCCGATACCCTGCTGACCGTCGGCGGCGATTACCAGGACACCTTGCCGAAGGGCTCGTCGTGGTCGGGCAGTTTCCCGCTGATCAACTCCAAGGGCGACCGCAACAGCGTCAAGCGCTCGTTCAACAACGCCGCGGACTGGAGCAGTTGGGAGCAATACACTCGAACCGTCTTTGCCATGCTCGAACACGACCTGGGCAATGGCTGGGTCACCAAGCTGCAACTGGATCACAAGATCAACGGCTATCACGCGCTCATGGGCTCGATCCAGGGCGACCAACCGCAGCCGGATGGCACCGCGCAACTCACCTCGGGTAAATACACCGGGGAAACCGTCAGCGACTCGGCCGACTTGTACGTCAGCGGCCCATTCAACCTCGGCGGGCGCGAACATGAGCTGGTGCTGGGTGGCTCCATCAGCGCGTCGGAGTGGAAAGGCAAAGGCTACTGGAACCTCTCCCCCAATATCGTCGACTTCAATAACTGGCACGGCCACGCCACGATACCGGACTGGGGCAAGGCGCAATCGCTTACCGATGACACGGTGCGCCAGACCGGTGCCTACGTGACCACGCGACTGAACCTCGCCGATGACCTCAAGCTGCTGCTGGGCGGGCGCGTGGTCAACTACCAGGTCACGGGCTACAACCCCAATTACCGCGAGTCCGGACGTTTCGTCCCGTACATCGGCGCCGTGTACGACCTCAACGACACCTATGCGGTCTACGCCAGTTACACCGACATCTTCATGCCACAGGAAAACTACAACCGCGATCGCGACAACAAGCTGCTGGAACCGGATGAAGGCCAGAACTGGGAACTGGGCGTGAAAGCCGATTTCCTCGATGGCCGGGTGAACGCCAGCGCGGCGTACTTTGAAATCCATGAGTCAAATCGCGCGCTCTCCGACGACGAATACAACAACCAGACACCGATCCCGAACAACTACGCCTATAAAAGCAGCAAGGCCGTCACCAAGGGTTACGAGCTGGAGATGTCCGGCGAGATTGCCCCAGGCTGGCAACTCCAGGCCGGCTACACCCATAAGGTGGTGCGCGACGACAAGGACGTGAAGATCTCCACCTTCGAGCCCGAAGATCAGGTCAAGCTGTTCACCACCTACAAACTCAAGGGCAACCTGGACAAGCTGACCGTCGGCGGTGGCGTGCGCTGGCAAAGCGTGGGCTGGCAGGACATCTACAACTCACCCCATGGTGGGTATGAAGAGTTTTCCCAGGACGCTTATTGGCTGGTGGACCTGATGACCAAATATCAGGTCACTAAAAACCTCTCAGCGACCCTGAACGTCAACAACCTGTTCGACAAGCACTACTACACCAACATCGGCTTCTATAACTCCGCCGCCTACGGTGAGCCGCGCAACTTCATGGTCACTACACGCTGGGATTTCTGATCGCCCAATAAAAAACGCCGCCAATCATCGGAAATGATCGGCGGCGTTTTTTGGTTTTTGCAAACCCCGGACAGCAAAAAGCCCGCTCATTGAGCGGGCTTCCTGTGGTGACCTGGCGTTCAGTGTTCCAGGTTACCGAATATGGCGCAGCGGACGGGACTCGAACCCGCGACCCCCGGCGTGACAGGCCGGTATTCTAACCGACTGAACTACCGCTGCGCGTAACACATGAAGCGAATGGTGGGTGATGACGGGATCGAACCGCCGACATTCTGCTTGTAAGGCAGACGCTCTCCCAGCTGAGCTAATCACCCTTCGTTTCGGTGTGGCGCGCATTCTACGGAGCGACCTTGAGTCTGGCAAGCACTTTCTTAAATCTTTTTTTTGATAGCTTCCAATGGCTTAGGCAGGGTTGGCCTGGGACGTTATCAAGAGAATAATGCCCCCCTTTGTATAAAGGAGAGACTCACCCCATGTGGTTCAAGAACCTGCTTATCTATCGCCTGACCCAAGATCTGCCTGTTGATGCCGAGGCGTTGGAAGCGGCCATGGCCACCAAACTGGCGCGCCCTTGCGCAAGCCAGGAATTGACCACTTACGGTTTCGTCGCGCCTTTTGGTAAAGGTGAAGACGCTCCTCTGGTTCACGTCAGCGGTGATTTCCTGCTGATTGCCGCGCGCAAGGAAGAACGCATCCTGCCGGGCAGCGTAGTGCGTGACGCACTGAAAGAGAAAGTCGAAGAAATCGAGGCCGAGCAAATGCGCAAGGTCTATAAGAAGGAACGCGACCAGATCAAGGATGAAATCATCCAGGCCTTCCTGCCACGCGCCTTTATCCGTCGCTCGTCGACCTTCGCCGCCATCGCGCCGAAACAGGGCCTGATCCTGGTGAACTCGGCCAGCCCGAAACGCGCCGAAGACCTGCTGTCGACCCTGCGGGAAGTGATCGGCACCCTGCCGGTTCGCCCACTCACCGTGAAAACCGCGCCCACCGCAATCATGACCGATTGGGTCACCACCCAGAAGCCAGCCGATGACTTCTTCGTCCTCGACGAATGCGAGCTGCGCGACACCCACGAAGACGGCGGCATCGTGCGTTGCAAGCGCCAGGACCTGACCGGCGAAGAGATCCAACTGCACCTGACCACCGGCAAAGTCGTGACCCAATTGTCCCTGGCCTGGCAGGACAAGCTGTCCTTCATGCTCGACGACAAGATGACCGTCAAGCGCCTGAAGTTCGAAGACCTGCTGCAAGACCAGGCGGAACAGGACGGCGGCGACGAGGCCCTGGGTCAACTGGATGCGAGCTTCACATTGATGATGCTGACGTTCGGCGATTTCATCCCGGCGCTGGTTGAAGCACTGGGCGGTGAAGAGACACCACAGGGCATTTAACGCTTTGTGAAGATCAAACTGTGGGAGCGGGCTTGCTCGCGAATACGGTGTGCCAGTCACTGAATATGTTGACTGATCCACCGCATTCGCGAGCAAGCCCGCTCCCACATTTGGATCCGGTTTGCACTCCGACTACCTCTCTAATAAAAGGACATCCCCATGCGCGCACTCGCCGCCTTGAGCCGCTTCGTCGGCAATACCTTCGCCTACTGGGTATTGATCTTCGCCGTCGTCGCCTTCCTCGAACCCCACTGGTTCATCGGTCTGAAAAGCGCCATTGTCCCGCTGCTGGGCCTGGTGATGTTCGGCATGGGGCTGACCCTCAAACTCGATGACTTCGCCGAGGTCGCCCGCCATCCGTGGCGGGTGGCCCTGGGCGTGGTCGCGCACTTCGTGATCATGCCGGGCGTGGCGTGGTTGCTGTGCCAGGCGTTCCACCTGCCGCCGGAAATCGCCGTCGGTGTGATCCTGGTCGGTTGCTGCCCAAGCGGTACCTCATCCAACGTGATGACCTGGTTGGCCCGTGGCGACCTGGCGCTGTCGGTGGCCATCGCCGCCATCACCACCCTCCTCGCCCCGCTGCTCACCCCGGCGCTTATTTGGCTGCTGGCGTCGGCCTGGCTGCCGGTGTCGTTCATGGAATTGTTCTGGTCGATCCTGCAAGTGGTGCTGCTGCCGATCGTGCTCGGCGTACTGGCGCAACGTCTGCTCGGTGAACGGGTACGCCATGCGGTGGATGTGTTGCCGCTGGTGTCGGTGGTGAGCATCGTGATCATCGTCGCGGCGGTGGTAGCGGCGAGCCAGGCGAAGATTGCCGAGTCGGGTCTGTTGATCATGGCGGTGGTGATGCTGCACAACAGCTTTGGTTACCTGCTGGGTTACTTCACCGGCCGCGTGTTCAAGCTGCCATTGGCACAGCGCAAGTCGCTGGCGCTGGAAGTGGGCATGCAGAACTCCGGGCTGGGCGCCGCCTTGGCCAGCGCGCACTTTTCGCCATTGGCGGCAGTGCCGAGTGCGTTGTTCAGCGTCTGGCACAATATTTCCGGGGCGTTGCTGTCGACCTACTTCCGCCGCATGAGCGAAAAGGAAGACCGTCGCGTGCTGGAGAACACCCCGCAAACTTGATCAGCCGAGCACTTTTCGGCACTCTACCGAGCTGCGCGGGGACGACCCCGCGACACTTCAAGCGGCTAATCCGGGGACGACCCCACCTAACGTTAGGAGGTCATCATGTCCTGGATCATTCTGTTTTTCGCGGGTTTGTTTGAAGTCGGCTGGGCCGTCGGACTGAAGTACACCGATGGTTTCAGCAAGCCTTTGCCCACGGCTCTGACGATTGCCGCCATGGCCGTCAGCCTCGGCCTGCTGGGGCTGGCCATGAAGGAACTGCCGCTGGGCACGGCCTATGCCATCTGGACTGGCGTGGGCGCCGTGGGCACCGTGATTGCCGGGATCATCCTGTTTGGGGAGTCCATGGCGTTGTTCCGGCTGGCCAGCGTGGCGCTGATCATTTGTGGGCTGATTGGCCTGAAAATCTCCACATAACCCTGCGGGCGATGGCGGCCTGAAAATCGCCATCGCCGGCAAGCCGGGCGCCTACAGAACAGTGCCGCGTAGCTGGGTGACTTTTTCCTGTAGCTGCGCGGGAGTGGCAGCGTCTGCCGCCACCGGCTCACCCGCCACCAATACCACCCGCGACCATATGCGATGGAAGAAGCCCTTCTTCGGATCGCGACTGAAGAAACTCCCCCACAACCCCTGCAACGCCATTGGAATCACCGGCACCGCCGTCTCTTCCAGAATCCGCGTCACGCCCCCGCGAAACTCATTCATCTCACCATCGGCGGTCAGCTTGCCCTCAGGGAAGATGCACACCAACTCACCGTCCTTCAGGTACTGCGCAATCCGCGTGAAGGCCTTTTCGTAGATCTGGATATCTTCATGGCGCCCGGCAATCGGAATCGCCCCGGCGGTGCGGAAGATAAAGTTCAGCACCGGCAAACGGTAGATCTTGTAGTACGTGACAAAGCGAATCGGCCGACGCACCGCGCCGCCGATCAACAGCGCATCGACAAACGACACGTGGTTGCACACCAGCAACGCCGCGCCTTCATCCGGGATCGCCTCCAGGTTGCGGTGCTCCACGCGGTACATGGAATGGCTGAGCAGCCAGATCATGAAACGCATGGTGAACTCGGGGACGATCTTGAAGATGTAGGTGTTGACCGCGATGTTGAGCAGCGACACCACCAGGAACAACTCGGGTATCGACAGCTTGGCCACACTCTGCAACAGGATCGACACGATGGCCGAGACCACCATGAACAGTGCATTGAGGATGTTGTTGGCCGCAATCACCCGCGCGCGCTCATTCTCGGCGGTCCGCGACTGAATCAGCGCATACAGCGGCACGATATAAAAGCCGCCAAACACGCCCAGGCCAAGGATATCGAACAGCACCCACCAGGCCTGGCCGTAGCTGAGCACGGCGAGCCAGTCGTTGGCCTGCACGTTCTGCGGGAAGCCGCCAGAGTGCCACCACAGCAGCAGGCCAAACACGGTCAGGCCGAATGAACCGAACGGCACCAGGCCGATTTCCACCTTACGCCCGGAGAGTTTTTCGCAGAGCATCGAGCCGAGCGCGATACCCACCGAGAACACGGTGAGGATCAGCGTCACCACGGTTTCGTCGCCGTACAACCATTCCTTGGCGTAGGCCGGGATCTGCGTCAGGTAGATCGCACCGACGAACCAGAACCACGAGTTACCAACGATGGAACGCGAAACGGCGGGCGTCTGCCCCAGCCCCAGACGCAAGGTGGCCCAGGACTCGCTGAAGATGTTCCAGTTCAGGCGCAACCCAGGGGTCGACGCCGCCGCCCGTGGAATGCTGCGGCTGGCCAGGTAACCCAGCACCGCCACGCCGACGATCGCTACGGACACCACCGGCGCGTAATGGGTGGACGACATCATGATCCCGGCGCCAATGGTGCCGGCCAGGATCGCCAGGAACGTGCCCATCTCCACCAGGCCGTTACCGCCCACCAACTCATCTTCGTGCAAAGCCTGAGGCATGATCGAGTACTTCACCGGCCCGAACAGCGCCGAGTGGGTGCCCATGGCAAACAGCGCCAGCAGCATCAGTTCCAGGTGATTGGTGAGGAAGCCCGTCGCCCCCACGGCCATGATCACGATCTCGCCGATCTTGATCGCGCGGATCAACGCGTCCTTGTTGAATTTCTCGCCAAACTGCCCGGCCAGGGCTGAAAACAGGAAGAATGGCAGGATAAACAGCAAGGCACAGAGGTTGACCCAGATCGAGCGGTCACCGTCGATGGTGAGCTTGTAGAGAATGGCGAGGATCAGCGATTGCTTGAAGATGTTGTCGTTGAACGCGCCCAGCAACTGGGTGATGAAAAACGGCAGGAAACGCCGTGTGCGCAGCAAAGTGAATTGCGAGGGGTGGCTCATCGTCCGTGTTCCTGCGTGGCCTATTTTTTTGTAAAAGCATTCAGGCCACGACTTTACCTAATCCGGCTTACTTATTCCCTAGTCCCGCAATGCAAGGCGAAACAAAAAGCTCACCTTTATAAGCCCCCTGCACCGTGCGCTTGGCCACGATCAGCCACATCAGCGCCAATGCCACCACCAGCACACTGCCGAATACGCTGAAGAAACCCAGGTGCAACAGGCTCGCCAGCTTCAATGTGGCCAGGGCGTACACACCCAATGGGAAGGTAAAGCCCCACCACCCCAGGTTGAACGGAATACCGGCGCGCAGGTAACGCAGGGTGATCAAGACCGCGATCAGCATCCACCACAGACCGAAGCCCCACAGAGTAATGCCCGCCACCAGCCCCAGGCCGTTGGCCATTTCGCCGACACCCGGCAAACCATTGGCCGCGAAAATCGCCGGAGCATCGCCGCCCAGCAACAGCATGCCCAGCGCACCGGTGCCAATGGGGCCCAACGCCAGCCAGCTCGACGCGGCCATATTGGCATGAGGCAGTTTATGCAGGGCCATGCGCAGCATCAGGATAGTGAGGATGCTGAACGCCACCGGCAGGGAAAACGCCCACAGCACGTAGCTGGTCACCAGCATCACCAGTTGCGAATGAGCATCTGCCAGGTGTGGTGCGAGCAGGCCACCGCTGGCGGCGGCGACTTCGGCAGCCACCACCGGCAATAGCCAGACGGCGGTCATCTGGTCGATGCTGTGTTCCTGGCGGGTGAACATCATGAACGGGATCAGCACACCGCAGGCCAGCGCCATGGCCACATCCAGCCACCACAGCGCTTCAGCCAGAGGGATCACGTCGCTGCCCCAACGCGGCAGGCCGAACAACAGCAGGCCATTGAGAATGGTCGCCAGCCCCATGGGAATTGTTCCGAAGAACATCGACACCGTGGAGTGTCCGAAAATTCGCCGCGCTTCATGGAAAAACATCACCCAGCGCGCCGCGTACAACCCGCTGAACAGCACAAACAGGCCGATGGTGAACAACCACAGCGCTTCGGCAATCGCGTGCAAGCCAGGCAAATTGAACGGCAGTTGCGCCAACGCCAACGCAAGCACGCCGGTGCCCATGGTGGCGGCAAACCAGTTCGGGGTGAACTGGCGGATCACTTCCCGTGGACGGGTCAAGTGACTGAAGGGTTTGTAGCTGATGGTATTCGAGCAGGTCATGATGGCAATCCTCGTCCTCGTTTGAGGTTGAGACCATGGTAGAACCATATCGAATATCTATATAACGGGTAATATCTCTATCTGTTATCTGTTTTGCCAATATAGCGTCAAACACTGCCTTCGCTTTCAATCACCAGGATACGCGCCGGGCCCTGAGGGTGAGCCACGTGCTCGGTGCCGACGCTGGCGTAGAAGATGTCGCCGACGCCCAGTTCCGCCACCTGTTCGAAGCCATTGTCGCGATAGTGCATCTGCACCCGGCCATCGAGCACCACAAACACTTCTTCACCGTCATTGATGTGCCAGCGGTACGGCTGGTCGGTCCAGTGCAGGCGCGTGGTGATGCCGTTCATGTTGGCGATATCCAGCGCCTCCCAGGCCCGGCTGCCGGTGAAGTCCTTGCTGCGGATGATCTTCATGCTTGCCTCTCGGTCAGGCGAATACGAGGCACCGATTATTACCCATCAGCCGCCTGTCGTCGCCCTGGCCCGTGCCGAATCCTGCATCAGCAGACCGACCAGCGCCCCCAGGGCCAACAGGATCAGCACCGCGCCGTAGCCATCCGTGGTCACGATCAGGCCATACACGTGGCTCAAGTTACCCGCCAGCAGCGCCGGCAAGCAGAACGCCAGGTAGCTCAGCACGTAGAAAGCCGACATCAATCCAGCCCGTTCGTGAGGCAACGCCAGGCCCACAATGCTGCGGACACTGCCCATGAATCCGCCGCCAAAGCCGAAGCCGGCGATCACACTGGCGGCAAAGAACAGCACCAGGCTGGCGCTCTGCACGGCGACCAGCAGCAAGGCCACGCCCACCGCCAACAGCACGGCCGACAGGCGCATGACCTTGTCCGCCGGGCGATCCCGCAGGCTGTAGATCATCACCGCACCGCTCAAGGTGACCACGGCCACCAACCCGCCGCCGATCAGGTGCGAGGTCGAGCCGGTCGCCGCCCGCACCAGCGAAGGTGCCAGGGAGGAAAAGAACCCGCCGAGTGCCCACACCGCCACATTCAACGGCATCGCCAGCCACAGGGCCCGGCGCGCCTGTTCGGGCACATGCAGGGTCGGCGCCAGGGATTTCAAGGCACCCGGAATCCGGCTGACCGTTTCCGGTAAACGCCAAACATACAGTGCCTGCATCACCATCAAGGCGAGCATCGCCAGATAAATCAGCTGGGTTGGCCGGGGCGCGTATTCCACCAGCAAACCACTGCCCAGGCCGCCACTGGCCATGCCCAACAAAGGCGCCAGGCTGTTGAGCATGGGGCCGCGCAGGCGATCGGTATCGAGCAGCGTCGCGCTCAACACCGCCGTGGCCATGCCGGTCGCAAAGCCTTGCAACGCGCGGGCGGCGATCAGGTAAGCGGTGCTGTCGGCGTTGATAAACAGCAGCATCGCCAGAATGTTCAGCAGCAATGCGGTGAAGATCACCGGCTTGCGTCCCAGGTGATCCGACAGCGAACCGACGGTCAGCAACGCCGCCAGCAGGCTCACGGCGTAGACGCCGAATATCACCGTAAGCATTGCCGCCGAAAAGTGCAGGTTGTCTTGATACACCTGATACAGCGGCGTCGGCGCGCTGGACGCGGCGAGGAAGGTCAACACCGTGACCACCAGGAAGGCCAGGTTGGCACGGTGTGAAGGAGTACTGGACATGGGCACGCTCCGCTAAAGCTAATATTTTGCTTTTGCAGAGTGTGCTACTGGAAAGCGCTTAAAGCAAATTCTTTGTGTTAAGGTTTTGTGCATGGCGATCAAAGAAGGCCTTCGCCCGGGAGGCCGCAGTGCCCGGGTCCAAGAATCAGTGCATAACGCCGCGCGCGAACTGCTGGAAGCCCATGAGCGCTCCAGCGTGACCGTGCCGATGATTGCTGCACGCGCGGGCGTTACGCCCTCCACCATCTACCGACGCTGGGGCGACCTCGCCGCCCTGCTCGCCGATGTGGCGTTGGAGCGCCTGCGCCCGGACAGCGAGCCGGCCAACACCGGTAGCCTGCGCGGTGACCTGCGCGCCTGGGGCGAACAATACCTGGATGAAATGAGCTCCGACCTGGGCCGCAACATGATGCGCGACGTGCAGTGCAGTCATCCCAGGGACTACTGCAGCCACATTCTGATGGGCCAGTTGCAGGTCATCCTCGACCGCTATCAGAGCAGCGTCGACGTGTTGCCAAGCCTGGATCGCCTGCTGAACCTGATCGCGGCCCCCACGGTGTATCGCAGCCTGTTTTCCAGCGCACCGTTGCCGGTTGAAGAGCTGCATGAACTGATCGATCTGGCCCTGCTCGGCACCTAAAAAAAACGGCCTCAATTGAGGCCGTTTTTTATTGCGGGTCGTCGCTTACGTACGCATCCCACGTCCACTCACCAGCAGCTTCGCGCAGCCAATGTACAGCACCACCGTCGCCACCAGCATGAAGGTGATTGCCACGCTGATCTTGATGTCCGACACCCCCAGAATGCCGTAGCGGAAGGCGTTGACCATGTGCAGCACCGGGTTGGCCAGCGACACGGTCTGCCAGAACGGCGGCAGCAGGGTAATGGAGTAGAACACCCCGCCCAGGTAGGTCAGCGGCGTCAGCACGAAGGTCGGGATGATCGAAATATCATCGAAGTTGCGCGCAAACACGGCGTTGATGAAGCCCAGCAGCGAGAAAATCGTCGCCGTCAGTACCACCACCAAAATGGTGACCCCGAGGTGATGCACCTGCAGGTGGGTGAAGAACAGCGACAGCAGGGTCACGATCACGCCCACCATCAAGCCACGCAGCACACCACCCAGGGTGTAGCCGATCAGGATGGTATGGGGTGACACCGGCGACACCATCAGTTCTTCGATGGAGCGCTGGAACTTGCTGCCGAAAAAACTCGAGACCACGTTGCCGTAGGAGTTGGTGATCACCGACATCATGATCAGGCCCGGCACGATGTACTCCATGTAGGTGAAGCCACCCATGTCGCCAATCTGGCGGCCAATCAGGTTACCGAAGATCACGAAGTACAGGACCATGGTGATCGCCGGCGGCAGCAGGGTCTGCGGCCAGATCCGGGTAAAGCGTTTCACTTCGCGATAGACGATGGTTTGCAGCGCGACGAGGTTGGGTTGCAGTTCGGAACTCATACCGCCACCTTCGCCAGATTTTTCTCCACCAGGGACACGAACAACTCCTCAAGGCGATTGGTTTTGTTGCGCAGGCTCAGCACTTCGATGTTCTGGGTCGCCAACTGCGTGAACAACGCGGTGATGCCCATGGCCTTGTCCACCTGCACTTCCAGGGTATGGCTGTCCACCAGGCGACTCGGGTAACCGAGCAGTTGCGGCGGCGCCGACAGGTTGTTTTTCAGGTCGAGCAAAAAGGTTTCCACATGCAACTGACCCAGCAGGTTACGCATGCTGGTGTTCTCGACGATGGTGCCGTGGTCGATGATGCCGATGTTGCGGCACAGCTGCTCAGCCTCTTCCAGGTAGTGGGTGGTGAGGATGATGGTGATGCCCTTCTCGTTCAGCTCGGTGAGGAAAGTCCACATCGAGCGACGCAGTTCGATGTCCACGCCGGCAGTGGGCTCATCAAGGATCAGCAAGCGCGGCTCATGCACCAATGCGCGGGCGATCATCAGGCGGCGCTTCATGCCGCCAGACAGCGAACGCGAAGGCACGTCGCGCTTGTCCCACAGGCCCAGTTGGGTCAGGTACTGCTCGGCGCGTTCCTTGGCGATCTTCGCCGGGATGCCGTAATAACCGGCCTGGGTCACGACGATGTCGAAGGTCTTTTCGAACTGGTTGAAGTTGAATTCCTGGGGCACCACGCCGATGGAACGCTTGAGCGCCGCCGGGGATTTGTCCAGGTCATGGCCAAAGATATTCACCGTGCCGCTGGTCTTGTTGACAAGGGTCGAGAGGATACCGATGGTGGTGGATTTGCCGGCGCCGTTGGGGCCGAGCAAGGCGAAGAAGTCACCTTCGGCAACGTCCAGATCGATACCACTCAGGGCCTGGAAACCGTTGCCGTAGGTTTTGGTTAGCTGCCGGATGGACAGAGCGGAACTCATATCGGATTACGCACCAAAGAAGGGAATAGAAAGAGTAGATGAGGGCGCAGCCCAGGTAGTTCAACGGCGGCGCATGACAAGCATGGTGCTTGCCCGCGCCGCACAAGTACAGTCACCCGTATTAATAGTGGGTATTAAGTCAACGCAGTCATGACCGCTTTGCGGTAGGCCGGACGTTGTTGCAGGCGCGCATACCAGGCCTCTAGATGGGGCATCGCAGGCCGTTCGATGGGCATTTCGAACCAGGCGTAGATAAAGCTGCCCAGGGGAATATCGCCCATGCCGATCTCGTCGCCCGACAGATACGGCTGTGTAGCCAGCGCTTCATCAACGGTCTTGAGCACATCAATACAGGCCTGGCGACCGGCGTGGATGTTGTCCCAGTTCTGTTTGTCCGCCGGGGTGCGCAGCACGCCCCAGAACACAATCTTGAACGGTTCGGCGAAAGTCGACGTGGTCCAATCCATCCACTTTTCAGCGTTGGCCCGGGCTTTCACCTCGGTCGGATACCAGCTGGACGCCTGCTTGGCGCAGAGGTAGCGCACGATGGTATTGGACTCCCACAACACGAAGTCGCCGTCTTCGATCATCGGCACCCGGCCGTTGGGGTTCAATGCCCGATATTGCGGCGTGTCGACCACACCAAAAGCCCCGCCCGCATCAATTGCTTCATAGTCCAGGCCGAGTTCCTCGGCGCACCACAGTGCCTTCCTGACGTTTGATGAATTTTTACGACCCCAGATTTTCAGCATGACCGCGCCTTTCTTGTGGATGAACATGGCTGGATGAAGGCAGCAGCATACGCCGGTTCACGCGCGGCTCAAATCGCTCTGCATGTCGCCGAGTAACGGCGGCAGGTCGTCGGCAAACAGATGCGGGTAAGACTGCTGAATATGGGCGAAGAAAAAGGCCTCGGGCACGTCAGGAAATTGCCCGTGGTCGACCACGTATTCCATCGAACGCTGGCCTTGGCGGTTGAACGCGTGGAAAACGCTGTCGTGAAGGCCGTCGAACTCCAGCGGCGGCACATCGAATACATCGCACAGTTGCTGGTTGAACGCAGGCGTGGCCTTGACCCAGCGATCATTCAGGTAAAGCTCGGTATAGCCGTGCATGGCGAAAACATCACTCTTGAGCAGCGCGATCAGACGCGGCGTCGACAGATGATTGCGCACATCCGCCAGGCCGATGCGCGCCGGGATCCCGCAATGGCGGGCGCAGGCGGCAAGTAACGTGGCCTTGGGCACGCAATAGCTTTCGCCGGCGGCCAGGGCGAAGCTGGCACTCAATGTGTCTGGATCGCGGCTAAAGGTGTAGGGGTTATAGCGAATCGCCTCACGCACGGCGTAGTAGAGGCTGACTGACTGGTCACTAAAATCCCTACGGGTTCCACGGTGTTTTTCGGCGAACTCCACCACCGCAGGGTGGTCACTATCGATGAAGCGGCTGGGACTCAGGTAGGTATCCATGAGCTTTATCTCCGAAGGAAGCTTGGAGTCTAACCACAGGCCTGCCGGGGAGATAACGACGAATCGGCCAAATCTCGTTACACCCTGATCACCCCGCTTGTTCGGATGCCGACTAAGCTCCCTGGTGGTTTCGCCCCTGGTTTCACGGAGGATTGAATATGCTGTTGTTGTGGATACTGGTGCTGGTGGTCGGCATTGCCTACCTCGCACACCGCCGCGTCGCGCCCCTGCCCGCCCTCGGCGTGGTTGCCGTCTACCTGCTGGCGATGGGCGCCTGGAGCCACGCACCGGGTTGGCTGCTGCTGATCTTCTGGGTGTTGATCGCCGTGGTGGCCGCGCCCCTGCTGCTGCCCGACCTGCGCCGCCAATACTTCACCAAGCCACTGTTCAGCTGGTTCCAGAAAGTCCTGCCGCCGATGTCCGAGACCGAGCGCGACGCCATCGACGCCGGCACCGTGTGGTGGGACGGCGAACTCTTCAGCGGTCGCCCGGACTGGGACAAGTTGCTGGCCTACCCCAAGGCCCAGCTGACCGAAGAAGAACAGGCGTTTATCGACGGCCCGACCGAAGAACTCTGCGCCATGGTCAGCGACTGGGAAATCGGCCAGGCCATGGACCTGCCGCCCGCGGCCTGGGAGCACATCAAGACCCATGGCTTCTTCGCCCTGATCATCCCCAAGGAATATGGCGGCAAGGGCTTCTCTGCCTACGCGCATTCCCAGGTTGCGATGAAACTCGCCACCCGCAGCGGTGACCTGGCCTCCACCGTGATGGTGCCCAACTCCCTTGGCCCCGCCGAACTGCTGCTGCACTACGGCACCGAAGAACAACGCAACCACTACCTGCCGCGCCTGGCCCGTGGCGATGACATCCCCTGCTTCGCATTGACGGGCCCACTGGCCGGCTCCGATGCAGGCGCCATGCCCGACACCGGCGTTATCTGCAAAGGTGAATGGGAAGGCAAGGAAACCCTCGGCCTGCGCCTCAACTGGGAAAAACGCTACATCACCCTCGGCCCGGTCGCGACCCTGCTCGGTCTGGCCTTCAAGGCCCATGACCCGGACCACCTGCTGGGTGAAGAAGAAGACCTGGGCATCAGCCTGGCGCTGATCCCCACCGATACCCCCGGCGTAGAAATCGGCCGTCGCCACCTGCCTCTGGGCGCCGCTTTCATGAACGGCCCCAACTCCGGCAAGGATGTCTTCATCCCGCTTGAGTTCCTGATCGGCGGCCAGGAAATGCTCGGTAAAGGCTGGATGATGTTGATGAACTGCCTCTCCGTGGGCCGTTCGATCTCCCTGCCTGCGGTCGGCACTGGCGCGGCCAAGTTCACCAGCCTGGTGACCGGCCAATACGCCCAGGTGCGCGAACAATTCAATGTGCCGCTGTCGGCCTTCGAGGGCATCCAGGAAGCTTTGGCACGGATCGGCGGCAACGCCTGGCTGATGGACAGCGCACGCATGCTCACCGCCAACGCCGTGGACCTGGGAGAGAAACCCTCGGTGCTGTCGGCGATCCTCAAGTACCACCTTACCGAACGTGGCCGCGAGTGTATCAGCCACGCCATGGACGTGCACGGTGGCAAAGGCATCATCATGGGCCCGAACAATTACCTGGGTCGCAACTGGCAAGGTGCGCCGATCTTTATCACGGTGGAAGGCGCGAACATCCTGTCGCGCAACCTGATGATCTTCGGCCAGGGCGCGATCCGCTGCCATCCGTTCGTACTCAAGGAAATGGCCCTGGCCGGTCGCGAAGACCATGACCAGGCGCTGAAGGAGTTCGACGGGCTGCTGATGCAACACATCGGTTTCGCCGTGAGCAACGCCGCCAGTACGTTGGTGCTGAACCTCGGTGTCGGTCATTTCGAGAAGGCCCCAGGCAACCGCTTGAGCCAGGGGTACTTCCGCGCACTCAACCGCCAGGCGGCCGCGTTCGCGCTGCTGGCTGACCTGAGCATGATGCTGCTGGGTGGCGAGTTGAAGCGTCGCGAACGCCTGTCGGCACGCCTGGGTGATGTATTGAGCCATATGTACCTGGCGTCAGCCGCCCTCAAGCGTTATCACGACCTGGATTCGCCGGATCATCTGGAACCCCTGTTCGCCTGGGCCATGGAAGAAAGCCTTGGCGAATCGGAGCGTGCGCTGGATGAACTGCTGAGCAACTTCCCGAACAAGGTACTGGGCTGCCTGCTGCGGTTGATCGTGTTCCCGTTCGGCCGTCGCCATACCGGGCCGTCGGATGCGCTGGATGCCGAAGTGGCCGCAGTGATCGGCCGTGCCAAGGGTGACCCGACCCTGGAAGAGTTGCTGGCCGGCTGCTATCGCCCGCAATCGGCGGAAGATCCGGTAGGCGCCTTGCAACATGCCTACGACCTGCTCGGCGCCAGCCATCCGCTGCAGAAAAAACTGCACACCGCGCTCAAAAGCGGCCAGGTCAAACCGAGCGCCGGGGAGCATGCCATCGACGCGGCGCTGCACGCAGGCGTCTTGCAACCGGCCGAGGCGCAAACCCTGCGTGACGCCGAAGCAGCGCGGCGCAAGGTGATCGACGTGGATGATTTCAGCAAGGAAGAGCTGACCCAGGCCGAGGGTAAAGTCCGCTGAGTCGAGCGGTCATATAAATACGGGCGCGAGAGCTATATACTCTCGCGCCCGTTTTTGCTTTAGAGGACTTATCTCGTGTCCAACGTCGTTGCCGATCATCTCGTCTTGCTCGACCACCTGCGCAGCATCCTGGTTGCCGTCGGCGAAGCCGAACAGGTGCCCGAGGAAAGCCATTCATTGTTCCTGGAGCGCTTCGACGAATTGCGCGCCCTGCTGCCGATCGACCCGATCGAAAGCCAGTACCTGGGCCAGGACCTGATGAGCCAGGTCATCCTGCGCTACCCGCAAATCGCCCACCTGGTGCCGCGCGACCTGCTGTGGTTCTTTGGCGGTGACTGCCTGCACTTCATGCCCGACGAAGAACTGGACCTGTACCAGGCCCTGGAAGAACGTCGCTTCGAAGCCGAACAGAACGACGAACCGTTCGACTGGAACCAGGAAAAGCAGCTGCTGGCCATGCCGGTTGACCAGAGCAAGCACTGATCAGCGACCAGGAATGGGCCGACGCAATGTCGGCTCCTTCGCCATGCACGCCACCAGATAATCAATAAACACCCGCAACTTCGGCGGCAAGTACCGCGTGGGCGAATGCAGCAACCACGCCTCGCCATGGTAGGACGCAATAAAATCCCACTCCGGCAACACCTGCACCAACCGCCCCTCCTCCAACGCATGCCGCGCCGTGAAGTACGGCAAACTGCCAATCCCCACGTGCTGCAACACCGCATCCAGCCGAACCCCGGTGTGGTTCGCCGCATAACGCCCGCGCACCGCCACCGTCACCGCCTTGCCGGCCTGGCGGAATTTCCAGCGCGAGTCTCCGGGTGTCTCCCCGAGGTAGATGCAACTGTGCGCCAGCAGATCATGGGGGTGCTCCGGCGTCCCGTGTTCAGCCAAGTACTGCGGCGTCGCGCACAACAGATGCTCGATGGGCAATAACTGCCGCCCCACCAACCCCGGCGGTGGGCTGTCAGTGATGCGGATACTCAGGTCGACATTGTCATCAATCATGTCCACCTGCCGATCCTCCAGGATCAACTGCACATCCACCTTGGGATACCGCCGTAGAAACTCCGGCATATGCGGATGCACCACAAACCGCCCTACCGCTTTGGGCACGCTGACCCGCACCAAACCTTCGGCTTCATGGGTGAACTGGCCGCTGATCTCCATCACCGAGCGCGCCGCGCTGACCATCTCCTGGCAACGCTTGAACACCTCTTCCCCGCCTTCACTCAAGCGCAACTTGCGCGTGGTGCGTTGCAACAAGCGCGTAGCCAAAGCTTTTTCCAGACGCGAGATACTGCGGCTCACCGAAGAAGGCGAAGCGCCCATCTGCCGGGCGGCTTCGGAGAAACTGCCGGTTTCCACCACTTTGACGAAAATCGCCATTTCGCCCAGCAGCGGCAAAGGAAGATTGATGCTCATGGTGCACAGGTCCATTGATAATTGAGCGGATTATCACCTATCCACGCACTATTTATACTGCGCGCAGAACCCTGATGCGGATGTAGATGATGACCGAGCGCCTGTTTTTTACCCACGACCACCTGACTGCCGAGCTGGAGGTGTTGAGTTGCACCCCCCACGAGGAGCAGTTTGCAGTCATCCTGCAGTCGACGATTTTTCACCCCCAGGGCGGTGGGCAACCTTTCGATACAGGCTGGCTGGGTGAAAGCACTGTGCTGCGCGTCACCCAGGAAGCCGATCGCGTGGTGCACTACGTCGACCGGCCACTGGAGCCAGGTCTGATTACCGCGCGAGTCGATGCGCAGCGTCGTACTCTACACACCCGACTGCATTCCGCCGGGCACTTGATTGGCAACGCAGGCGAAACCCTGGGTTGGATGCCGATCAAGGCCCATCACTGGCCGGGCGAAGGCAAGATCACCTTCATCCGTGGCGAAGCGGCGCAAGCCATGGACGCCGAGGCAATCCAGCAACAGGTCAATCAATGGATCGCCGCAGACTACCCGCGCCACATGAACCTGGAAGACGGCACCCGCGAAGTCGGCTTTGGCGAATTGCCCGCGTATGCCTGCGGCGGCACCCACGTGCAGGCACTGAGCGAGCTGGGCCAGGTGACTATCCTGGCCTTGTCAGAGAAAAAGGGCGCGCTGTCCGTGCGCTACGAACTCAATTAAACCTCAATCGCCCCCGCCCGCCCTGGTTCCACCACAAACGACTTGAGGGTCGACACCGTGGCCATCGGGTCGCGAGGGTCGGTAATCACCCGCAGGTTCGTGAGCATCCTGCCCTCCTCCACCTCCACCGACACATACCCTCGCTGGCGACTGTCGAAAAATTTTACATGGGGGTTGAGTGGCAGCAGCTTGCTGAACGCAGCAAAAGGCGGCCCGTCAGACGTCACCGACGTACCGACGAATTCCGTAGCCACCACCCGCGAATCCGGGTTGTTGGCATCGGCGTGCAAATCCGTGACCCAGAACGAATGGATGTCACCGCCCCAGAACACCGGGTTGTTGACGCGATTGCGCTCAATGGACGCCAGCATCCGTGAGCGGTTGGCCATGTAGCCATCCCACCCGTCGGTCCAGCGTCCCGGCTTGTGATCGGTCAGGTCACGCTGGGTCAGCGGCGCTACCAGCAGGTCCTGGGCGATGACGTTCCACTGCGCTTTCGACTGGGCAAACCCCTGGTCCAGCCAAGCCTCTTGCTGCCAACCGAGCATGGTGCGGCCAGGGTCGCGCAAGTCGTGACAGAGGTTATCGGCGATATGTCCCTGGTGGCTGCCATTCGCCGGAATGCACGGTTGTTCGGAACGGTATTGCCGACCGTCCAGCACGTGGAAACGGGCCAGTCGACCGTAGTCCAGGCGCCGATAAATACGCATGTCCGGCCCTTTCGGCAAACTGCTGGCACGCAGCGGCATATGTTCGTAGTAAGCCTGGTAGGCGGCCGCACGCTGCTGCAGGAATTGCCCGACCGGAATCTTCGGGTCCTGGGACCAGCGGTTGGCGTAGTCGTTCTGCACTTCGTGATCGTCCCAGGTCGCCACGCTCGGTGCAGCAGCGTGCAGGGCCTGTAGATCCGGGTCGGTTTTGTACAGGGCATAGCGGTTGCGATAGTCGCTCAGGCTCACCGCATTGCCGCTGCCGTGGGGGCGGATGATCTTGCCCGAATCCGCCGCGTAGGAACTGTCGTAGATGTAGTCGCCGAGAAAGAACACCAGGTCGGGCTGTTCCTCTGCCAGGTGGCGATAGGCACTGAAATAGCCGCGCTCCCAGTGGGAGCACGAGACAAACCCCAGGCGTGCCGACACCATGGCATGCACCGCAGGCGCCGTGCGCGACTGCCCCACCGGGCTTTGCGCGCCCAGCCCTTCGAACTGATACCAATACGGCCGGCCCGCCTCCAACCCCGCGACTTCCACATGCACCGAATGGCCCCAGCGCTCGCTGGCCATGACTTCGCCCTGGCGCACCACGCGGGTCATCGCGGCATCGCTGGCGACCCGCCAACGCACGGGCACGGAACGGCTCAAGCCGCCCCGGCCATCCACGGCATTGAACAACGGCGCCAGGCGCGTCCAGATCACAAACCCATCGGGCAACGGGTCCCCGGAAGCCACGCCGAGGGTGAACGGATAATCCACGCCGGCACTGCGCGCAAACGGACTGAGGATCGAAAACGTGGTGGCAACCGCCAGCCCGGCAAGCACCCGGCGTCGGCCATGATCAACCTCGCCACTCACAGCCGAAACTCCCAATCCTCTCGCAGCGTGGCGAACACCAGCATGTCTTCATGCACGCCGTTCTTGAAGAACGCCCCGCGCAGGCAGCCTTCGTACTGCAGACCGATTTTCTCCATGACCCGTGCCGACTCTTTGTTGCGACTGAAACACTGGCTGCCCACGCGATGCAGGCCGAGTTCGGCAAAGCCGTAGTCCATCAGTGCACGCGCCGCTTCTGCCGCGTAGCCCTGGTTGCGCGCGTCCGCCGCCACCCAGCCGCCCAAGTGTCCGTAGAGGTGATCCGGTTTGATGCGCAGGCTGACGATGCCGATCAACTCGCCGCTGTCACGCCGATGCATGCCCAGGCTCAACAGGTGGGCCGAGCGAAATTTCTCCGGCATGCCAGCGATGAAATCCTGCGCGACTTCGAGGGTGTAAGGCGAAGGAATACTCGCTGTGTTGTCAGCGATTTTCGGGCCGTTGGCGAGGGTGCACAACGTCTCGGCCTGGTGGTTTTCCAGTGCGCGCATTAACAGTCGCGGCGTGGATATCTGTGGCAGTTCACGGCTCATTTCCAGGGGCCCTCGATGTAAAGTTTTTGAGAATGCCCCTGGTGCATGTCAATTCTGTTACGTCACAAAAATGTCTTGAGAATTGTCTGAAAGACTTGTCCTAGAGCCCTCAAAACGTCAATTAAAGTTAACCAATCGGTCATTTTTGGTTGTTAGCGTGTCGCCCCTAATTCAATAACGGGGTAGCGGAATGAGAACCTGGGACGAACCGAAAAAACGCAAGGCGCACATCGAACTGATTCCGATGATCGACGTGATGATGTTCCTCCTGGTGTTTTTCGTACTCGTGAGCCTGAACGTGATTCCGGCCCTCGGCATGAAGACGCAACTGCCCAGCGCCAGCAGTTCGCAGCAGCTCAAACCACAGAACAAATTCATCCTGACACTGGGCCTGGAAGGCCAGCTGCAACTGGATGGCAAGGACCTCACGGTCGACGCGTTGGTGCCGGCGCTGAAAGCGGCGCAAAAGCCTGACACCAAGTCGACCATCATCGTCAACAGCGACAAAGGCGTAGAAGTTTCGCGCCTGGTGGAGGTGATGGACACCCTGCGTCTGGGTGGCTTTACCTCCGTGTCCATTGCCACGCGTAAGTCCTGATCATGTACGTATTGTTTCGTGCGCGTCAGCTGCTGGGCAGTGTCCCGGCCCTGATCGCCCTGGTGCTGATTGCACTGGGTATCCAGTCCCAGACCTTGAAGGTCGAGCCGGTGTACGACGAGTCGGCGGTCGAGTTGGCGTTGGTCGAGCCGGAGCCAGAAGTGATCCCCGAGCCGGTGGTGGAACAAGAGCCGCCACCGCCGGTGATCGAGGATGAAGAGGCCGAACCCGCCCCGCCACCGCCGCCGCCAAAACCGCTGCCAAAACCCAAGCCTGAGCCCAAGCCAAAACCTGTGCCCAAGCCCGTGATCGCCAAGCCAACGCCCACCCCGACACCCCCACCGGTCGCCGCCAAACCGGCACCGGCGCCCGTGGCCCAGGCCGCGCCGACACCCGCGCCGCCCGCGCCCCCCAAGGTCGACGGCCAAGCGCTGGAAGGCGGTTACCTCAAGGGTTTGCGCAACGAGCTGGATACCTACAAGCAGTACCCCACCGGACGCCAGGCCTCTCTCGAACGCCCCACCGGCGAAGTGGTGGTCTGGTTGCTGGTCGATCGCCAGGGTCGGGTTCTCGACTCCGGTTTGCAGACCCAGGCCTCGAGCATGTTGCTCAACCGGGCCGCCACCAACAGCTTGCGTCGTATCAAGCAAGTCAAGCCGTTCCCCGAGCAAGCCTTCGGGGGCCGCAATGAGCAGCGCTTCACCGCCACCTTCAACTACAGCGTGCAATAAGCACCCGACACCAGGACGACAGAGATGAGGTTCACACGGATTCATCTGGCACTCGTTGCCGCAAGCATGGGCCATGGAATGGTCATGGCCGACACCAGCAACAGCGACGTCGGGACGATTGGGGTTCAGGGCAAGGCCACGGCAGGTGGCGGCTACATGGTGCAGGAAGAAAGCATCAAGGGCCGCTCCACCGTGACCAAGGAAGCGCTGGATAAACAGACCGCCACCGGCAACGCCGTGGACAAGCTCAAGTACACACCAGGCTTGAACATTTCCAGCGAAGACAACACCGGCCTGTCCGGCTTTCGCTTCACCATGCGCGGGCTCAACTCCGACCAGGTGGGCATGTCGGTGGACGGCATGCCGATCAACGACTCCGGCAACTACGCGCTGTACTCCAACCTACTGGGCGACCCGGAAAACATCGAGCAGATCTTCGTCACCCAGGGCTCGTCGGAGGCCGACGGCCCGCACATCGGCTCCAGCGGCGGCAACATCGGCATCGTGACCATTCGCCCGACCAAGGAAACCGGGGCGTTCGTCAAACAGGTGATGGGCAGCAACGCCACGCGCAAGACCTTTGCTCGCCTCAACACCGGCGAGATCAATGGCCTGAGCAACTGGTTGTCGGCCTCCCACACCGAAGGCCAGATGTGGCGCGGTTCGGGCGCCGTGCGCGCGGACAAGGTCGAATGGAACAGCTTCTTCGACGCCGGCGATGGCAACACCGCCAACCTAATCCTCAAGTACCACGAGCAGGACAACAATAGCTACAGCCAGCTGACCAAGGCCCAGTACCAGCAGAACGGTCGCAAGTACGACCCCTACCCGGCCACGCCGACCGTGGGCAGCAACGGCAAGTACAACAGCTACTACGCCCTGGCGCAGAACCCGTTCCAGACATTCACCGCCGTGCTCAACACCCAGTTCAAACTGGCGGACAACCTCGCGCTGTCGGTGATCCCGTATTACTACTGGGGTAACGGCAGCGGCGTGGGCTCGTCCAGCTATGCGCTGAACCGCGGCTCCAACCAAGGCGGCGTGTTCGACCTGGGCAACCTGCCGACCGGTGCCCAATACAACGCCGACGGCACCCCGAACAACGGTGTGTACTACCGCCCTTCGCGCACCCAGACCTGGCGTCCGGGCATCACCACCAAACTCAACTGGGACCTGGGCGATCACAGCCTGCAAGTCGGCTACTGGTACGAGCGCGCACGTCAAAGCCAGACCCAGCCGTTCATTCCGCTCAAGGCCAGTGGCAAGCCGGTCGACACCTGGCCGGACTCCAACGACGCGGTGGTTGATGCCAATGGCAACACCATCCAGGGTCGCGACCGCTTCACCATCACCCCGGCGCAAAAGGTCTGGGCCCAGGACACCTGGTACATCAACTCGGACTGGACCCTGATCGCCGGCCTGGCCTACATGAACGTCAAGCGTGACGGCACCAACCACGGCAGCCTCACCGAGCAGCCGGAAAAACGTAACCAGACCTACAACAAACTGCTGCCCAACGCCGGCCTGAAATACCAGTTGGATGAACGCGATCAGTTGTTCTACAGCCTGTCGCGCAACATGCGCATCCCGCAGAACTATGTGCTGTACGACAAGGGCGTCGGCTCCATCGATTCCAAGCCGGAAACCAGTTGGAACCACGAGTTGGGCTGGCGCTACACCGATGAAGACATGACCGTCGCCGCCACCTTGTTCTACATGCAGTTCAAGGATCGCCAGGTGTCGTCGCGCGACATCAACGGCGACTTCGCCGACATCAACGCCGGCTCCGTCAACAACAGCGGCCTGGAGCTGGAGTGGAGCGGCCTGCTGCCCAATCACTTCAACTACTACACCTCCTACACCTACACCAAGGCCGAGCAGCAAGACGACCTGACCGTGTACAACGCCGGCAAAGCCATCCTGTTGCCGACCAGCGGCAAGCAGTTCGCCAACGTGCCGAAAAACATGCTGGCCGCCAACATCGGCTACGACGACGGCCGCTTCTACGGCACCTTCGGCGGCAAGTACACCAGCAAGCTCTACGGCGACCTGACCAATGACGAAGCCATCTCCGGCCGCACCGTGTTCAACGCCGGCGCGGGTATCTACCTGCCGGTGGACAAGAAGGTGGTCAAGGACGCGACCCTGCGCCTGAACGTCGACAACCTGTTCGACAAGAAATACCTGGACGGCGTGTACACCACCAAGACCAACGCGGCCAGCTACAGCGGTTTCCGCGACGGCGACCCGGCCTACATCGTAGGCCTGGAACGTACCGTGACGGTCTCCCTGGAAGCCAACTTCTAATTGCGAGGTAAATGAACATGGACATGAACCTGCTCCACGACATCACCTTTTATGTGATGTATGCCGCGATGGCTATCGCGATCTTTATCACCATCGAGCGCGGGATTTACTTCGCCTACGTACGCCGCCAAGCCCGCGCGCTGACCGAGGTGCTCGGCGCCAATGTACACAGCGAACGCGACCTGCCGGAAAGCCTGACCCGCCGTGACAGCCTGCCGCTGAGCATGGTGTTGCCAGTGCTGGCACAGAAAGCCTCACAAGGTTCGCGCAAGGACCTGGATGACGTGATCGAAACCCAGTACCTGACCACCCGCGCCCCCCTGGCCCGCAGCCTGTGGATTATCGAAACCATCACCACCGCCGCGCCGCTGTTGGGTTTGCTGGGCACCATCCTCGGCATCATCGACACCTTCAAGGCGCTGGCCACGGCGGGTGTGTCCGACCCAGGGCAGATTTCCGGTGGCATCGGCACGGCCTTGTTCGCCACCGGCCTGGGGATCGCCATCGCGCTGTTCTGCGTGGTGTTCCACAACTTCTTCCAGGACAGCCTGGAGCGCATCAACGACCAGTTGAAAATCCTGCTGATCCGCGCGGCCACCGGCGCCCGCGTACAGAGTGAAGTGCCACACCTGGTGCCAACGCCGCTGCACAGCCGCACGGCGTAAACGCAACAGCGGGCGCGCAATGCGCCCGCTTTCTTTTGTGATGGGAATTCCTATGTCCATTTCCTTGAAATTGCGCATCGCAGGCCTGGCAGGTTTGCTCATGAGTCCGCTGGCCCAGGCGGACTTTTCGATTCCGGGGTTTGAATTGGTGCACACCGTGCCGGTGGACACCGCCCTCGGCACCGACGACTTGCGCCAGCCCGGCCCGGTGTGGAGCGAGCTGTTTGATGGCGCAAAAAACAGCATCGACATTGGCCAGTTCTACGCCGCCGATCACCCAGGCTCGGTGATGGACCGCGTGATCGAACGCCTGGAAGCCGCCGGTAAACGCGGTGTGGAGATTCGTTTTCTGCTGGAAGAAAAAGGCATCCGGTTGTCGGAAGCGTCCACTCTGGAACGCCTGCGGAAAATCCCCAACCTGACCTTTCGCGTGCTGCCCTACGCGCGGGTAAGCGGCGGAATCATCCACGCCAAATACCTGGTGGTGGATGGCAAGCAGGCATTTGTCGGCAGCCAGAATTTTGATTGGCGTTCGCTGGAACATATCCACGAAACCGGGCTGCGTATCACCGACCCGACCGTGGTGAGCCAAGTGCAGGCGATCTTCGAGCAAGACTGGAAAGCCCAGCAGGCCGTGGCCAACAACCAACCCGTTCCGCTGCCTGCCTCCAGCAAAGAGCCGCCACGCACCGGCAACTACCTGGTCGCCAGCCCGCAACGCTACAACCCGCCAGGTGTGGGCGATTCACAGCTGGAACTGCCGCGTTTACTCAGCGAAGCGAAACACGAAGTGCGCGTGCAACTGCTGGACTATGCGCCACTGTCCTACGGACCGGACAAGACCCGTCCGTACTACGCAGTGATCGACAATGCCGTGCGTGCGGCAGCGGCGCGTGGCGTGTCGATCAAGCTGATGGTGTCCAACTGGAACACCGACACGCTGGAGTTGCCCTACCTCAAAAGCCTGGCCGTGCTGCCCAACGTGCACATCAAGATCGTCACCCTGCCCGAGGCCAAGCAAGGCTTTATCCCGTATGCGCGGGTGATCCACAGCAAGACCATGGAAATCGACGGCCAGGTTGCTTGGATCGGCACCAGCAACTGGCTGGGCGGGTACCTGGATAACTCGCGCAACCTGGAAGTGGTGATGCGCAGTGAAGCGATGGCCAAGCGGGTCGGGGAGTTGCATGAGCAATTGTGGGATGGGCCTTATGCTAGAGCCTTGAACGTGACCGAGGAGTACCCTGAGCCCCACCCTGGCCAGCATTGACCAGAGGCACCTGAGTAGTGGTAGTGTGTGGAAATGTTTCTGACAGTTCGATCAGAAACTTCCCACTTATTACCTGCAAAGGAATGCCTTTCTCCATGCACTTTCCACTCAAGCAATTGGCGGCTGCCACCCTGTTCGCGGCGAGCCTTTCGGCCATCACCAGCCCCGCTTTCGCCAACATCACCCCGGACCAAAGCACGGCAATTCTGAAGCATTTCAACGAAACGTCCGTCACCGACTTCCGTGGTTTCCTCGGCGCCCTGGCCAAGGGCGACCTGGGCAAGACCAGTGATGTGGGCCCGGCGATCAGTGCGTTTCTTGATAACAAAACCTTGAGCGCGGACCAGCAGAACGAGATCAATCGCCTGCTCGGTATCTACACGCGAGTGAAGTACGGCAAGGCCGCCACCGAAACCCTGCGTGAGCTGGTAGAAATCCCGACGTTCAATGTGGACGGTTTGCCGCAGTACAAGAACCCGGAGTTCATCAAGATTGCCGGCAAGATCGAGGCACTGGCCAAGGCCTTTAACCTGACGTTCCGCAATATCGACAACCGTGTGTACGAAATTTCCCTGGAAGGCAGCGGTGATGAAGTGGTCGGTATCCACGCCCACGCCGACGTGGTGCCCGTGACACCGGAAAACTGGGTGTTGAAAGACGGCACCAAGCTCGACCCGTTCAAAGTCACGCTGATCGGCGACCGCATGTACGGGCGTGGCACCGAGGATGACAAAAACGGCATCGTCGTGGCGATGTATGCCATGAAGGTGATCAAGGAAGAGAAGCTGCCGCTGGCACGCAATTTCAAACTGCTGGTGGACACCACCGAAGAAACCTCCGGCGACGCGATTCCCTACTACTTCGAAAAGAACCCGACACCGCAGTACAACCTGGCGCTGGATGGCGGTTACCCGGTGGTGATTGCCGAGAAAGGCTACGGCACGGTGATGGCCACCTTCCCGCGTCGCAAGGGTGAAGGCAAAGGCGCGGAAATCATCTCGATGACCGGCGGCATGGCGACCAACCAGATTCCCTCGGCGTCAGTGGCGACTTTTGTCAGCGACAAACCTGCCGAGTTGGCGGCCAGCCTGCAAAAGGCCGGTACTGAATACGCCAAGAACAACGGTGGCGATTTTGAAGTGGCCGCCAAGGTCGACGGCAAAAACGTCAAGCTGACCGTCACCGGCGTATCCGCGCACTCGTCCGAGCCGGAATCCGGGGTCAACCCGGTGGCGCGCATGCTGGAGTTGATCCACAGCGTCGATGGCAAGATCGCCCTCAAGCACAACCACATCACCGATGCTGCACGTTATGCGTCTGACAACTGGGGCCTGGATTACCTGGGCGGCAAGTTGGGCGTGGGCTTCTCTGATGAGTTCATGGGGCCGCTGACCACTTCTCTGACCTTTGTCGGCCTGGATGACAAGGCCTTCAAGCTGGCCGTGAACCTGCGCGTGCCAAAGGGCAAGTCACCGGAAAAACTCAAAGCCGAGATCGCCGACAAGCTGAGCGCCTGGGACAAGAAAACCAAGGTCAAGGTAGGATTTACCTACTCTGTGGCCGAGCCGATGTACCGCAACCCTGAAGGTGAGTGGGTCAAGGCCCTGCTGGCCGTGGCCAGCGAAAACCTGGGCATGGAACATAAATTCGGCACCTCCGCGGGCGCGACCTCCGTGCATGAACTGCCCAACGGCGTGCAATTCGGCCTGGCACGTCCGGAAGTGAAGTACACCGGGCACACCGACAACGAGTTCAAGACCGTCGACCAGTTCCTGCTGGACCTGCAGATCGTCACCGAAATGATGGGCCGCATCGGCCAACTGCCCAAGCTCTGACCCTCGCCGGACCCGCCAACCTGGCGGGTCCTTTCTGACGCGTACCTATCCGTTCGGTCAGTTACCACGCTGAATATCCTTGCGTACCCTACCCTCTGACTCTGTCGGAGGAATGCGTATGTCGTTACTCAACGCTGTCGAACGTGCATGTGCCCGTCTGGCGCCCTTCGGGTGGCGCGACCTGTTGCTGCAACACGGCCTGGACATCACGTCAGCCACGTTACGTGAAGAACTCGCCAAACCTTTGCAGATCAATCGCACGCTGTCGGGTTTCGAGGATTTCTCCGTCAGCGCAATGCACGGCATAGCGCCTGGGCGACCGGCTGACAGCCTGCTGTTTCATGCACTCGCGTCGCCCAATGTAAGCACCGGAGCCAGGGGCGAAACACTGACCGTTTTCCCGACTGCTGCGGAAATCGAACAGGTGCTCAATTACGTTTACGGCGCCGTTCCACCGACCCTGGAGGCGTTCGGTGATCAGATACTGGCAATCGCCGTGTTCGCCTACGAATACAGGCCACAACCTGAAACCGTGCACCGTCGCCACGCTGACTTGTGCTTTTCACGCGCAGGCGTCGCCAGGGTTGGAACAGCGGCTGCGCTTTACGATCCGCAACGACGGGGGTTCTTGCCCTTCGTTGAGGGCCAGCCCAATCAAATGCGCGTTATCCCGGCGCGCTATGGCGCTTTTATTACCGCAAAACACGTTGGCCAGCCCGAGCGATTCGGTCCGATGAACGCCCAGCCCATCGACCAGGACTTGGAGTTCTGGGTGCCGTTGCACAAGCTGTTTGATGGCGATGAATGCCTCGCGGAACTGGACTTGAGGGTGCTGCTGGAAAACCACCAGATCAATGAAAAGATCGGACAGATCCACAGGCGCTTTCGCGGCACCGGCTGGCAAGAGCCTGACATTCTGAATGCGCCTTTCGTGATTACCCAAGGTCTGAGCCATTGGGCGGATACCGAAGCATTCGCGCCGGGGTTGCTGATGCCTGATGCCAAGCAGACCCTCGTCGAACCGGCTTACTACAAAGGGCAACCGCTGTCGTTCATGATGCCGCCGAACTCGGGTGGCCTGATCCACGGGCGTCACCGTGTACGCGATGACGGCTCGATCGAAGACCTCAATGATCTGGAAAATGTCGACGCGATGGTCAAGGCTGGCGGCTATCGTGCCCTGCACTATCAGGACGCCATGGCGGATGGCTGGGTGCGCGCGTATTGCCCGCAGTTGATGCTGGACAGCATCGCCGCTTATTCCATCATCGGTGCGCCGGATTTTTTCCCGCTGTGCGGACAACTGGAACTCAAGGAGTGGTCCAGTGACCCCGAAGTATTCCCCTGTCCGACGCCGCCCTGCCCGGAGGTGTGGCACACACGGGTCAATCCGCTTTCCGACGTGCGCTTCTATATCAATCAGTCCCTTGAGGGTCATTACTTCGATCAGGAGGACCGGGGCGTCACAGCAATCGTCTCCCATCCCCATTCCTTCACGACACCCCGCACAAGCCCACAGGTGGCGCGTGCCCAGCGACAATCCTGGCTGCCGGATTTCGCCAGCGGCGTATTCGGTCCAGGCTGGGAAATTGGTCGAGGCCTGGTGGATGCGCCCTTCGCCAATGTGTTGTGCGGATATCAATTGGCCAGCCCGTTTACCGAGGATGCACGTATCTGTGCTGCGCTGGGTTCCTACTGGCCTGGCGTAGCGCCGGACTCGACCCGCACATTCGAACCGCGCAGTGTGTCAGCCACGACCATCCCGCTGACGGACAACGAAATCGGATCGCCGGGCAGTCCGGGCTGGGATGGCCGTCGCGGGCCTACGTCGGTTGAGGTCGACGGTCGCACCGTGATCCAGTACGACGCCTATGAGTACAGCGATTACACGCAAGCCGCGCTGGCCCGGTCAGTTGTCGCTGGCAATCACCGGACACACCAGCACCGAGCAGTACCATCAACGTGTGTTGGGGATGCGGCGCGCGTACCAGGCCGTCGGCGCCGGATCAGACAAAGAGCAGCGAAAACAATGGCCTTTGCTGTCGTTTTTTCTGGTGCAGCTGCCGGATGAAGGCTTCGAGGCGGCGCAACAAGAAGCCGACTTTCGGCTGGAGGGCGATGTGCAGTTCTACAGATTGTTCAAGCACGGTACGATCAGCACGCCCGCGGACAATTTCAAGCTTCGTCATGTGGAAATAGAACAACAGGTGGAACTGTACATGAGCCCGGACGCGGTGCTTATCCGCCTGAATGGAGCGCCATGGCAGCGTCACGATGAATCGCTTTGACGTCGTTGTCGTAGGCGCTGGCCCGGCAGGGTGTGCGACAGCAATCACCTGTGCGCAAAAAGGGCTGCGGGTGGCACTGCTTGAGAAGGCTGCGTTCCCCAGGGACAAGCCAGGGGAAACACTCCATCCTGGTGTCGAACCACTACTACGGCAACTGGGCATTGTCGCCCTGGATTGCCGGCGGCACCCAGGCCATTGGGTGCACTGGGAGGGACCGCCGCGCTTCAATGCGTTCGGCGCGGGACATGGAGGAGCGTGGCTGGGTTTCCAGATGCCACGCGCGCTGCTCGACCAACAACTGCTAGAGCAGGCGCGCATCCTGAGCGTGCACATCACACACCCCACGCGTGTCAGCCACGTCATGCACCAACGCGGTCGCGTTCAGGGCGTCCAGTCAGGCTCAAGGCAATGGGTCGCCCGCTATGTCGTTGACGCCACAGGCCATCACGGCTGGCTGCAACGCCAACTGCAGATACCCTGGCGGCATTTTTCACCACGCTTGATCGCACGATATGGCTACTGCAAGGAGAGCCGTCTTCCCGACGAAAAACTCGGGCTGTTTGCCCACCCCCACGGCTGGCACTGGATTGCACGGCTGAGCGAGCACTGCTTGCACTGGACCCACTTGGCGTTTACTGAGGCGGGTGCGTGCCGCCAGGCGCCCGAAGGGCTTGAGCAGTACCCGGTGATCGCCAGGGCGCGTGGCGCGGATGTGTCATGGCGACACTGCCGCACGACAGCAGGCCCCGGGTATTTTCTGGTGGGCGATGCAGCCGCTACACTGGACCCCTGCGCCTCCCATGGTGTGATCAAGGCTTTGATCTCGGGCATGCAGGCCGCCTCGGCAATTATCGACTGCCTGTCCTGGCCCTCCGGCGAAAAAACCGTGCAAGCGGCCTACCAGGCCTGGGTACAGCAAGGCTTCGAACGCGATGTGCAGGCCTTGCGCGGTTTCTATCGACGCCACCCTTATCCACCGGATTGGCTGTAAGTTGCGGGATTTGCAGTCTGCCGCAATCATCCGCTCATGCCTTCAGGCATCAAGCATCAAGCATCAGGATATCCTCGAAGAATCCACCGATTGGTTCGATCGGATGGCACAGCTGGATTTCCAGGACCCAAGCCATTTCACTCGGTGGGATTTCCAGGTCCGCCAGCACCTTATTCTCGAACAACGCGTGGGGGAAATCCGCAAGGCGGTGCCCTGCGAGGTTACGCGCCAGCCTCCAGCCTTTTGCCACGGCGCTCTGCTCGGCGAAGTCATAGAGTTCGCGGCCAGTGAGGCCCTGTAGCCAGGCGTCGCGGGTTTCGTCGAACACCTCATGCAGTGCGGTCCTGCACGCCAGGTGCAGCGGCGCGTCACCGAACACAAAAGTGTCACCATAGTCGCCCTCGTAACCGTCCCACACGGGGCCCAGATCGACCACGACAATGTCGCAGGCGCGCAGCCTGCGCTGGCGGTCAATGCCTTCGCGGGGCGGGCGGACCGTGTCGTCGCCAAAACGGATGTAGGTCGGGTGCCAGGTGTGGGAAGCGCCCATGGCTTGCAGTTGGTCGGCGGCCATGTCGAGGGCTTCGCCGGTGGTCATGCCCACTTGTAGTCGGCTGGCAATTGCCGCCAGGGCACGGATGGACTGATCGCGCGCGGCCAACATGCCGTCCAGAGAATAACGTGGGCCGACTTTCTCCCAGACCGGGTGCAACGCCTTGGGCGCCGTGCCGGCACTCGACCGGCCACTGGGCACAAAGGCTTCCGCGACGAATCGATGACCGGGCAAGCCGGCGTCCAGACACGCCGTGCGCACCTGACTGATCATGGCGCCATTACCGCAGGCATACACCTGGGCGGCTTCCCAGTCATGCCCATGGCTCAAGGCAACTTCCTGCACTCGCCCCTGGGAAACCAACACAGGGTGCCAGTGAAAGCGTGGGTGATCGATGACCGACTGGTCCAGGAACATGCGGTCATAGAAATCTGCCGGTTGCCCGCCGCCCCAGTACAAGGTCACGTCAACATCACGCGTCAGGGCGGTCAGCAGGATGGGCTTGATACCCGCATAGCCGGTGCCCGTGGCGAACAGGACGACGGGCGCATTGTCATTGTCCTGCCAGGTACAGGCACCAAACGGTCCTTCCAGTTGCAACAGATCGCCAGCCTCCAGATCGGCCAGCAACGTTTCGGAAAACAGCCCGCCACTCACCTGGCGAATCTGAAAAACCAGCCGCCCATCGTCGTCGGCCGGCAGGTTGGCGATCGAGAAACACCGCGAGTCACCGTCGACCAGGCGGAACTTGAGGTACCGGCCCGCCCGCACTGCCAGCGGCCTGTCCGGCATCAGCACCAGCTCAATGATGTCGGGGCTCAGTGCGCGTTTGCTCACGACCTGCGCCTCGACCACCAGCGCGGGTGTGTCCAACGACCAGCCGGGGATTTCCAGGCGCATGTCGCCGCAGGCGTGGCTCTGGCACAACAGCATTTCATTGGCGGCCAACGGATAGCACGGCGCGGGTGCGTCCGGCGCCAGCTGTTTGGCCCGGTACGCCCCTTCCGCGACCACCACCTTGCAGGAGCCACAGGCACCGCGTCGGCAGGAAAACGGCACGGACAAGCCATGGGCGAGCATCGCGTCGAGCAACAACTCGTCACCAGCCTCAAAGGTTTTCCCCGAGGGGGAGAGTTCGATGACATGACGTGTATTCATAACAACCTCGGGGTGAGTGAGCCGTGATTGTTGCGCTAGACTAGGCCCATTAAAACCTCCAGTTTTGGATACTTCAGATGGTCCAGATGCGAAAATGGCGACCGCTGCTCAAGCTCAACGACAGTGCAAGCCAGGCGTCCTATCGCAAGATTGCCGAAGGCCTGGTGACCGCGATCGTTGAAGGGCGATTGCTGCCAGGCACACTGTTGCCGGGCACGCGGGAGATGGCGCAGTTGCTCGACGTTAACCGCAAGACGGTGATCCTGGCCTACGAAGAGGCCATGACCAAAGGCTGGCTGGTCAGCGAGCCGCGACGCGGGACCTTCGTCAATGCGCAGTTGACGGCCAAGCAACTGCCGAGCCGCGCGCAGTCGCCCTTCGCGCCGCCCATCCTGGCGCAGACAGCCGCGCCCTATTTCGCCCAGAATGCGCAGGTGACGGCGCTGAACCATCGGCATGACGCGCTGTTTTTCGACAACGGCACCAGCGACCACCGCCTGCTGCCCCAAGCCGTGCTGCACCGCTACTACCGCAATGCCCTGCGCAGCAGCTTTGCGTCCAACACCCTGCGCTACGGCAGCGAGGGCACCGGCTATCATCTGCGCTGCGCGCTGGCCGAGATGCTGCGTAACAACCGTGGGTTGACGGTCGGCGCCGAAAACATCTGCCTGACCCAAGGCACCCAGATGTCGCTGTACCTGACCGCCAGCCTGTTGCTCAAACCCGGCGACGTGGTGCTGGTGGAGCGCCTGAGCTACCCGCCGGCGTGGGAGATTTTCCGCAGGTTGGGGGCGCAACTGGTTACGGTGGACATCGACGACGAAGGCTGTCGCACGGACCAGATCGATCGCCTGTGCCGCGAACACAAGGTGCGGATGATCTATCTCACGCCACACCACCAGTTCCCCACCACCGTGAGCCTGCACGCGGCGCGGCGGCAGCAGTTGCTGGCATTGGCGGCGCTGCATGATTTCTGCATCATCGAAGAAGATTACGACCACGAATTTCACTTCAGCGGGCGCCCCTACCTGCCCCTGGCCAGTGATCGTGCGCAGCGGCATGTGATTTATGTTGGCTCATTATCCAAGGCTCTCGGCTCGACGTTCCGCTGCAGTTATGTGGTGGCTCCTGCGCAGGTGGTCGAAGCCCTGCATAGCAACGCCGCACTGATGCTGGGCGATGCCGACGCGGTCGCGCAGAAGATGCTTGCCAACCTGATCAACGACGGCGAACTCAGGAAGCACCTGCGCCGCGTGTCGAAGGAATACCGCGCCCGCCGTGAAACCTTGCAAGGCTGCCTGCATGCGGCGTTCGGTGAGCGGATCCAGGTGCGCGAGCCCGAAGGCGGCCCTGGCGCTGTGGGTGCGTTTCGACGATGCAATCGACGTCGACCAGACGGTGAACGCAGCCCTTGATCACGGGCTGGTCGTACGCAGTGGCCGGCAGTTCTCGCCGATGGACCAGGCAGAAAATGCGCTGCGCCTGGGCTTCGCCTCGCTGAATCAGGAAGAGATCCGCGAGGCTACGTTGCGCTTGGCCAAAGCGGCGAACCGGCGCGCACATAAAAATGCCGATCATCACTGATCGGCATTCGGTTAGAGCGGCAGCAGGAAGCGTGATCGCTCCTCGGTCCGGGCAAGCTCCGGGAACTCCAGCAGCAGCGCCCGGTTGCCCCGGCCAATATGCTCCATCACCGCCCGCGTAATGTACTCACGCACCATGCCCGTCGAGACGTAATACATGGCCCAGGCTTGTTCGGGCGTACAGTGGCCGATCTGTTCCTCGATGTCCTTGTACGCCTTGTCATCGTCCGACTTCACGTCGCGCTGATATTCGGCTTGGCCCATGATTGTTCTCCTTCACTGGCACGTCTGCAGCAGCCCGACCCGCCTATTCATTCACCCGATCAGGTGCCGCTCTTCACCTTGGTCCACACCCGCGTGCGGATTCGCTCCAATTTCAAGGGCAGCGGCTCCAGGGGAACCAAGGTGGCGATCGTCTCTTTGGACGGGTAAATCCAGGGGTTGTCGCGCAACTTCTGCTCGACCAACACGGTGGCGTCCTTGTTGGCGTTGGGGTACAGCGTGTGGTTGGAACTCTTGGCGATCACTTGCGGGTCGAGCATGTAGTTGATGAACGCCAGACCCTGCTTGGCATGCGGCGCATCCTTGAGCAGCACAAAGTTTTCCGACCACACCAACCCGCCCTCACGCGGCAGGCTGTAGGCAATCTTGCGGCCGGTGTTGTTTTTCTCATTGATAGCCTGCGCCGTCAGCGCCCCGCTCGCCCAGCCGACCACCACACAAATATTGCCGTCGGCAAAGTCGGCGTCGGTCCTGGAAGAGTCGAAGTAGAGGACGTAAGGGCGGATCTTCAGCAGCAGCGCCTGGGCTTTCTGGTAATCCTCAGGGTTCTGGCTGTTGCTTGGCAGGCCGAGGTAATGCAAGGCAATCGAGATGATTTCGCTCGGCGAGTCGAGCATTGCCACGCCACACGACTTGAGCTTGCTGATGTTCTCTTCCTTGAAGATCAGGTCCCAACTGTCCACCGGGGCATCGTCACCCAGGGCGGCCTTGACCTTATCCACATCGTAACCAATGCCGGTGGTGCCCCACAAATACGGCACGGCATAGCGGTTACCCGGATCGTTGGCGGACAGCAGCGTCAGCATTTCCGGATCGATGTGCGAGAAATTACTCAGTTGGGAGCGGTCCAGCGGTGCCAGCACACCGGCCTGGATCAGGCTGGGCAAGACATTCGAGGTGGCGACGACAACGTCATACCCGGTGCGCCCGGCCATGACCTTGCTCTGCATGATCTCGGCACTGTCGAAGGCATCCAGATGCATCCGGGTACCGGTTTTCTGCTCAAATTCCTTGGGGGTTTCCGGCGCGATCAGCCCGAACCAGTTATACAGGTTGACCCGTGGCTCGGTCGCCGAGACCGGCGCACTGGTACACACAGAGACCAGCGCAGCCATAAAAATGGCGCGCAAATAGGGTTGACTCATCTCGCTATCCTTGTCAAAACGACAGGCCATCATGGCCTGCATCCACTGGTGGGTGAATATACGCGGCACGTCCGATTAGTAAATACCCAGAAGTACTTAGCCCAGCCCCATGAATGCCTAACCCTAAAGGGGTAGTAAATGTCGCTCGACCTTCACAACCTGGCCTGGCATCGGTCCGCCGGAACGCTGATCATGCAGCTGAACCGCCCGGCGTTCTGGAGCTCGCTGGTTCGCGTGTTAAAGGAATATGTCCAGATCGACAATTGGGTTGTACTGATCTTCAGCGACCAACAGGTGCGGGTCATCAGCCTGACCGAAGTCGCCGATGCGGACGAAGTGGACGCCCTGACCCAGCGCTATGTAAAAGGGCTGTACCTGCTGGACCCCTTTTACATCGCCAACCGGGAAAACCCGCAGAGTGGTTTTTTCCATCTGTCCGACATCGCGCCGGAGCATTTCCTGACCACCGAGTATTACCACCAGTACTTCGCCCAGTACGTCAGCGTGGACGAGGTGCAGTACAACGTGCAGCTCGACGTCGACCGAACGCTGTGCATTTCATTTGGCAGCAACGTGCGTTACAGCCCGCAGCAGATCACCACGCTGGACATGATCAAACCGTGGGTGATGGCATTGATGCATCAACGCATGTGCTTTGAGAATGATGCGGAAAAAAGCCAGGCCGAGCCGCCGCCATGGTCTGAGGCAATCATGCAACTTGGCGCACAAATCACTGCGCGCGAAAAAGATGTGCTGCGGTTACTGTTGAGCGGTTTTTCCAACAAAGAGATCGCCGGCAAGCTGAACCTGTCCACAGAGACCATCAAAGTTCATCGTCGCAACCTTTACAACAAGCTGAGCATCAAGTCTCAGTCCGAGTTGTTTGCACGGTTTTTCATGCCAGGGCAGGAAACGTCGCCTGCGCATTGAACGCCAGCGTCCTCTCACAAATCACGCACGAACAAAAACGCCGATCATTGCTGATCGGCGTTTTTGTTGAATATGGAGCGGGAAACGAGACTCGAACTCGCGACCCCGACCTTGGCAAGGTCGTGCTCTACCAACTGAGCTATTCCCGCAAATGGCGTCCCCTAGGGGACTCGAACCCCTGTTACCGCCGTGAAAGGGCGGTGTCCTAGGCCACTAGACGAAGGGGACACGCTACTGAGACACAGAGTGTGTATCTCAGTGCCCAGAGGTTAGATCCGAAGATCATGCCCTGGTTTCACTCAGTGCCGCCCGAAGGCCACACTGCTTAAATTGGAGCGGGAAACGAGACTCGAACTCGCGACCCCGACCTTGGCAAGGTCGTGCTCTACCAACTGAGCTATTCCCGCAAATGGCGTCCCCTAGGGGACTCGAACCCCTGTTACCGCCGTGAAAGGGCGGTGTCCTAGGCCACTAGACGAAGGGGACACACAACTGAAACACATGGTGTGTATTTCAGTGCCCAGAGGTTAGATCCGAAGATCATGCCCTGGTTTCACTCAGTGCCGCCCGAGAGCCACACTGCTTAAACTTGGAGCGGGAAACGAGACTCGAACTCGCGACCCCGACCTTGGCAAGGTCGTGCTCTACCAACTGAGCTATTCCCGCAAATGGCGTCCCCTAGGGGACTCGAACCCCTGTTACCGCCGTGAAAGGGCGGTGTCCTAGGCCACTAGACGAAGGGGACACACGTACAACATTCACTACCTAACCGCGTTTCGCTGTGTGCTTTACGCGTTAAGTGGCGCGCATTCTATGGATGGATTGAAAGGTCGTCAACCCCCAAGGATAAATTTATTAAAATCAATGACTTCGACCTGCTTTCAGGGCCTGCGGGCGAATTGTGCGCGTCCGGGCTTTGACGCCTATATTATGGCGCCCGACAAGGCGCTATAGTTCGCTCCGGCAAATGATGGCAATGTGCATCCATGCAGGGAGCGCCTATCTATATAGAAGCAAACTACCTGGGCAACTGGTCGATCAGTCCTATCCGCCGGATGGCCCAGTCACTACACTCCACTGTAAACCCTATAAAGAGGTCACACCGGTGACACCACTCATGATCACCCTGCTGGTAATAGCCGGGATCGTAATACTGATCGCCATTGGCTACATGAACCACGTGGTGGAAAACAACAAGCTGGAAAAGAAGCGCACCGAGATCGAGCTTAATGATCGCCTGCGTCGCTGCGGTGAAATCACCGAGACCTTCCCCGGCCAGTTGATGACCCCGGCGCTCAAACTGTTGATGACTCGCCTGGAACTCAACGTCAACCAGCGCCTGTTGAACCTCAACAAAGGCAGCGCACCGCTGAAGGCCCGCATCGCCGAGCTGAATACGCTGGTGGCCCAGGGCGAATCGATCCCGGTGAACAACCCGCCCGCGCCGATCCAGACCGAAGCCAAGGCCAAGGACGTACGCTTCCTGCTCGAAGCCCTGCACGGCCAGGTCACCCGCGCCGCCCAGGACGGTTTCCTGCCGGCCAACGAGGCCAAGCACTGGATCCGTGAAATCCGCCATATCCTGGTGTTGCTGCACATCGAGTTCTTCAACAACCTCGGCCAGCACGCCCTGCAACAAGGCCAGCCGGGCCAGGCACGCCTGGCGTTCGAGCGCGGCGTGCAGTACCTGCGCAAACAGCCGGAACCGGTGATCTACAGCGCACAACTGCAACAGCTGGAAGCCCAACTGGCCCGTGCCAACTCCACGGTGCTGACCAACAGCAAGCCGGCCGAAGACGAGGTCAACGAACTGACCGAAGGCCTCAAAGTGGTGGACACCGACGCCGAGTGGAAGAAGAAAGTCATCTACGATTGATTGGCCCTCCCCCCCTGTGGCGAACCCGGTTCGCCACATGCCATCACTTTGCATCTATCCCCCCGCCCCCGACTAGCGTAAAAAAGTGCCCCTTACTCCGTGAAGTCAGAGGCCCGCTATGCCTGTCGCCGTCATTGATGGACAACCGCTGCACTACATTGACCAAGGCACCGGCCCGGTCGTCCTGCTGGGTTCAAGCTACCTGTGGGACGCCGATATGTGGGCGCCGCAGATCGAAGCGCTGTCGCAACAATACCGTGTCATCGTGCCGGAACTGTGGGGTCATGGTGAATCCGGTGCGTTGCCCGCGCAAACCCATTCCCTGGACGACCTCGCGCGCCAGGCCCTGGCCCTGCTCGACCAGTTGGACATCCCCCAGATCAACCTGGTGGGGCTCTCGGTCGGCGGTATGTGGGGCGCACGCCTGGCGCTGCTGGCCCCCGAGCGAATCAACAGCCTGGTGCTGATGGACACCTACTTGGGCGCCGAGCCCGAGGCCACGCGCCAGTACTACTTTTCGTTGTTCAAGATGATCGAAGACGCCGGCGCCATCCCCGAGCCGCTGCTGGATGTGGTCGCGCCGATCTTCTTTCGCCCGGGTATCGACCGCGAATCAGCGCTATACCAGGATTTCCGCCGACAATTGCAGAGTTACTCCAAGGAGCGCCTGTTGCAGAGCATCGTGCCTCTGGGCCGGCTGATCTTCAGTCGCGAAGACGTGCTGGAGCAACTGCCGCGCCTGGACGCCGACACCACCTTGGTGATGTGCGGCGAGCAGGACAAACCGCGCCCTCCCGCCGAGTCCGAGGAAATGGCGGGCCTGATCGGCTGCAGCCTGATCCTGATTCCGGAAGCCGGCCATATCAGCGCCAGGGAAAACCCGGACTTCGTCAACGAAGCCCTGCTGACCTTCCTCGCCAACAACGCCTGACCCGCCCTCCCCTGTGGTCGTCTCACTCACGCGGCGATCACAGGCGGAAGTGCCCCACCATGCCCTTGAGTTCCGCGCCCAACTGCGCCAGTTGAATACTCGACGCGGCGTTGCCCTGCATGCTCAGCGCCGACTGATCGGCACTGGCGCGAATGCTGGTGACGCTGCGGTTGATCTCTTCAGCCACCGAGCTTTGCTCCTCGGCCGCCGCGGCAATCTGCTGGTTCATCTGTTGGATCAGCGACACCGCCACCGCAATGCTGCCCAAGGCACTTTCGGTTTCCAGCGCATCGCTCACTGCCAGCTTCACCAACTCGCCGCTTTGCTGGATCTGCTGCACCGAGGACTGGGCCGCGCTGCGCAAGGTACTGACCAGTCGCTCGATCTCCTCGGTGGATTGCTGGGTACGCTTGGCCAGGGCCCGTACTTCATCGGCCACCACCGCAAAACCACGGCCCTGCTCGCCGGCACGGGCGGCCTCGATGGCGGCGTTGAGGGCCAGCAGGTTGGTCTGTTCGGCCACGCTCTTGATCACACTCAACACGCTGCCGATGTGCTGAATTTCCGCGCTCAAGCTCTCGATGCTGGCGCTGGCAGAGGTGCTGGAAGCAGCCAGCAATTCAATGCGCTGCAAACTCTGGCGCACCACCTGCTGGCCGCTGTCGACTTTGTCATCGGCGGTCTGTGCGGCTTGCGCCGCCTCTTCGGCGTTGCGCGCCACATCGTGCACGGTGGCGGTCATCTGGTTCATCGCCGTGGCAACCTGTTCGGTTTCTTCTTTCTGGCTGCTGACCTCGACGTTGGTCTGCTCGGTGACGCTGGACAATGAATGCGCCGAACTGGCCAGTTGCTCGATACCGGCTTGCAGGCCGCTGACCATCTGGCTAAGCCCATTACCCATCTGTTGCATCGCCTGCATCAACTGGCCTATTTCATCACGACGGCTGACCTCCATGCGCCCACTCAAATCGCCGGCGGCAATCTGCTGGGCCACCGCAATCACACTGCGCAGCGGCGCGACGATCAAACGGGTGATCACCCACGCCGCAATCAACCCCACCAACAACGCCAAAGCCGAAGAGCCGATGATCAGCATCGCGCTTTTCTTCAACTGCGCCTGCATCGACTGGTCTTCGGCGTCGTAGGCCTGGTTGACCCGACTGACGACCTCACCCGCCCGATCATGCAGCTGCTTGTAGACCACCTTTTCCTGGGCTAGCAGGCCGGTGTACTCGCCGAGCTTTTCACTGAATGCGGCGATATGCCCGGCCACTTCGTTGAGCACGGTCTGGTAGCCGGAATCCTTGACCGCAGTTTTCAGTTGCTCGACCTGGGCGAGGGCCTGGTCGGCTTGCTCGATCTTGCCCTGCTCACCGTTGTCCTCATCGACTTTTCGGCTCTGGTTCAGGCGTACATGGGCTTCATTCATGGCCTGCAGCATCAGGCGCGACACCTGGCTGACCTGCCCCGCCTGCTCGATAAACTCAGCGCCTTCCTTGCCCTGGCTTTCCTTCAAGCCATAGGCACCGTCATCCGCCAGCCCGGCCTGCAACACGTCAAGGTTGTTGGCCACGCTGGACACCGACCAACTGGCCATTTCCAACGCCAGGTCTTTGGTCTGGGTCAGTTCGACAAACTCATCGAACGCCTTGCGGTAGGCGGCCAAGGCCTGTTCGACATCGGTCATGACCGGCACGTTGGCCGCCGACTGGGCCTTGAGACTGGCCGCAAGCGCCGCCAAGGCATCAACGCTTTCATGCAGGGCATCGACGGCTTTGGGGTCGGCGTGCAGCGCGTAGTCCTGCTCGATCAGGCGCACCTTGAGCAAGCCGCTGTTAAGCGACGACATGGCCTTGAGGCCTTCGAAACGCTGGCCAACGGTTTGCAGGGACCACACCCCGATCGCCGCGACCAAGGCCGTCAACAGCAATACCAGGGTGAAACCCAAGCCCAGCTTTTTTGCCATACCAAGGTTGGCGAATTGTCGTTGCACGGCCGAAATCATTGCACTTGAATCCTCTTGCAATGGCGGTTGCCATCGAGCCCGGTTTACATAGGCGAGATTGGCAACCACAAGGCACTGAACACAAGTCGTTGGCGCCACAATAATGGCAAAAAGCTACACGTTCGTCGTTTTCAGAATGGTCGAGGTCGATCTGGCGGGCCCCATGGCGCGGAACAACGCCAAGGCCCGTTGATCATCGGCATAGGCCACATTGATGCGCAGCCACTCACTGGGCTCGCTGGCTGGGCTGAACAGCGCTCCCGGCGACAACAAAACCCCGAGCCGCCGGGCACATACCTGTAACCGCGATGAATCCCGTGCCCCTGGTCGCGCCCACACGAACATGCCGCCGGCAGGCGCGGTGAACACCTCCCACTCCTCGTCCTCCAGCACCTGCAGCGTAGCCGTCATTTGCGTATTCAACCGCTTGCGCAAGCGCTGTACCCATTTGCGATAAGTGCCATTCGCCAGCAGCGTGGCCACCACCGCTTCGGCAAAGCGTGAGGTGCCGAAACCGGTCAGGGTCTTGAGGCTGGCCAACTGCGTGATGATCGTGGCGCTGGCACTCAGGTAACCCACGCGCAAGGCACTGCTCAAGGTCTTGGAAAAGCTTGCGACGTAGATCACCCGGTCATCATGGGGCAACGCCGATAGACGCGTGCAACTGGCATGTTGCAAGTCACCGAAGACATCCTCTTCGACGATCAGGAAATTGTCGCGTCGCGCCAGCGCCAGCAAGCGCTCGGCCACCGTGCGGCTCAGGCTGGAGCCGGTGGGGTTGTGATACAGGCTATTAATGAACAGGCACTTGGGCCGGTGCCGTTGCAGCAGTGCTTCCAGCGCCGGAATGTCCGGGCCCGTGGGGGTTCGCGGCACGTGCAGCAGTTGCACACCGTGGAACGCCAGTTGCCTATAGAGGTTGCCGTACCCTGGCGTCTCGACCACCACGCAGTCGCCGGCCTTGAGCAAGGTGCGTATCAGCAAGTCCTGGGCATGGCTCGCACCCGCCGTGGTAAGGATACGGTCCTGGTGGGCCGCAATGTGGATTCGGCTCAGCCGCTTGAGCAGTTGCTCGCGCAGCGCCGGCAACCCCAGTGGCGTGCTGTAGTTGAACAGGCCGGCGGTGTCGGTACGGGTGACTTCACGAATCGCATAACTGATGTCATCGCTTTCACGCCAGGCATCGGGCAACCGGCCGCAGCCCAGCTTCAGCTCTCCCAGTGGACTATCGACAAAGTCCCCCCATTCCCGCTCGGCGCCTTCGTACCACTGGCCCTCATGCAAGGCCGGTGGCTGAGCCACGCTGAAACCCGAGCCCGGCTTGGAAACCAGCACACCCTGGGCGACCATCCGCTCGAACGCCTCGATCACGCTGGATTGGCTGAGCAGGTTATCGAGGGCCACCTGTCGAATGGACGGTAAGCGTGTGCCAGGGCTCACCCCACTTGTGCGAATCCATTGCGCCACTGCGCTGATGATTTGCTGCACCACCGGTACAAGGGCTTGTCGATCGATCCCTAAATCCATGCGCCACTCACTTCAACTGTCTGTTATTCAACCCAGAACAGTTAAGCACAGAAGCACATTTCGGCCGCTCGCCAAGTTTTATTAAATTATTGATTTTATTGAGTTATTTACCTGCTGATACACATTCTCACAAGGCACGGTGCCAGCTATGGAAACGCCCCACAGCCCCCCCAAACCTTTTCGAATGAAGGGCGGCGTGAGGTCCTAGATAGCGGTCGCACCACCGTCCACCGCCAAGGCTTGACCCGTGGTAAAGGCCGCGCCGTCGCTGCACAGATAAAGCACCGCACTGGCGATTTCCTCAACCTTGCCGATGCGCCCGACCGGGTGCATGGCGGCGGCAAATTCAGCCTTGCGTGGGTCGGCTTCATAGGCGCGCCGGAACATATCAGTATCGATCACCGCTGGGCAGACTGCGTTGACGCGGATTTTCTTCTTCGCATACTCGATGGCCGCCGATTTGGTCAGGCCGATCACCGCATGTTTGGAGGCCGCATAAATGCTCATCTTCGGCGCCGCTCCCAGGCCCGCCACCGAGGCGGTGTTAACAATGGCGCCGCCGCCCTGGGCCAGCAACAGCGGCAACTGGTGCTTCATGCACAACCACACGCCCTTGACGTTGACGCCCATGATCGCGTCGAACTCATCCAGGCTGCCGTCGGCCAGCTTGCCCTTTTCGATCTCGATCCCGGCGTTATTGAAGGCGTAGTCCAGGCGACCGTAGGCAGCAATGGTCTGGGCCATCAATTGCTGCACATCCGCCTCCAGCGTAACGTTGCAGCGCACGAACAGCGCTTCACCGCCAGCCTGGTGGATCAGGGCGACAGTGCCCTCGCCGCCCGCCACGTCCAGGTCGGCAACCACGACCTTCAAGCCTTCGGCGGCGAACGCCAGCGCGGTGGCGCGGCCAATACCGGCAGCGGCGCCAGTCAACAGGGCGACCTGGCCGGAAAACGTCATGCTCATAGAAGATGTCCTGTGGGAGAAAATAGCCGTGGGTCGAGTCTAGCCAACGCCGCGTCGCACGCGTCAGCACTATCAAACCGCCGGTTGGCGCTGCATGGATCGCAGTGATAACAGGCACAGGGCGACTATCAGCAACGCCTATCGACCGCCATTCGCGCCCTCGGTAAACCTTGCCCCCGGCGCGTTCAAGGTCTATCACTTCAGGTTCATTTCCAGAAGAGTCGCTGCCATGACCGCCCAGACCAACCGCCAATTCCTGCTCGCCAAGCGCCCGGTCGGCGCAGCCACCCGGGACACCTTCACTTATCAGGAAGTGCCGGTGGGCACGCCCCAGGATGGCCAGGTGCTGGTGCGCAACGAATACCTGTCCCTCGACCCAGCCATGCGCGGCTGGATGAATGAAGGCAAGTCCTACATTCCGCCGGTCGGCATCGGCGAAGTCATGCGCGCGCTGGGTGTGGGCAAAGTAATTGCGTCGAACAACCCGAAGTTCGCCGTCGGCGACTACGTCAATGGCGCCCTGGGCGTGCAGGATTATTTCCTGGGCGAACCGCGTGGTTTCTACAAGATCGATCCGAAACTCGCGCCGTTGCCGCGCTACCTGTCCGCCCTGGGCATGACCGGCATGACCGCCTACTTTGCGCTGCTGGAAACGGGTGCGCCCAAGGCCGGCGAAACCGTGGTGATCTCCGGCGCAGCCGGTGCCGTGGGCAGCATTGCCGGGCAGATCGCCAAGCTCAAAGGTTGCCGCGTGGTGGGCATTGCCGGCGGCGCCGACAAGTGCAAGTTCCTGGTGGACGAATTGGGCTTCGACGCCGCCATCGACTACAAAAGTGAAGACGTGCCCGCTGCCCTCAAGCGCGAGTGCCCCAAAGGCGTCGACGTGTATTTCGATAACGTCGGCGGCGATATTCTCGACGCCGTCCTCAGCCGCCTGGCACTGAAAGCCCGCGTGGTCATCTGCGGCGCCATCAGCCAATACAACAACAAGGAAGCCGTGAAAGGCCCGGCCAACTACTTGTCACTGCTGGTCAATCGCGCGCGCATGGAGGGCTTTGTAGTCATGGATCACGCCGCAGGCTTTGCCGCTGCTGGCCAGGAAATGGCCGGCTGGATGGCCCAGGGCAAGCTAAAGAGCAAGGAAGATATTGTGGAGGGGCTGGAGACGTTCCCGGAGACGCTGATGAAGCTGTTCAACGGCGAGAACTTTGGGAAGCTGGTGCTGAAGGTCAACTGACGCACTGTGGATCAAATTGTGGGAGCGGGCTTGCCCGCTCCCACATTTGTTACCAGGTTCGACCTGAAATCAGGCGATCTCGGCAACCACTGCCGCAAGCGCCTTGGCCGGATCCGCCGCCTGGCTGATCGGCCGCCCGATCACCAGGTAATCAGAACCCGCATCCAGTGCCTGACGCGGCGTCAGAATACGCCGCTGGTCATCCTGTGCGCTGCCCGCCGGACGAATCCCAGGCGTCACCAACTGCAACGAAGGGTGCGCAGTCTTCAGCGCCTGGGCTTCCAGCGCCGAACACACCAGGCCATCGAGACCGGCTTTCTGCGCCAGGGCAGCCAGGCGCAGCACCTGCTCTTGAGGCTCGATATCCAGACCGATGCCGGCCAAGTCTTCACGTTCCATGCTGGTAAGCACGGTCACGCCGATCAACAAAGGCTTGGGACCGCTGCGCTGTTCAAGCACCTCACGGCAAGCACTCATCATGCGCAGGCCGCCGGAGCAGTGCACGTTGACCATCCACACGCCCATTTCGGCGGCGGCCTTGACCGCCATGGCGGTGGTGTTGGGGATATCGTGGAATTTCAGGTCGAGGAACACCTCGAAGCCTTTATCACGCAAGGTGCCGACGATTTCCGCCGCGCAACTGGTGAACAATTCCTTGCCGACCTTGACCCGGCAAAGCTTCGGGTCCAACTGGTCAGCCAGCTTCAGTGCGGCGTCACGAGTGGGGTAATCCAGGGCGACGATGATAGGAGTCTGGCAGACGGACATTGGAATGGGCTCTCAGGCAAGTCGAAATCGGCGCGGATTGTAGCGCAAGCGGCGCCGTTGCGGGATCCGATGATCGGTAAATACTGACCAAGCGCCATCGGGCGGGCATTTTCTCAAATTATTTCAAAGCTGATACATTCACGACATGCCCCCAACACGCCCCACGGCTAGCCTCGCTCGCACGACCCAACGACCAGCACTTCCAGCCATGGGGCTGGACGCCTATGCTGACCGCAACGACCAGGCAGATGATCGCATTATGCAGACCCCTTCCGTCTCTTTGAACGACGAGCAAAAAGGCGCGGTGATCGCCGATGACAAGCGCTGGAACACCCGCGCGCTGATCGTTGACGACGATGTGCCGATCCGCGAACTGCTGATCGACTACCTCGCCCGCTTCGGCATCCTGGCCACTGGCGTCACCGACGGCACCGCCATGCGCCAGGCCATGCAGGCTGAAACCTTCGATGTGGTGGTGCTCGACCTGATGTTGCCCGGTGAAGACGGCCTGTCGCTGTGCCGCTGGCTGCGCGCAGAGTCGGACATTCCGATCCTGATGCTCACCGCCCGCTGCGAGCCGACGGACCGCATCATCGGCCTGGAGCTGGGCGCTGACGACTATATGTCCAAGCCGTTCGAGCCGCGTGAGCTGGTAGCGCGGATCCAGACCATCCTGCGCCGTGTACGCGATGACCGCACCGAACAGCGCGCCAACATCCGCTTCGACACCTGGCGCCTCAACAGTGTGTTACGCCAGTTGGTGGCCGACGATGGCCTGGTGGTGCCGCTGTCCAACGCGGAATTCCGCCTGCTGTGGGTGTTCATCGAGCGTCCGCGCCGGGTGTTGAGCCGCGAACAATTGCTGGATGCCGCCCGTGGCCGCTCCATTGAAGCCTTTGATCGCAGCATCGACTTGCTGGTGTCGCGCCTGCGGCAAAAACTCGGGGACGATCCCAAGGCCCCGCAACTGATCAAGACCGTGCGCGGCGAAGGCTACCTGTTCGATGCGCGGGATATCGGTTGATGCGCAACACCTTCAACACGCTGTTCGGTCGACTGTTTGGCGTGTTGCTGGTGGCGATCGTGCTGGCCCACGTGCTGGCGATCTCCTGGTTTCGTTATTACGGCCCGCCCCCGCCGCCGCCCCAGGAAACCTTTGTCGAACAGCCCGACGGCACGATGAAGCTCCTGCCCAAGCACAAACGTCCGTGGTTTGGCGGCCCGGTGGTGCCGCTGACGTTCCAGTTCATCTCGTTGATCATTGCCGCCTGGTACGGCGCCAAGCTGCTGAGCCGGCCGATCCAGCGCCTGAGCGAAGCCGCCGAGCGCCTGAGCCTGGACCTCGACAGCCCACCCCTCGACGAGTCGGGACCGCGTGAGGCACGGCAGGCCGCGTCGACCTTCAACCTGATGCAACGGCGCATTCGCGAACAGGTCAGCCAACGCGCGCGCATGCTCGGCGCGGTCTCCCATGACCTGCGCACGCCGCTCTCGCGCCTCAAGCTGCGCCTGGAACAGATCGAAGACACCAAGCTGCAAGGCCAGATGCGCCAGGACCTGGACGATATGATCGGCATGCTCGACGCCACCCTGAGCTACCTGCATGAACAACGCACCAGCGAAACCCGGCACTGGCTCGACGTGCAGGCGTTGGTCGAGTCCATGAGCGAAAACGCCCAGGACCAAGGCTCCGACGTACAATTCGCCGGTACCTGCGCGCCGCTGCAGGTGCAGCCAATGGCCTTGCGTTCGTGTCTCAACAACCTGATCGACAATGCCCTGCGCTATGCCGGTACGGCACGCATTGAGTTGGCAGACAGCCGCGAGGCCCTGGTGATCCGCGTGATCGATCACGGCCCTGGCATTGCCGCCGACAAGCGCGAGGCGGTGTTCGAGCCGTTCTATCGGCTGGAAGGTTCACGCAATCGCAACTCCGGCGGGGTCGGCCTGGGCATGACGATTTCCAAGGAAGCCGCCGAACGCCTCGGCGGTCGGCTGCACCTGGAGGAAACCCCCGGCGGTGGCTTGACCGCCGTGATGTGGTTGCCCAGGGCTTAAAGCGGTTTGTCTTCCCGACGGCCTTGGGCCTGGGTCGCACTCCAATCCATCAGCAGGCTGTAGGCCACCGCCAGCAGGGTCGGGCCGATAAACAGGCCGATGAACCCAAACGCAATCAAACCGCCGAACACGCCGAGCAACACGATCACCAGCGGCAGGTTGCCGCCACGGCTGATCAGGTAGGGCTTGAGCACGTTGTCCACGCCGCTGATGATGAAGGTGCCCCACACGCCGAGGAACACCGCGTAGGTGTAATCACCCTTCCACGCCAGCCAGGCCGTGGCCGGGATCCACACCAGCGGTGGGCCCATGGGAATCAGGCTGAGCAGGAAGGTGACGATACCCAGCACCAATGCCCCCGGCACGCCGGCGATCCAGAAGCCGATCAACGCCAACAGCGCTTGGGCAGCGGCGGTGCCGATCACGCCGTTGACCACCCGTTGCACGGTGCCGGCCACCAGTTCGATGTAATAGCCGGCGCGATCGCCGATCAAGCGTTCCAGCAGGCGGTGTACGAAGACCGCCAGGCGCGGCCCATCCCGGTAGAAGAAGAACACGAACACCAGGCTCAACGTCAGCTCAAGGATGCCGCCGCCGATCTGCGCGCTGCGTGCCAGCAACCAATTACCCACCTGCCCCAGATAGGGCTTGATGCTGACCATCAAGGCTGCGCCCTGTTGGTCGATGCTGTCCCACATCGCCACCAGGCGTTCGCCCACGAACGGGATCGAACCGAGCCACGTCGGCGCCTCGGGCAAACCGTCGACCTGAATATCCTTGATCAAGCCCACGGCATCCCGCACATGGTCCGCCAGGTTGAAGCCCAGCCACACCAGCGGCACTGCCACCAGCAACATCCAGCCTAGCGTCAGAATGCCCGCTGCCAGGGATTCCCGGCCGCCCAGCCAACGGGTCAGCAGGCGCATCACCGGCCAACTGGCAAACGCCAGCACCGCGCCCCAGAACAGCGCCGACCAGAACGGCGCCATCACCCAGAAGCTGGCACCGAACAGCACCAGCAGCAGGATTTGCACCAGTAGGCGATCGTTATTGAGCATGTAGGATCTCGAAAGGAAGACTGTAGGAAGACAGCTTAGGCGAACGGCGCGGGTCCGTTCGCCCTGTTACGCCTAGCGTATCAGATGCAGGTGCAGGCCTTTGGCGTCACCTGTGCCGGTTTCCATGCGTGCAGCGCGCACGCCCTTGTCGACCAACGCCTGGCGCCAGGCTTCGGCGGTTGGGCCGGTCAGGCTGACGCGCAACGTGGCATCCAGGTTCAGCCCACGGGAAATCAGGGTCAGCCAGGTGTCGTCAGGTTCTGCGCCCAATGCGGGAAAATCCAGCTCGCCGGTGCTTTTCAATTCCCGCAGCAGGGTCGCTGAGGTGGGTAGCAGGTCGGCCAGCGGCGCGTTGGCGTCCAACTGTTCTACGTGCAGGTAAGCGCGGCGGTTGCCACGGGTGATGCCGTACAGCGCCACCAGGGAGTTTTCCTGGGGAGCGGCGAGGCGCAGCAGCAGGTATTCCTGCTGCCCGTCGGCACCGACCAGCTTGGCGTTGCCGAACACTTCATTGGCCCACAGGCTGCTTTCACCGCAATCGCGGGCCTGGCACCAGAACAACAACTGCGCGCCCTTCTCCTGCAAGGCTTCACGCGTCGCCTTGAACGCGGCGCTGGAGCTGTGCTCGGCGGGCAGCTCATAGGTGATGGCGGTGGTTTGGCCACGGGCGGTGGCCTGGCCTTCATAACGCAACTGGCCGCTGATCTTGCGGATCGCGCCCATGGGGTAGATGCGTTCTTTTTCTTCGGCGGGACGGTAGTCGACGATTTGCGAGTCGACCTGGCGGGCCACGGTGGGCAGGTCCTGGCTGCCCGGTACGTCGGCGGCGAATACCAGTGGGCTCAAAAGGCTCAAGCCCAGGATACGGATACATCCGTTACGCACGCTCATAAGATCAACGAGCCCTGGCCATCGGAGGTCGCAGCGGTGTTGAGTTTGTTCATGGTTGACTCCCTTTCAATCCGCCCAGCCTCGGCAGTTGACCGCCCCAAGTCAAGGCGCGGAGAAGAACCGATTGAAACAGTCTGCAACAAGGACCGCGCCGGACTCATCATTCAGGTGTAAATGATGGCCGCCTGGCAGCGTGGTGACCGTAAAGGGCAGCTGGGAAAGCAATTCGGAATGTTTCGCCAACATGCCGTCGGCAGCGACCACCAACTGGGTAGGACAACTAACGCGTCGCACGAAAGCCATCGCCTGTTCCTCAGTCAGGCGAACCGGCGAGGCCAGGGTCAAACGGCTGTCGCTACGCCAGGTGTAACCGCCCGGCACCGGCATCAAACCGCGCTGGGCCAGCAGTTCGGCGGCTTCGCGACTGACCGCCACCACGCCTTTCATACGAGCCTCGACCGCTCGATCCAGGGTGTTGTAGACCGGCTTGCGCTTGTCTTGCAGGTTCAACTGCGCCTGCAAGGCCATGCCCAGTCGCTCGGCGGCGTTCTCGCCGCTGGCGGTGGGCGGGATCACACCGTCGATCAATCCCAGGTGTGTCACGCGCTCCGGCAACGCACCGGCCAGCACCAGGGACACGATGGCGCCGAGGGAATGGCCAAGTAATGCAAAACGTTTCCAGCCCAATTGTTCAGCGACTTGCAGCACGTCAAAGACGTAATCCCACAAGGCATAACCGGCACCCGTAGGACGATGCGCCGAATGCCCGTGCCCAGCCATATCCAGCGCAACGATGCGCAGGCCCTGAAGTTTTGGCGCCAGCCGCGCAAAGCTGTTGGCGTTGTCCAGCCAGCCATGCAGGGCGATCACCGGCAAACCGTCTTCGGGGCCGAACAGATGGGCCGCCAGTTCAATATGGGGCAGGCTCAGGCGCACTTCTTCGACCGGTGCACTCATGCGCAATTGCGCTCACGGGCTTCCCAGCGGGAGAACAGGTTCTTGATCAAGGTCGCGGTGTCCTGCGGGCGCTCAAGGGGGAACATATGGCCGCCGGGCATGGTGAGCATTTCGCCCATGGGCAGACGCCCGACGCCGCTGGCGTGGTGACGCATCACCACCCGGCTCTGCCGGCCGCGCACCACCGCCAGTGGCACCTTCAACTGGCGCACTTGGCCGGGGCTGGTGTGGGGCACGCCACGGTAGATGCTGATTTCGGTGGCCGGATCGAAACGCAGGCGCAGGCGATCACCCACTTGCAGCAGGCCGTGTTGCAGGTAAGCGTCGAAGCATTCGGGGTCAAAGCCACGGAACAGGGTCTTGCCGGCGAAATAGCTGCGCGCGGCGTCCAGGTCGCTGAACTCTTCTCGACGGCCCAGGGTGCGCCCGGCCGGGGTCAGGCGGTCGATAAACCCGAAACGCTTGGCCGCGCGGATCACCCAACGGTCGGCGCGGGTCAGCACCGGCGAATCCAGCATGACGACGCCGCGATACAACTGCGGGCAACGCATGGCCGCGTGCAGGTGCAACACGCCGCCGAGGGAATGGCCCACGCCCCACACCGGTTCCGGTTGCTGTTCCAGGTGGTGGATCAGTTCGTCCACCAGGTTCTGCCAGTTGTCGTCCACCGGAAACCTGGGGTCGTGACCGTGCTGCGGCAGGTGAGCCACCGCATATTCCGGGGCCAGGGCGGCGAACAACTTGCCGTAGGTGGCCGAGGGGAAGCCATTGGCGTGGGCAAAAAACACGTGCTGCGACATACCGGATCCATCTACAAAAACAGAGATTGATTGTCACCATGCCCGGCCGGCACAGCAATGACTGTAACTGCCAGGAATGATGACACTCACGCCACGCCTATCGCGCCGGTGGGTTCTCGCCCAGCGGCACCACGGCCATGGTCAGGCGCGACACGCAACTGGCCTTGCCCTCATCGCTGGTCAGGCGGATGTCCCAGACCTGGGTCGTGCGGCCAATATGGATCGCCTTGGCCACCGCCGTCACGCGCCCGCTGCGCACACCGCGCAGATGGTTGGCGTTGACCTCCAGGCCCACGCAATAAAACTTGCTCGGGTCGATACACAGATAGGCCGCCATGGAGCCTACGCTCTCGGCCAACACCACCGAGGCGCCGCCATGCAGCAAACCGTAGGGCTGATGGGTGCGATGATCGACCACCATGCTCGCGGTCAGGGAATCGTCGTCGAAGCGTTCAAAACGGATGTCCAGCAGTTCACCGATGGTGTTTTTCTGGATCGCGTTGAGTTGGTCGATATTCGGTTGGGTGCGCCACAGGCTCATGGGGATTGTCCTTATTGGTTTTATTACGGCCCTAATCCTGCCACAGAACGGTTTCGGAACGCTCGCTCCATGTCTGGAAATATTCGCCGTAAACCGATTCGATCACGTTGCGCTTGATCTTCAAGGTCGGCGTCAGAAAGCCGTTTTCCACCGCCCAACTGTCTTTGACCACCACCAATTGGCGCAGGTGTTCATGCTTATCCAGCGCTTGGTTGACCTGTTCCAACCAGCGCTCCAGGCTGGCACGCAGGGCTGGCAAGCCGTCCCCACCCGCCGATAACACGCACAAGCCTATCGGCGCGATCAGTCCCTCGCCCACCACGCACACCTGCTCGATACGCGCATGCTCGGCCAGGCGGTTTTCAATCGGCGCCGGCGCCACGTATTTGCCTTTGCTGGTCTTGAAGATTTCCTTGAGTCGCCCGGTCAGGCGCAGCCGCCCCTCGGCGTCCTGCTCGCCTTTGTCGCCCGTGCGCAGGAAGCCGTCGGCGGTGATGGTTTCGGCAGTTTTCTGCGGGTCCTTGAAGTAGCCGAGCATGGTCGCGCCGCTGCGCACCTGCACTTCCCCCGCTGGGTCGATGTGCACTTCCACACCGGGGCACGGCAAGCCGATCCAGCCGAGGGTCTGCTGGTCGGGGCGGCAGACATGGGAGTAGCCGCAACTTTCGGTCATGCCATACACCTCAAGCACATCCAGGCCCAGGCGTTGATACCAGCGCAGCAACGCCTCAGGCACAGGCGCCGCTCCCGAAAGCGCGATACGCAACGCGTCAAGCCCCAGCCCGGCGAGCACCTTGTGGCCCACGCGTTTGCCGATGAAGGGCAGGCACAGCAAGGTGTCCAGGCGTTTCGCGGGGATTTTGGCGTAGACGCCCAGCTGGAACTTGGTCCAGATGCGCGGCACGCCAAACAGTGCGGTCGGACGCGCCCTACGCAGGTCTGTCAGAAAGGTTTCCAGGCTTTCGGCGAAAAATACCGTTTGCCCGGTGTAGATCGAGGCCATTTCCACAAACATCCGTTCCGCCACATGGCACAGCGGCAGGTAAGACAGCAATCGGTCGCCCTCGCCCAAGCCAAATAACTCCGTACCACGGGTGGCGGCGAACCCCAGCGCGCCGAAGCTGTGCATCACGCCCTTGGGCAGGCCGGTAGTGCCGGAGGTATAAATGATGGTCGCCAGGTCCGAGGCGACCGGCGCCGGGTCATCCTGGATCGGTGCACAGGCTTGCAGGTCGGCCCAACTGAAATCGAACTCGCTCGCTGGGCACAATGGCAGGCTGATGGTCGGCACATCCGCAGGCACGCCGGGCGCCATGGCCGGCCAGTCGTCAAGCTTGCCGATAAACACCAGCGCAGCCTCGGAATGAGTGAGCACATGGGCGACAGAGTCGGCGGTAAGGTTGGGGTACAGCGGCACCGAGACATGCCCGGCCATCCAGATCGCCAGGTCGGCGATGATCCAGTGCGCACAATTTTTCGAAATCAGCGCGATGTGCGAGCCCTGGGGCAGCTCCCGGGCGCGCAACCAATGCGCGGCACAGCGCGCCTGGTGACCGACATCACCCCAGGTGAGGCTTTGCACCTGGCCACCCCCCACCGGCTGCACCAGAAAGGTTTGGCGCGGATGTCGCGCTTCACGTTCGAAGAAGACCTGCAACGGCAAACGAAAAGCGACGGGCATGGGACGCGCTCCTTTGTGGTCCGACGATAGCCAACCAAGCACTTGCTTGGTTGACTATATAGCACACACAAAGCCGCGATAAAGCCTACGGATTCTTCACGCTGACCAGGCTCATCAGCCCCGCCAGCGGGAAATCCCCTTCCAGTTCCGCCAGGCTGGCGGTGTGCATCGGCTCCGGCTGGCGCTGGTGACCGTGCTGCAGAAAGCTGATCAGGCTGCCCACCAACGGCTGGTGGCTGACCAGCAACACATTGTCATCGGTGTCGAGCTGTTCCAGCACCTGCAACGGGTTGCCCTCGGGGGTCAGCCACGGCACGGTGCGGATCTCCGGCTCGAAGCCCAGCGCTTCACGCACCAGGTGTGCGGTCTGCTGCGCCCGCACATAGGGGCTGGCGATGATCGCGCTGAGGGGCTGACCGATCAGGTGCGCAGCACTGCGCAACACCTCGCCACGGCCATGCTCGGTGAGGTTGCGTTCGGCATCGGTGCGCGCGTGCCCTTCGGCCTCCCCGTGGCGCAGGATCCACAGCTTCACAGTTTCGGCTCTTCATCACGCACCGGGTGCGGCGCTGGCGGCACGCTGTGGGCGGCTTCGCCCTCGGGTGCGCGCGGAGTCGGCCAGTCGGCGAACGGCCACGGTTTCTGCTCAGTGTGGAAGCTGCCGAAGCGGCCGATCTGCGCCAGGAACTGGCTGAGGCTGTCACCAAAGTTCATCAGGCCCAGGTTCGGGGCGCTGTAGACCAGACGGTAGATCAGCTGCACCACCACCAGCGCGCCGAGCAGGAACTGCGCCACTTGCCACACCAGGGCAAACACCAGCATCCACAGGATGCGCAGGGCAATGGATTCGTACTTGGGGGCTGCTTTCGGATCGTTCATGACGCGTTCCTCAGTTGAAACCACTGGTGGAAATAAAGTCGACATCGGTCTTGGGCTCGGCACGCATCAGCAACTCGATGACCTGGTTCAAGGTGCGCCCTTCAAACAGGATCGCGTGCAACCCGGCGACCAGCGGCATATACACGCCGACTTCCTGGGCCTTGGCCTTGAGCACCTTGAGGGTATTGACCCCTTCGGCCACTTCGCCCAGGCGGGTCACTGCGTCTTCCAGGCTCAGGCCCTGGCCGAGGGCAAACCCGACCTGGTAATTGCGGCTTTTCGGCGAGGAGCAGGTGACGATCAAGTCGCCCACGCCCGCCAGCCCCAGGAAGGTCATCGGGTTGGCGCCCTGGTTCACCGCAAAGCGGGTCATCTCGGCCAGGGCGCGGGTGATCAGCATGCTCTTGGTGTTTTCGCCCATGCCCAGCGCGACGGCCATGCCAGCGATGATCGCGTAGACGTTTTTCAGCGCACCGCCGAGCTCGACGCCAAAACGGTCGCTGCTGGCATAGACGCGGAACGTGCGGCCATGCAATACGGCCTGGACACGTTCGCAGAGTTCCTCATCTTCACTGGCGACCACCGTGGCGGTCAGCGCGTGTTCGGCCACTTCCCGTGCCAGGTTCGGCCCGGACAGCACGCCAATGCGCGCCTGGGGAGCGATTTCTTCGAGGATTTCGCTCATCAGCTTGAAGGTCTGCGCCTCGATGCCCTTGGTCAGGCTGACCAGCAGCTTGCCGGCCAGACGCTCAGCGTGGGGCGCCAGCACCGAGCGCAAGGCGCTGGAGGGTAGCGCGACGAAGCACAGGTCGCACGCTGTGAGGGTTTCCAGCAGGTCGGTGACCGGCTCGACCGCCGGATGAATCTTGATGCCTTTGAGGTAACGCGGATTTTCCCGGTGCACCCGAATGGCCTCGGCCTGTTCGGGATCGCGCATCCACTGGCGCACAGCGTGGCCGTTCTCGGCCAGCAGGTTTGCCACGGCGGTACCAAAACTTCCGCCTCCCAGGACCGCAATAGGGCGCTGTTCAGTCATATGCAATCCGTTAATCCATACCAGTGGCGATGGCGGCATTATACGGGCCGACCCGCTGGCGGCCAGCCCCCGCATCAATTCGTGCGTTTGTCGGAAAATGCCACATTTTCATGAAGCAATTGCAAGTCCGACGACTGGCAAAAGGCCCCACCTCAGTTAACATGGGCGGCTATCCGCAATTATCAAGGCCGTGCCGTGTATTTGGGCCCTCCTCCTCGCTCATCCCTCTGGTTGATGTTGTTGTGCAGCGCACCGACGCTGGCCGACGACCTGTTCCTCGACAGCCAGCCGCTGCCCCAGGTATTGACGGCCACGCGCCTCAAGCAGTCGGCCGCCGCTGTACCGGGCAGCATGACCGTGATCGACAGCGAGTTGATCAAGGCCAGCGGCGCGCGGGACATCAGTGAGTTGCTGCGCCTGGTGCCGGGGATGATGGTCGGTTACACCACCGGCAACCAGGCGGCGGTGAACTACCACGGTACCAGCGCCAGCGACGCGCGGCGCATGCAGGTGTTGATCGACGGCCGCTCGGTCTACCGCGCGGGCCTGGCCACCGTGGACTGGAGCGACATTCCGGTGGCAATGGAGGATATCGAGCGCATTGAAGTGTTCCGTGGCCCCAATACCGTCAGCTACGGCGCCAATGCCTTGATGGCGGTGGTGAACATTCTTACGCGCTCGCCGGCCAACAGCCACGGTACGCGGGTAAAAGTGGTGCGTGGCGAACGCGGTATCAACGACTTTTATGCCAGCCAGGGCGCGGGCTGGGAAACCGGCGACTTGCGCCTGTCCCTGTCCGGGCAGCAAGACGACGGCTTCGACAGCGATGCGTCTGGCGCCGACCGCCGCGACAGTCGCCGCCTCAGCCGCTTCAGCCTGGCGATCAGCCAGACGCTGAACACGCAGCAAAGCATCGACGTACAACTGGACGCAAAGGAAGGCACCAACCAGCGGCCGTATACCTACAGCCCTGTCTTTGCCGGAATTACAGAAGGCGGTAACAACTCCGACGTCACCGCCAAGGATTACGCCGGCTCCCTGCGCTGGAATTTCGACTTCAACCCTGAGCACAGCCTGTATATCCAGGGCTCGGCCCAGCAGTGGGACCGCCAGCAAGTCTGGAAAGCCTGTGACGCCAAGGTCTCGTTCAGCCCCGAGCTGACCCAGTTGTGGCAGATGAACCCCAACTACGCCGAACTGCTGGCCCGGCACATGGACACCTACAGCCAAGGCAGCGCACCACCGGGCAGCGCCGCCGAACAGGCGTTGGCCAACCAGGTGCTGCAACAATGGCGCGACGGTGCCAGCCAAAGCGTCTGCGGCGACATCGACCAGAGCACCCGCGAAAGCCGCTACGACCTGGAGATTCAAGACACCCTCAGCCTGTCCGACAGCCTGCGCCTGGTCAGCGGCATGAACTACCGCTATGACCGCGCCGACTCCGACACCTACTTCAACGGCACCCTGGACGACACCACCTGGCGCCTGTTCGGCCAGTTGGAATGGCGCGCCAGCGAGCATTGGCTGCTGCAAGGCGGCGCCATGTATGAAGACACTCACCTGAGCGGCAACTCGCTGACGCCACGGGTGGCGGTCAACTACCTGATCAACCCGCGCCACGGCCTGCGTGCGGTGTACTCCGAAGCGATCCGCTCGCCGGACATGTTCGAGAACAACGTCAACTGGAGTTATCGCGTCACCAACCTCAGCTCCCCGGCCTACGGACAGACCACCGGGCAATACTTCGTAAAAACCCGGGGGCCGGGTAACCTCGATAAAGAGATGATGAAGTCACGGGAACTGGGGTACAACGGCTTCTTTGCCGACATCGGGCTGAACATGGACGTGAAACTGTTCTACGACGAGATCACCGACATGATCAGCTCGCCGCTGCGCAATAACCAGTACATTGCCAGCAACGCCAACAGCTCACGGTTCACCGGCGCCGAGTCGCAGTTCGACTGGCGCGTGAGCAACGCCGATCGTCTGCGGCTCACCTATGCTTACGTCGATGCCAGCAGCAGCAACCCGCTGGACAAAGCACAGACCGCGCGCAACAGTGGCTCCGCCGGCTGGTTGCGTGAGTGGGGCCAGGGTTGGTCCAGCGCGCTGTTCTACTATGGCGATGACGCACTCAACCAATATCGCTTCGAACGGGTCGACCTGCGGGTGGCCAAGCGCATTGCCCTGGGCAAAGCCAACGTGGAGCTGGCCGGCATGTTGCAAGAACGCCTCGACAACCAGCCCACCACCTGGGCCGACAACAATTACGACCATCGCCACGTGCTCTACTTCAGCGCCGAGTTAGAGTTCTGACATGGGCGACTCGTCAAGGATGACTGGCGTGTTGATCACTCGGCTCTGGCGGCGTGCCGTGCTGCTCGCGTGCCTGCTGTTGGCGGCGCCGGCGTGGAGCGCCGACATCCTGCTGACCGCCGCCGAAGACGGCGCCGGTGTGCAAGCCTTTGCCCAGGCCCTGGCCCAGCAACGCCCTGAAGACCGTGTCACCTTCACCGCCCTCAAAGACTTGCCGGCACCCGGTCGACTGCCGGCCAACACCCGTCTGATTTTGCTGGACCTGCCAGGCCTCGACTGGCGCCTGCAAGAGCCTCAGGGCCCACCGACCCTGGTGCTGCGCATCAGCCGCCTGCAAGCCCATCAGCGCCTGGGCAGCATGCCGCACCCCCGCATCAGCCTGCTGTGGAGCGACCCGCCGCTGGATCGCCAACTGCGCCTGATCGCGGGCATCCTGCCGCAGGCGCGACGCATCGGCGTGCTCTATGGCGCCGACAGTGAGTTCCTGCTGCCCGAACTGCGCCAGCATGCCGCGCCGCTGGGCCTGGAGATCATGCCGCAGCTGTGGGACAACATTAATGACAGTCGGCCGCTGCAGACCCTGTTCCGCAACAGTGACGTGCTGCTCGGCCTCGACGACCCGCAGCTGTACAACCCGAAAACCGCGAAGAACCTGTTGCTGAGCAGTTACGCCCAGCAATTGCCGCTGATAGGCCCGAACGCGGGCTTCGTGCGGGCCGGCAGCCTGGCCAGCACCTACAGCGACCAGGCCGACTGGTTGGCCGTGCTCGACCGCCTGCTCGACCACTCGCCGGCCAACTGGCCGCGCTCGCTGTACCCGGAACGCTTCAAAGTCGTGGGCAACCCGCAAGTCGCGCGCTCACTGGGGATCGAACAGGTGGATGAAGCCAGTGTCGGCGCCCGATTGGCCGAAGGAGAAAAACGCCCATGACCTTGCGTCGTCGTTGGGACATCAACACGCGAACCCAGCTCATCACCCTGGGCCCGGCGCTGTTGCTGACGTTGCTGTTGATCAGCTTCTTCACCTTCGTGCGTATCCAGGATTTGCGCCAGGAACTGGACCACACCGGCCAACTGATCGCCAACCAACTGGCGCCCGCCACTGAGTACGGGGTGATATCCGGCAACAATGACGTGCTCGACAGCCTGTTGCGCGCCACGCTGGCCACACCCCATGTGCGTTTCCTGGAGATCCAGGACAGCAGCGAGAACATTCTGGTGTATGTCGAGCAACCGTCGGAGAAGCACGACCGTTCGCTGTCGGTGAAAGTGTTCCAGGCGCCGATCCGCCTGCAACATATCCAGCTGGGCAATGATTTTTTCCAGGACAACCTCAACGAACCCAAGGCCCCGCGCGCGGACTACCTGGGCCGGGTGATCGTCGGCATGTCCAACGATGCGTTCAGCCAGCGCCAGCAGGAGATCCTGTTCAAGGCCGGTATCCTCGCGCTGTTCGCCCTGCTGTTTACCTTCCTGCTCGCACGGCGCCTGGCCGCCAGCCTGTCGCAGCCGATCAGCGCCATGGGCCATGCGGTGAAGGCGATCCAGCAAGGCGACTACCAGACGCCGCTGCCGATTGTGGATGACTCGGAGCTGGGCGACCTGTCGCGGCATATCAACAACCTTGCCGAGGGCCTCAACCAGGCCAGTCGCGAACAGCAACAGGCCATGGCCCAGTTGATCCAGACCCGCGAAGAGGCCGAGCGCGCCAACAACGCCAAGTCAGACTTCCTGGCCATGATGAGCCATGAACTGCGTACCCCCATGAACGGCGTGCTGGGTATGTTGCAGTTGCTGGAAACCACCGAGATGACCGAGGAGCAGACTGAATACGCGGCGCTGGCGTCGGAGTCCACCGAGCATTTGCTCAAGGTCATCAACGATATCCTCGACTTCTCACGGATCGAACGCGCCGCCCTGGAGCTGGAGCATATTCCGTTCAACCTGGCGGACCTGATCAACAGCTGCGCCCAGGCCTTCCAGCACAGCGCCCAGCAACGTGGGCTGGCGCTGCAACTGGCGATCCCGCTGGGGATGGACGCCTTGCACGTGCAGGGTGACCCGACGCGGATCCGCCAGATCCTGGTGAACCTGATCGGCAACGCCTTGAAGTTCACCGAGCACGGCAGCGTCAGCGTCGAGCCCCATTGGCAGACCCTCGACCATGAACTGGTGTGGTTCACCTGCACCGTGCGCGACAGTGGCATCGGCATTTCTGCCGAACGCCTGGAGGCGATGTTCGACGCGTTCCAACAGGCCGACAGTTCCATTTCAAGACGTTACGGCGGCACCGGGCCTGGGCCTGCCCATCGCCCGTACCCTGGCCGAACGCATGGGCGGCACCCTGCGCGCCCAGAGCGAGGAAGGCCGCGGTTCGGTGTTCACCCTGGAAATTCCCCTGGCCATCGACCAGCACAGCGTGCCGGCGATTGCCAGCGACGCCGACGGCAAAGCCAGCGCGGGCGATGGTCGCCATGTGCTGCTGGTGGAAGACAACCCGGTCAACCGCACCGTGGTCGAAGCCATGCTGCGCAGCCTGGGGTTTGAAGTGAGCCTGGCCACCGACGGTGCCGAAGCGATCCGCAGCGCCGAGAGCCTTATTTTCACGGCAATCCTGATGGATTGCCGGCTGCCGTTGATCGACGGCTACGAAGCCACCCGGCAGATTCGTCAGTTGCCGGGCTGTGCCGACTTGCCGATCATCGCGCTGACCGCCAACGCCTTGCAGGGCGACCGTGAAGCCTGCCTGGCAGCGGGAATGAACGATTACCTGGCCAAGCCGTTCAAACGCACGGATTTGCAGCAAATCCTACAGCGCTGGGTGCAATAGCGCCGCGCCATCAGCCAAGTCTGACTGGCGTGAAAGACGAAAGTGCGGCAGTCTTAGGCACCCGAACGGGCCGATAAACAGGCCCGGTTTAAAATTTCAGTGAACAAGTGTACATTCAGTACCTTACCGCTGTGACTTTCACTACAACGCAATAGTCTATGTGTAGGCTGCCGACATGAGGCATGAACGCTTCATTCGGTTCGGGAAGATTTACCCTACCCTGCCGCATGGGATTATTGAGGAGCTCGCATGACCAAACAAAACGCCTTTACTCGGGAAGACCTGCTGCGCTGCAGTCGCGGTGAGCTGTTCGGCCCAGGTAACGCGCAACTGCCCGCCCCGAACATGCTGATGGTGGATCGCATCACCCATATCAGCGAAGAGGGTGGCAAGTACGGCAAAGGTGAATTGGTCGCCGAGCTGGATATCACCCCGGACCTGTGGTTCTTCGCCTGCCATTTCGAAGGCGATCCTGTCATGCCAGGCTGCCTGGGCCTTGACGCCATGTGGCAGTTGGTCGGTTTCTTCCTCGGCTGGCAAGGCTTGCCGGGCCGCGGTCGCGCCCTGGGTTCGGGCGAAGTGAAGTTCTTTGGCCAGGTCCTGCCGACCGCCAAGAAAGTCACCTACAACATTCAAATCAAGCGCGTCCTCAAGGGCAAGCTGAACCTGGCCATCGCCGATGGTTCGGTGAGCGTCGACGGTCGCGAGATCTATACTGCCGAAGGCCTTCGGGTCGGCGTATTCACATCCACTGACAACTTTTAAGGGTTATCCGCATGCGCCGCGTCGTTATCACTGGTCTGGGCATTGTTTCTTGCCTGGGCAATGACAAAGAGACCGTCACCGCTAACCTGCGTGCAAGTCGCCCTGGCATCCGCTTCAACCCGGAATATGCCGAAATGGGTCTGCGTAGCCAGGTTTCCGGCTCCATCGACCTGCCCCTCGAAGAACTGATCGATCGCAAGATCTATCGCTTCGTCGGCCACGCTGCCGCTTACGCCTACCTGGCCATGAAAGACGCAATCGCCGACTCCGGCCCTGAGCGAAGACCAGGTCTCGAACGTACGCACCGGCCTGATCGCCGGTTCGGGCGGCGCATCGACCCTGAACCAGATGGAAGCGCTGGACATCCTGCGCGAAAAAGGCGTGAAGCGCGTTGGCCCGTACCGTGTCACGCGGACCATGGGCAGCACCGTTTCCGCCTGCCTGGCCACGCCGTTCCAGATCAAGGGCGTGAACTACTCGATCTCCTCTGCCTGCGCCACCAGTGCACATTGCATCGGTACTGCGGTTGAGCAGATCCAGCTGGGCAAGCAGGACATCGTGTTCGCCGGCGGCGGTGAAGAAGAGCATTGGAGCCAATCGTTCCTGTTCGACGCCATGGGCGCACTGTCCACCCAGTACAACGAAACCCCGGAAAAGGCCTCCCGCGCCTACGACGCCAAGCGTGACGGTTTCGTCATCGCCGGGGGTGGCGGCATGGTGGTGGTCGAGGAGCTGGAACACGCTCTGGCCCGTGGTGCCAAGATCTACGCGGAAATCGTCGGCTACGGCGCCACTTCCGACGGCTACGATATGGTTGCCCCTAGCGGTGAAGGCGCCATCCGTTGCATGCAGATGGCTATGTCCACTGTAGATACCCCAATCGACTACCTGAACACCCACGGCACCTCGACTCCGGTCGGCGACGCCAAGGAAATGGAAGGCGTGCGTGCGGTATTCGGCGACAAGGCTCCGGCCATCAGCTCTACCAAGAGCCTGTCCGGTCACTCCCTGGGCGCCGCTGGCGTTCACGAAGCGATCTACTGCCTGCTGATGATGGAAGGCAACTTCATGGCCGGCTCGGCGAACATCGACGAGATTGATCCGGTGGTGGCTGACATGCCGATCCTGACCAAGACCGTTGAGAATGCAAAAATCGACACCGTGATGAGCAACAGCTTCGGCTTTGGTGGCACTAACGCTACCCTGGTGCTGAAACGCTGGCAGGGTCAGTAAGACCTGTAGCTTGATTGCATGAAAAAGCCCCGACTGGTTCGGGGCTTTTTTGTGGGCAATTGCCAACCCTGTGGCGAGGGAGCTTGCTCCCGTTGGGCTGCGAAGCGGCCCAAGCGACTGCTGCGCAGTCGAACGGGAGCAAGCTCCCTCGCCACACAAAGCGGTTACACCGAAAACCGCGCCACCATGGTGTTCAAGTCCACCGCCAACCGCGACAACTCCTGGCTCGCCGCACTGGTCTGGTTCGCCCCCGTGGACGTCTGATGCGCCAGGTCGCGGATGTTCATCAAATTGCGATCTACCTCCCGCGCCACCGCTGCCTGCTGCTCCGACGCGCTGGCGATCACCAGGTTGCGCTCGTTGATCAAGGTGAACGCCGAGGCGATTTCCTCCAGTGCCGTACCCGCCGATTTGGCGATGTCCAGCGTAGAACGCGCTCGGCTATTGCTTTGCTGCATCGAGCTGACCGCCTGATCGGTACCCTGCTGGATCCCGCTGATCATCTGCTCGATTTCCTGGGTCGACTGCTGGGTGCGATGAGCCAAAGCCCGCACTTCGTCGGCTACTACCGCAAACCCACGTCCGGCATCCCCGGCGCGCGCCGCTTCAATCGCCGCGTTCAACGCCAGCAGGTTGGTCTGCTCGGCAATCGAGCGAATCACGTCCAGCACCTTACTGATGCCATACACCTTTTGCGCCAGGTCCTCGACCTGGGTCACGTTGTCGGTGACATCGGTGGCCAGCGCCTCGATTGACACCACGGTCTGATGCACCTGCTCACGCCCATGCTGGGCAATGCGGTCGGACTCGCGTGAAGCCTGGGACGTGGCCACCGCGTTGCTTGCCACCTCCTCCACCGCCGCCGTCATCTGGTTCACCGCCGTGGCGGCCTGCTCGATTTCCTGGTTCTGCTGGTGCAGGCCGCGAGTGGCATCTTCAGTCACGCAACTGAGCTCCTCCGAGGCGGACGCCAGCTGGTTCGACGATTCGGCAATACGCCGGATGGTGTCGCGCAGGTTGTCCTGCATGCCCTTGAGCGCCTGCTGCAGGCGCGCGGGCTCATCGTTGCCACTCACATGGATCTCGCCGGTCAGATCGCCACTGGCCACGCCCTGGGCGACTTTCAGCGACTGGGGCCAGGGGCAACACGATGCTGCGCGTCAGCCACACGGCCAGGCCGATGGTGATCAGTGCGGTGAGCACGATCATGCCGATCACCCAACTGCGCGACTGGCTGAACACACTTTGTGCCAGGCTGGCAGCCTGATTGGCATTGGCTTTGTTGAGGTTAACCAGATCGTGCAGGGTCGCGGCCATTTCATCAGCGAGTTGGTTCATCTCACCGTTGACCACCCTGATCGCGTCTTCCAGCTGATTGGCCTTGGAAAACCCCACGACCTGCTCCTGGCGTTGCAGGTACTGCTGCTCCTGGGCCTTGAAGCGATCAAACAGCGTACGCTCCTCGGGCAACACGATCAGCGCTTCATAAAGCGTTTGCGCATGGTGAAGGCCGTTTTTGAGGTCGCTGAGTTTTTGCTCGTTCTGCGCCAGCGCCTGGGGATCGCGGTTGACCAGCAGGCGCAAGGTCAGCGCCCGGATGCGCAACAGGTCCTGGCTCATCTCCCCCACGGCCATCACGCTGGGCAGCCAGTTGTTTTCCACCTGATCCGACTGTTGGCGCATATTGGCCATCTGCAACAAGGCGAAACCGCCCAGGGCAAATACCATCAACGCCAACAGGCCAAATCCCAGGCCTGCGCGCGGGGCGATATTCAGACTTCTGATACTCATGCCTTGGCTCCTTCCAAATGCGCTGCATCCATTTGCAGCTGGCTCTTGAAAGGTATCGGCCTATGAGCGCCTTTGCGTAAGACGAAAACGCGATATCAACGCGCCACTCCATCGCGGGTAGCTTTAGGCAGGATGGCCAGGAAGTTGTCCCGCGCCACTTTATGGGCGACGGCCTCCGGCAAGGCATCCAAAAAGGGATCGAAGCTTCGTATTTTCTTACCCAACTTGTTGAAACGCCCTACTACGTCCGAACCCAACATAAACCGCTCAGGGAAGCGTTCCACCAGCGCTACCCACTCGGGGCGAGGCTGGCCGGTATCATCCAGCAGATACGGCGTGAGCATGCTCCAGGACAGGTCGATGTACAGGTTGGGATAGGCCTCCAGCAGGCGACTCAAGGTCGGCAGCAAAAAGTCCATCTGCACCTGATGACGATGGATTTCCTTGCTGGTACCGGCATGGGCCCAGATAAAGCGCGTGTGCGGATGGTTGCGCAGCGGCTCTTCCACTTCGGCCAGGTACAGCGGGTTGCGCTCGCGCTTGGAGGTGATGTTGGAGTGCAGCATCACCGGCAGGTCGTTTTCTGCCGCCAAGTGATAGATGCGGGTCATGGCTTCGTTATTGGCGCGCGGGGTGTCGCCTGCGGTGATGGCCGTGAGGTCGTCATGACGGGTGAAGACTTCGCCAATGCCCTGCCACAGCCCTGGGTTGAGGTCGAGCATGCGCTGGATATGGGCGGCCGAGTTCTTGTCGTTAGGGTTGAAGCCGGACAGGAACGGATGGAAGTGGCGGCGTTGCTCGGGGGTCAGCTTGTTGAGCGCTGCGGCGACGATCACGTCGGTGGCGCTGTACCAGTAGGCATCGGCGTCATCACCGGCGTAGTAACGCGGCCGCTTGGGTTCGTCTTCGTGCCATTTTTTCGCAACGGGTATGCCGGAAATCATCACATGCTCGATACGGCTGTCGGCCATGGCCTTGAGCAACTTGTCCATGCCCGCGGTTTCCTGGAAGAAATCCACGTAATGCAGGTGCGCATCGCTATAGGCGTAGTCGCGAGCCTGCGCAGCAAAGCTGCTGGCGGCGAACAACAGGGCCAGCGTCAGGCGGGTCCAGGGCACGATAAAACCTCGATAAGGGCTGATACGGGTAGACCTTGCTCACGCTGCCAGGGTTCATCCGGCAAAAAAACGCGGAACACCGAAGTGCCAGCATGCTCTATAACTGCATGACCTTCATCCTGCCACCCTGTGAGGTTTACCATGCCTGTTACCGTGAATACCCTGAATCAGGACAACTTCCGTCATAGCGTCAACATCAATAACCACGAGTTGTTTACCGACCTGCCCAAAAGCCTGGGCGGCGACGATTCGGCGCCCTCCCCCCACGACTACTTCGATGCCGCGCTGGCGTCGTGCAAAGCCCTGACCGTCAAGCTCTACGCACAGAAGAAAGACATCCCGCTGACCGGCGTGACCGTGGAAGTCACCCACGACGCCACCGAAGAGCAAAAGGGCAAATACAAGCTCAACGTCAAGCTGACGCTCAAGGGCGTGCTCACCGACGAGCAACGCGACGAACTGCACCGTGTGGCGGATCGCTGCCCGGTGCACAAGCTGATGACCACCGCCGAAGTCACTATCGAGACAAAGCTGTCGGAAGGCGCCTTCAGCCAATAGCAGCAACATCCTACCGAGCGGGTTATGCTCAGCTTCATCTAACCCGCTCAGACTGGGACGTGCCATGACCCCCCTCACCGTGATCCGCCCTCGCCTCGAAGACGTCGAAGGCCAACCGATCCTGCGCCCGCTGCCGTCGCGGGAATGCCGCAGCGTCGGGCCCTTTGTGTTTTTCGACCATATGCTGCTCACCCGCTATGCACCGGGCGATGGCATGAATATCCGCCAGCATCCGCATATCGGGCTGTCGACCCTCACCTATCTGTTTGAAGGCGCTTTGCAGCACAAGGACAGCCTGGGTTCGGACCAGGTGGTGCAGGCCGGTGATGTGAGCTGGATGACCGCCGGCAGCGCGATTGCCCATGTCGAACGCACCCCCGAGCCGCTCAAGGCCAGCGGTTTCAGCCTGCACGGGCTACAAGTGTGGCTGGCCTCGCCCAAGGACCATGAGACGGGACCGGGGCATTACAGCCACCACCCGGCAGCGAGCCTGCCGGTGAGTGACAACCTGGGCGTGCAGGTCCGCATGATCGCGGGCGATGGGTTCTGCCTCAAGTCGCCGGTGCCGGTGCTGTCACCCACACTGTACGCCGAGGTGCAGATGCAGACGGCCACGACGCTGCTGGTTCCGGATGAGCATGAGGAACGAGCGGTGTACGTGCTGGAAGGTGAAGCACAGTTGGACGGTGAACTGCTTGAGGTGCATAGCCTGGTGGTCTTGCCCGCCGGTCAGGAGATGACGCTGTTCGCCGAGAGCGATTGCCACTTGGTGGTATTTGGCGGCGCGCCGTTGGATGGGCCACGGCGGATCAATTGGAATTTTGTCGCGAGTGATCCGGCGGTGATCGAACAGGCCAGGCAGCGCTGGGCGGCTGGGGATTGGCCGACGGTGCCGGGTGAGTCTGAAAGAATTGAGTTGCCGGTGAGATAGCATTCGCGAGCAAGCCCGCTCCCACATTTTGATCTGTGAACACCCTCAAATGTGGGAGCGGGCTTGCTCGCGAAGAGGCCAGCACAGGCGCTGAACAATCAGCCCTGGAACACTTCATCCAACAAATCACGCATCGACTTGAACGCCCGCTTGGCCGTCTTCGCGTCATACATCATCTTGCCCGGCACATTGGCATGGGGATCGGTGAAGGAATGCACCGCGCCGCCATAGCTCAGCAATTGCCAATCCACACCGGCCGCGTTCATTTCATCTTCGAACGCCGGCAGTTGCGCTTTCGGCACCAATGGGTCGGACGCACCATGCAGCACCAGCACTGAACCCTTGACGTGCTTGGCACCGGCCGGGTTCTGGGTGTCGATGGTGCCGTGGAACGAGACCGCAGCCTTCAAGGGCGCACCGGTCCGCGCCAGCTCCAGCGAGCAGAAACCGCCAAAGCAGAAACCGAAGGTCGCCAGCTTCGAAGTATCAACCTCGGCCTGGCCCTGCAGTTGATCAAGCGCTGCTTGCATGAGCTTGAGCAGCTTAGGGTTGTCATTCTTCAACGGCATCATCGCCGCGCCAGCTTCATCGCCATTCGACGGACGCACGGTCTGCCCGTACAGGTCGGCGATCAGCACCACGTAGCCCTTGCTGGCGACGCTCTTGGCGATCTCTTCGGCACCCGCACTCACCCCCATCCAGTTCGGCGCCATCAGCAGGCCCGGCAGCGGGCCCTTGTGGCTGGCATCGAACGCGAGGCGGCTTTCATAAGACTGGCCATCAATCTGATAGACCACGGAACGTACAGTGACTTGGCTCATCATTTACTCCAGTTGAGGTGCACTAGAACGAAAAAACCCGCCGAAGCGGGTTTTTCTACATCAGGGTCAAACCGACAGTTCAACCAACAGCTTGTTCAGGCGGCGCACATAGGCGGCCGGGTCTTTCAAGCTGTCGCCAGCGGCCAGGGCCGCTTGGTCGAAGAGGATGTGCGACAGGTCGCCAAACAGCTCTTCGCTTTGCTCGCCGTCGAGTTTCTCGATCAACGGGTGAGCCGGGTTGAATTCGAAGATCGGCTTGGAATCCGGCACCTTCTGGCCGCTGGCTTCGAGGATCTGGCGCATCTGCATGCCCAGGTCCGCTTCACCGATAGCCAGGATCGCCGGGGAGTCGGTCAGACGGTGGGAAACCCGCACTTCGCTGACCGCCTCGCCCAGGGACGCCTTGATCCGCTCAACCAGGCCTTCTTTGGACTTGGCGACTTCTTCGGCTTCTTTCTTCTCTTCTTCGGAGTCCAGGTTACCCAGGTCCAGGTCACCACGGGCCACGTCGACGAAGGACTTGCCGTCGAACTCGTTGAGGTAGCTCATCAGCCACTCATCGATACGGTCGGTCAGCAGCAGCACTTCGATGCCTTTCTTGCGGAAGACTTCCAGGTGCGGGCTGTTCTTGACCTGGGCGTAGGTTTCGCCGGTCAGGTAGTAGATCTTGTCCTGACCTTCCTTGGCGCGTGCCAGGTATTCGGGCCAGGGACACCACTTGCTCGCCGCCTTCTTCGTGAGTCGAAGCAAAACGCAGCAAGCCAGCGATTTTTTCTTTGTTGGCAAAATCTTCCGCCGGGCCTTCTTTCATGACCTGGCCGAAGTTTTTCCAGAAGCCTTTGTATTGCTCAGGCTCGTTCTTCGCCAGTTTTTCCAGCATGTCGAGGACACGCTTGGTCAGCGCCGACTTCATGGAGTCGATGATCGGGTCTTTCTGCAGGATTTCCCGCGACACGTTCAGCGACAAATCGTTGGAGTCGACCACACCTTTGATAAAGCGCAGGTACAGCGGCAGGAAGGATTCCGCCTGGTCCATCACGAACACGCGCTGCACATAGAGCTTCAGGCCTTTCGGCGCTTCACGCTGGTACAGGTCGAACGGAGCACGGGCCGGTACGTAGAGCAGCGAGCTGTATTCCAGCTTGCCCTCGACCTTGTTGTGGCTCCAGCTCAGCGGGTTTTCGTAGTCGTGACCGATGTGCTTGTAGAACTCCTGGTATTCCTCGTCCTTGATCTCGGTACGCGGACGGGTCCACAGCGCGCTGGCGCGGTTGACCACTTCCCATTCCTGGGCAGGAGCCTCTTCGCCTTCGGCAGCCGCTTGTTCTTTCGGCAACTCGATTGGCAGGGCGATGTGATCGGAGTACTTCTTGACGATGTTGCGCAGGCGCCAGCCATCGGCGAATTCGTCTTCGCCGGATTTGAGGTGCAGGACGATGCGGGTACCACGGTCTGCCTTGTCGACAGTGGCGATTTCGAATTCGCCCTCGCCTTTAGACGACCAGTGCACGCCTTCGCTGGCGTCGAGGCCGGCACGACGGCTGAACACTTCCACTTGGTCAGCCACGATGAAGGCAGAATAGAAGCCCACGCCGAACTGGCCGATCAGGTGCGAATCTTTCTTCTGATCACCCGACAGGTTCTTCATGAAGTCGGCCGTACCGGATTTGGCGATGGTGCCCAAATGGGTAATCGCGTCTTCGCGGTTCATGCCGATGCCGTTGTCTTCGATCGTGACGGTCTTGGCGTCCTTATCAAAGCTCACACGGATTTTCAGTTCGGCGCCACCTTCCAGCAACTCAGGCTTGGACAGGGCTTCGAAACGTAATTTGTCGACAGCGTCAGAGGCGTTCGAGATCAATTCGCGAAGGAAAATTTCCTTGTTGGAATACAGCGAATGGATCATGAGGTGCAGCAGTTGCTTCACCTCGGTCTGGAAGCCCAGGGTTTCCTTTTGAGTTTCCACACTCATGGTCATCAAACTCCAATTGGATGGCAGTGGCCGCGCCCTTGAGGGTTGGCGGCGGGTTGTCATCAAAGTTGGGGGCTAAGACCAGGATTTCAAGGGCGGCCCTGTTCCTCGATCTTGAAATGCGCCCGAGCAGTGGCGATCGGCTCGGCCGCCGTGCTTTGCCAGGCGGTGATCGCCACGTTCGCCACCCGTCGGCCCTGGCGCCACACCTGGCATTTGGCGTAGGTGTCGCGAAACTGCCCGGCGCGCAGGTAATCCAGGGAAAAATCGATGATTTTCGGGATGCCCGGCGCGCCCGTGAACACCAGCAGGTGCAGCGCCGCCGACAGCTCCATAAAGCCTGCGATCACGCCGCCGTGCAGCGCCGGCAATATGGGGTTACCAATATTGTCCTTGTTGGCCGGCAGGCGGAACAGCAGCTCATCCCCCAGCCGCGTGCACTCAATGCCGATGAGCTTGGCGTAGGGAATCAGATCGAGCAGCGCCTCGTAATCGCCACGCTCATGGGCCTGCTCCAGGCGGGTCTTGAATCGGTGCGTCATACCTGCTCTCCCTTGACCGTACTGCCCAATCCTTGGGTGCCCTTGAGGCGCTTGCCCATGCGCATGAACGTGCCCACCACATGGGCAATGGGTTGCTGGGGGTCGTCCTGATAGGCGAAGCCACGGGTGAAGATCACGTCGGTGGTCACCCGGTAGCATTGAGCGAACCCATACACGGGTTTGTGGGGTGCCGCGGGATGCATGTAGTCAACGCGCAGGTCGAGGGTCGGACACACTTCGAATTCCGGCAGCACACACAGGGTGGCCATGCCGCAGGCGGTGTCCATCAGGGAGGTCAGCGCGCCGCCATGGATCACGCCCGACTGGGGATCACCGACCAAATGCGCCGCGTAGGGCATGATCAAGGTGATGCCCTCCTCGCTGGCCTGATGAGCGGTAATGCCCAGCACCTGACAATGGCGCAAGGCTGAAACAAAGCGCGTCGCGCGCTCTAACAGGGGATTTTCGGTCATTCGTTCCAGACTCTTATTAGTGTTGATTCGCGGAAGGGGTGGGCGGGCAAAAGTTCCGGTTAGTCAGGGATTTATATATCTATGGAATAAAAGGAACTAATGCCGAACCGCCATGCTCGAAAGGCCAGTAGATATCTTCAATAAGGAGAAACACCCATGCGCAAGACTTTAGCTATTTCCATGATGCTCGCCGCTGCCCTCGGTCTCGCTGCCTGCGACAAAAAATCCGAAGACAAAGCCCAAGACGCCGCCGCGCACTCTGAGCAAGCTCAGAAAGATATGGCGAAGGCTCAGGATAAAGTGAACGACGCTGCGAAAGAAAACGCCGATGCTGCCAAAGCTCAGGCTGAATCGAACGAAGCCGCCGCAAAAGAAGCAGCACCTGCTACCCCTGCCACCGGTTCTTGAGACCGCGGCTTGAAATAGCTTGGCTGCAAAAAGAAAGCCCGCTTAGATAGCGGGCTTTTTTTGTCTGGCGTTTTTATTTAAAGGCCTTAGTTAGCCCACTTCTTTAGCCGGCTCCGGCGGCGGCGTGTCCGTCTGCGTATACACCATCACTTGCAGCACGTCGGAATGAAACTCCCGACGGTACAGCACCAACACCACCCCACTGCTCATCAACATGAACAACCAAGGACTGACAAACCACGCCAGCATGGTCATGCCGAAGTAATAAGAACGCAGGCCGAAGTTGAACTGGTTGGCCGCCATGGAAATCACACGCGCCGCGCGCAGGGCAAACGCATTGCGCTCCTGCTCCGACACATGCCGCTCACCGATCATCGGCGCCGAGCCCACCAGCACCGCCGCGAAGTTGTACTGGCGCATGCACCAACTGAACGTGAAGAACGCATAGACAAACACCAGCGCCAGGCACAACAGCTTGATCTCCGACATGCCCTGGGACGCCTGCTGCACCATGGGGATATCCGCCAGCAACGACACCGCGCGCTCTGAGGCGCCGAGCACGGTGAGAATGCCAGCGAGGATGATCAAGGTGCTGGAGGCGAAGAACGAGGCATTGCGTTCCAGGTTGCCGATCACACTGGCGTCGGCGATGCGGTTGTCGCGCAGCAGCATGCGGCGCATCCAGTCTTCGCGATACAGGTGCAGCACACTGGCCAGGCAGGCCGTGTCGCGGGCTTTCCAGGTGGCATAACGGGTGTAGCCACCCCAGCACAGGACGAACCAGAGCGCGGCAAGCAGATGGATCTGATTGGTTTCGATAAACGACATGCGGGTCCTTATGACGAGCGCGTTTCAACTTGAAGTTTTCCTAACCCCTTCGACGTTAGCCCAAGCTAAAAGACACTGCCTGACGCCCAAAAAAAATGCCCCGTATCGATTGATACGGGGCATTTCGGCAGAGCCTTCAGCGGATCAAGCGATCGCTTCGCTGCGCTTGCCAAGCATCCGATCAATCACAACGGCCACCACCAAAACCATCACCGACGGCACCAGCCAGGCCAGGCCTTGCTCGCTCAGCGGCAGGTTGGTCAGTTGCGCCGGCAACCAGTCTGCGAAACCGGCGCCCTTGAGTGCGTCGATGCAACCAAAGATGAACGACACCAGCATCACCGGACCGACAATGCGGCCCTGCTCCTGCCAGAAGTCTTTGCAGAAGCTCAAGGCCACCAACACGATGCACGGCGGGTAGATCGCTGTGAGCACCGGAATCGAGAACGCGATCAGCTTGGTCAGGCCCAGGTTGGACACGAACAGCGAGAACAGCGCCAGGATCACCACCAGCGTCTTGTAGGACAGCGGCAGGATACGGCTGAAGTACTCGGCGCACGCGCAAGTCAGGCCCACGGCAGTGACCAGGCATGCCAGGGAGATCAGCACGGCCAGGAAGCCGCTGCCCAAGGAGCCGAAGGTGTGTTGTACGTAAGCATGCAGCACCGCAGCGCCGTTGCTCGCGCCCGCGGCAACCGCATGGCTGCCCGAACCCAGGCGGAACAGGCTGACATACACCAGCGCCAGGCCCACACCGGCGATCAGGCCCGCGATGATCGCGTAGCGGGTGATCAGCTTCGGCGACTCGACGCCACGGGAGCGAATGGCGTTGACGATCACGATGCCAAACACCAGGGCGCCCAGGGTATCCATGGTCAGGTAACCATTGATGAAGCCTTGGGAGAACGGTGCAGCCACGTATTCCGGGGTGGCGACGCCCACTTCACCGGCCGGCAAGGCAAAGGCGGCGATACCGAGGACGGCCAGCGCGATGATCTTCAGCGGTGCGAGGAAGCGACCGACGGTGTCCAGCAAACGCCCTGGGTACAGGGAAACGAAGAACACCACCAGGAAATACACCGAGCTGTAGAGGAACAGCGCCAGCGGGCTTTCGCCGGTCAGCGGCGCCAGGCCCACTTCAAAGGACACGGTCGCGGTACGCGGGGTGGCGAACAGCGGCCCTACCGCCAGATACGCCGCCGCCGCCAGCAGGCCACCGGCGATCTTGCCGATCGGGCTGCTCAACGCATCCATACCGCCACCGACCTTGGCCAGGGCGATCACGGTGACCACCGGCAAACCCACTGCGGTGATCAGAAAGCCCAACGCTGCCATCCAGACATGAGGTCCGGACTGCAAACCAACGATAGGCGGGAAGATGATGTTGCCGGCGCCCACGAACAGGGCAAACGTCATAAAGCCCAACGCCAGGACATCCTGGCTTTTCAACACTTTCATTTCGGGAAATACCACACTACTGAATCGGAATTTAGAGAGGGATTCCCTATGGATGAGGGAAATACTGCCGGCCCTTATGGGAGCCGACCGGTCTAGCGCGGGGCTTCCTTTTGGGATGCGCACGCATAAAGAGGCGGGTAGGTTACAGAATCGGGCTGACAAACGCACTGTTGCGGGGCGGACTGTCCGATAAGCGACATCTTAATGTCGCGTTTTCATACTTAAATGATGGATCAGCAAACCGCAGAAAGCACAAAGGCCACCCGAAGGTGGCCTTTGTGTGGATGAAGCGTCAGCTAAGCGCGTGGCTTACTTGACAGCCCAACCGGTCAGCTCGGACAAAGCCTTGCCGATGTCTGCCAGCGAACGCACGGTTTTAACGCCTGCGTCTTCCAGGGCAGCAAACTTCTCGTCTGCAGTGCCCTTGCCGCCAGAGATGATTGCGCCAGCATGGCCCATGCGCTTGCCAGCAGGGGCAGTCACACCAGCGATGTAGGAAACAACCGGCTTGGTCACGTGTGCCTTGATGTAGGCAGCCGCTTCTTCTTCAGCCGAACCGCCGATCTCACCGATCATGACGATCGCTTCGGTCTTCGGGTCTTCCTGGAACAGTTTCAGGATGTCGATGAAGTTCGAACCTGGGATCGGGTCACCGCCGATGCCGACGCAAGTCGACTGACCGAAACCGGCGTCAGTGGTCTGCTTCACAGCTTCGTAGGTCAGGGTGCCGGAACGGGAAACGATACCGACTTTACCTGGCAAGTGAATGTGACCTGGCATGATGCCGATCTTGCATTCGCCTGGAGTGATCACGCCTGGGCAGTTAGGGCCGATCAGGGTAACACCCAGCTCGTCGCACTTAACTTTAGCGTCCAGCATGTCCAGGGTAGGAATGCCTTCGGTGATGCAGACGATCAGCTTGATGCCGCCGAATGCCGCTTCCAGGATCGAGTCCTTGCAGAAAGGAGCTGGAACGTAGATCACGCTGGCGGTGGCGCCAGTGGCAGCTACAGCATCTTTCACGGTGTTGAACACTGGCAGGCCCAGGTGTTCGGTGCCGCCTTTGCCCGGAGTTACGCCGCCAACCATCTTGGTGCCGTATTCGATGGCTTGCTGGGTGTGGAAACTACCTTGCGAACCGGTAATACCCTGGCAGATAACTTTGGTGTCTTTATTGATCAGGACGCTCATTACTTGCCCTCCGCAGCTTTGACAACTTGTTGAGCAGCGTCGGTCAGGCTGGTAGCCGCGATGATGTTCAAACCGCTTTCTGCCAGTACTTTAGCGCCCAGTTCAGCGTTGTTACCTTCAAGGCGGACAACAACCGGGATTTTAACGCCGACTTCTTTCACTGCACCGATGATGCCTTCGGCAATCATGTCGCAACGAACGATGCCGCCGAAGATGTTGACCAGTACTGCAGCGACGTTGGAGTCGGACAGGATGATCTTGAAGGCTTCGGTAACGCGTTCTTTGGTAGCACCACCGCCCACGTCGAGGAAGTTGGCTGGTTTGCCGCCATGCAGGTTGACGATGTCCATGGTACCCATGGCCAGGCCAGCACCGTTGACCATGCAACCGATGTTACCTTCCAGGGCTACGTAGTTCAGTTCGAACTTGGCAGCGTGCGCTTCGCGCGGATCGTCTTGCGACGGATCGTGGAAAGTCTTCAGCTTAGGCTGACGGTACATGGCGTTGGCGTCGATGTTGATCTTGGCGTCCAGGCAGTGCAGATCGCCGTCAGCCTTGATCACCAGCGGGTTCACTTCCAGCAGGGCCAGATCGTGATCCTGGAACAGTTTGGCCAGACCCACGAAGATCTTGGCGAACTGGGCAACTTGCTTGCCTTCCAGGCCCAACTGGAAAGCCAGCTCGCGACCCTGGAATGGCTGAGCGCCAACCAGTGGATCGATAGTGGCTTTCAGAATTTTTTCTGGGGTTTCTTCGGCGATCTTCTCAATGTCCACGCCACCTTCGGTGGAAGCCATGAACACGATGCGACGGCTCGAACGGTCAACGACAGCGCCCAGGTACAGCTCTTTAGCGATATCAGTGCACGATTCAACCAGGATCTTGGTGACTGGCTGGCCATTGGCATCAGTCTGGTAAGTCACCAGACGCTTGCCCAGCCACTGCTGTGCGAAGGCCTTGGCGTCTTCTTTGCTGCGAACCAGCTTAACGCCGCCCGCTTTACCGCGACCACCAGCGTGGACCTGGGCTTTGACAACCCACTCAGTGCCGCCGATTTTGTCGCAAGCTTCTGCTGCTGCTTCCGGGGTGTCTACTGCGTAGCCCTTGGAAACTGGCAGGCCGTATTCAGCGAACAGCTGCTTACCCTGATACTCGTGAAGATTCATGCTTTTTACCGTCTTCGTTAGGTACTGCGCATTCGGCGCTGCGCTCATTATGAGTGCCGCGCCACCTGTGACTGCTGCTTGCGCAACTTGCGGGGCTCAAGCCCCGTAAAGCTGCGCAAGGCTGCGTCCAGCGGATATTCCGCGGTGAGTCTTGCGCGCAAGGCTCACGACGGGCAACTCCGCCGTGGTTTCTTATTATCTCGCTTAGCGCTTCTTGCGGTTGGCGATGTGGATGGCGCCGCCATTCACTGCCAACGCTGCTTCGTGCAACGCTTCGGACAGGGTCGGATGGGAGAAGACCATCATGCCCAGGTCCTCGGCACTGGTGCCGAATTCCATACCGATCGCGCCTTGCTGAACCAGTTCTGCAGCGCTCGGGCCAATCACGTGGACGCCCAATACGCGGTCAGTCTTGGCATCAGCGATGACTTTGACAAAACCACCGGTGTCGTTGGCTGCCATGGCACGGCCAGAAGCGGCAAACGGGAAGGTGCCGACGTTAACTTCAACGCCTTCAGCTTTCAACTGCTGTTCGTTCTTGCCGACCCATGCAATTTCCGGGTGGGTGTAGATAACCGATGGGATCAGGTCGTAGTTCATCTGGGTCTTGTGGCCCTTGATGCGCTCGACAACCATGATGCCTTCTTCGGAAGCCTTGTGCGCCAGCATCATGCCGCGAACCACGTCGCCGATGGCGTAGACGCCAGGCACAGTGGTTGCGCAGTGATCGTCAACGTGCACGTAGCCGCGCTCGTCGAGGGTCACGCCGCTGTCGGAAGCCAGCAGGTCGGTGGTCACTGGACGGCGACCCACGGCTACGATCAACTTGTCGAAAGTGATGGTTTTTTCGCCATCCTTGTCGGTGTAGTTGACGACAACTTCTTCACCGTTGACTTTCGAACCGGTCACGCGAGCGCCCAGCTTGATGTCCAGACCTTGTTTGGTCAGGGTTTTCAGCGCTTCTTTGGAGACAGCGGTGTCGGCAGCCAGCAGGAACGTGTCCAGGGCTTCCAGCACAGTCACTTCGGAACCCAGGCGGGACCATACCGAACCCAGTTCCAGGCCGATCACGCCAGCGCCGATCACGCCCAGGCGCTTAGGCACAGCCTGGAATTCCAGGGCGCCGGTCGAATCAACAATCACGTTCTGGTCAACGGGAGCAGGCGGGATGTCGATTGGACGCGAACCTGGGGCCAGGATCACGTTCTCGGCTTCGATGATTTCGGTCGAGCCGTCTGGCTTGGTGATTTCAACTTTCTTGCCAGCCAGCAGCTTGCCGTGGCCTTGCAGGGAAGTCACGCCGTTGGCCTTGAACAAGGTGGCAACGCCGGAAGTCAGGCCTTTAACGATGTTGGCTTTACGGCCGACCATTGCTGGTACGTCCATGGTCACGCCAGCATGGTTGATGCCGTGGATCGCGAAGCCGTCTTGGGCTTCGTGGAATTTCCAGGAGCTGTCCAGCAGCGCCTTGGAAGGAATGCAACCGACGTTCAGGCAAGTACCGCCCAGCGCCAGTTTGCCTTCCTTGTCGGTGTATTTTTCGATGCAAGCAGTCGAGAGGCCCAGTTGTGCGGCCTTGATGGCAGCAACGTAGCCGCCAGGACCTGCACCAATCACTACAACGTCAAATTTCTGCGTCATGAAAATAGTTCCTCTATTCAGCGACAAGCTTCAAGCGACACGTTGCAAGCCAAGCTGCTTTTTCCTACAGCCTGTAGCTCGCAACGTGCAGCTGCGTCTTTAGATGTCCAGCAGCAGACGAGCCGGGTCTTCCAGCAGGTTCTTGATGGTCACCAGGAAAGTCACGGCTTCTTTACCATCGATCAGGCGGTGATCGTACGACAGCGCCAGGTACATCATTGGGCGGATCACGACTTGGCCGTTGATGGCCATCGGACGCTGGATGATGTTGTGCATGCCCAGGATTGCGGCTTGTGGCGGGTTGACGATCGGCGTCGACATCATCGAACCGAAGGTACCACCGTTGGTGATGGTGAAGGTACCGCCGGTCATCTCGTCGATGGTCAGCTTGCCGTCACGGGCTTTCTTGCCGAAGCCGGCGATGCCGCCTTCGATTTCAGCCAGGCTCATCAGCTCGGCGTTACGCAGTACCGGCACCACCAGGCCACGGTCGCTGGATACGGCTACGCCGACGTCTGCGTAGCCATGGTAAACGATGTCGCCGCCGTCGATGGAAGCGTTGACAGCCGGGAAGCGTTTCAGCGCTTCGGTGGCCGCTTTCACGAAGAAGGACATGAAGCCCAGGCGTACGCCGTTGTGGGACTTCTCGAACAGATCCTTGTACTTCGAACGCAGGGCCATGACTTCGGTCATGTCGACTTCGTTGAAGGTGGTCAGCATCGCCATGTTCGACTGTGCTTCAACCAGACGCTTGGCCACGGTGGCACGTACGCGAGTCATCGGTACACGCTTCTCGGTGCGGTCGCCAGCGGCGAACACTGGAGCAGCGGCAGCCGGGGCAGCAGCCTTGGCAGGTGCGGCAGCTGGAGCGTTTTTCTTGGCTTCAACAGCAGCAACCACGTCTTCCTTGGTGATGCGACCGTCTTTGCCGGTGCCTTTGACGGACGCCAGGTTGATGCCGTTCTCTTCAGCCAGCTGACGGGCAGCCGGTGCAGCGATCGGGTCTTCAGCGCCAGCAGCCGGAGCGGCGGCAGGGGCAGCGGCGGCTGCCGGTGCTGCAGCAGGAGCAGCGGCAGCAGCGCTGCCCTCTTCGATCGAGCCCAGTACCTGGTTCGACAGAACGGTAGCGCCTTCTTCAGCAACGATTGCGCCCAGCACGCCGTCAGCTTCGGCCAACACTTCCAGCACGACTTTGTCGGTCTCGATGTCGACGATCAGGTCGTCACGCTTTACAGCGTCGCCTGGTTTCTTGTGCCAGGTGGCAACGGTGCCATCGGCAACCGATTCCGGGAATGACGGGGCTTTGATTTCGATAGCCATTATCTGTGGGTCCTTAAAATTCGGTTTCAGTCAGCGCGAAGGCGTTAAACAGTGAAAGCATCTTGCAGCAGTTTTTCCTGCTGCTCGGCGTGCATCGACGCATAACCACACGCAGGTGCTGCAGAAGCATCACGACCGGCGTACTCCAGGTTCAGCGCCTTGTTGTGGTTACCCATGCTGCGACGCAAATGATGCTGGCTGCTGTACCACGCGCCCTGGTTCATCGGTTCTTCCTGGCACCACACCACGTTGGTGAGGTTGGTGTAAGGCGCGATGGCCTCCATCAGGTCGTCTTCCGGGAACGGGTAAAGCTGCTCGATACGCACGATGGCGATGTCTTCGCGGCCTTCGGCACGGCGTTTTTCCAGCAAGTCGTAATAGACCTTGCCGCTGCACAGGACCAGGCGAGTCACTTTTGCCGCGTCCAGCGTGTCGATTTCTGGAATCACGGTCTGGAACGAACCATCCGCCAGATCTTCCAGGGTCGAGATGGCCAATTTATGACGCAACAGCGACTTCGGCGTCAGCACTACCAGCGGCTTGCGCAGCGGGCGGATTACCTGGCGACGCAGCAAGTGGTAGATCTGGGCCGGGGTAGTCGGCACGCACACCTGGATGTTGTGCTCGGCGCACAGCTGCAGGTAACGCTCCAGACGGGCCGAGGAGTGCTCAGGACCCTGACCTTCATAACCGTGTGGCAGCAGCATGGTCAGACCGCACAGGCGACCCCACTTGTGCTCGCCGCTGGTGATGAACTGGTCGATCACCACCTGGGCGCCGTTGGCGAAGTCGCCGAACTGGGCTTCCCAGATCACCAGCGCGTTTGGCGTGGTGGTCGAGTAACCGTATTCGAACGCCAGAACCGCTTCTTCGGACAGGAACGAATCGTACAGGTCGAAACGTGGCTGGCCTTCGTACAGGTTCTGCAACGGGATGTAGGTGCCCGCGTCTTTCTGGTTGTGCAATACCGCGTGACGGTGCGAGAACGTACCACGGCCGATGTCCTGGCCGGTCATGCGGATCGGGTGACCTTCGAACGCCAGGGTCGCGTACGCCATGGTTTCGGCGTAACCCCAGTTGATCGGCAGGCCGCCGGCTTGCATCTTCTGACGGTCTTCGTAGATCTTCGCCACTTGGCGCTGAACCACGAAGCCTTCAGGAATTTCCAGCAGCTTGGCGGACAATTCCTGCAAGGTTTTCAGATCGAACGACGTATCGTGACGCGCAGTCCAGGCGTGGCCCAGGTACGGACGCCAGTCGACGAACAGTTCTTTGTTCGGCTCTTTGACCAGGCTTTTTACAACATGCAGACCATTGTCCAGCGCGTTGCGGTATTCATCGACCTTGGCCTGAACACGCGCATCGTCAACCACGCCGGCCTTGGTCAGGCTTTCGGCGTACAGCTCACGGGTGGTGCGCTGCTTGGTGATCTGCTGGTACATCAACGGCTGGGTGCCGCTTGGTTCGTCGGCTTCGTTGTGACCGCGACGGCGGTAGCAGACCAGGTCGATCACCACGTCACGCTTGAACTGCATGCGGTAGTCAATGGCCAACTGGGTCACGAACAACACGGCTTCCGGATCATCACCATTCACATGGAGGATCGGCGCCTGGATCATCTTGGCAACGTCGGTCGCGTACTCGGTGGAGCGCGCGTCCAGCGGGTTGCTGATGGTGAAGCCAACCTGGTTGTTGATGACGATGTGAACGGTACCGCCAGTCTTGAAGCCGCGGGTCTGCGACATCTGGAACGTTTCCAGGACCACGCCTTGACCGGCGAATGCCGCGTCACCGTGGATGGAAATCGGCAGGACCTTTTCACCGGTGGTGTCGTTACGACGATCCTGGCGAGCACGGACCGAACCCTCGACCACTGGAGAAACGATTTCCAGGTGGGATGGGTTGAAGGCCATGGCCAGGTGAACTTCACCGCCGGTGGTCATCACGTTGGACGAGAAACCCTGGTGGTATTTAACGTCACCGGAACCCAGCTCGACCTTCTTCTTGCCTTCGAACTCGTCGAACAGCTCACGCGGGTTCTTGCCGAAGGTGTTGACCAACACGTTCAGGCGACCACGGTGGGCCATGCCGATCACGATTTCCTTGGTGCCGTAGGAACCGGAACGCTGGATCAGCTCGTCGAGCATCGGGATCAGGCTTTCGCCGCCTTCCAGACCGAAACGCTTGGTGCCCGGGTATTTGGTACCCAGGTATTTTTCCAGGCCTTCGGCAGCGGTTACGCGCTCAAGCAAGTGGCTGCGTACGTCTGCGGACAAAACCGGACGACCGCGCACACCTTCCAGGCGATGCTGGAACCAGTGGCGTTGCTCGGAATCGGTGATGTGCGTGAACTCAGCGCCGATGGTGCGGCAATATGTCTGCTGCAACGCTTCGTGAATTTCGCGTAGGCTCGCTTCCTCTTTGCCGATGAACAGGTCGCCGGCACGGAAGGTCGTATCAAGATCGGCATTGGTCAAGCCGTAATGATTGATCGACAGGTCAGCAGGTGCAGGACGCTTCCAGAGCCCCAGCGGGTCAAGCTGGGCCGCCTGGTGGCCGCGCATCCGGTAGGCCTGGATCAGTCGCAGTACTTCAACTTGCTTCTTCTCGTGCTCACTGCTCACGCTGCCGGCGGAAACCGGTTGGGCGCGGCGCTGGTTCTTTGCCAGCAGCACAAACTGATCGCGAATTGTGGCGTGCGATACATCGGTGGCAGCGTTGCCGTCTGAAGACAACGTCTGAAATTTGGTGCGCCATTCTTCTGGCACAGCGTTAGGGTCGTGCAGGTAGAGCTCATAAAGCTCTTCCACATAGGCAGCGTTACCACCTGAAAGATAGCCGCTGTTCCACATGCGCTGCATCACGCTTTCTTGCATGCTTGGTCACCCTCGATTTGGGGACACCACCGGCGAAAACACCGAGTTTGCTTGCAAAAGGCCAAGTGCAGCGACCAAAACAAGCCACTTAGGATCACGCTGATAGTTCGGGTACCAACCCGAATGCCCCTGCTTGTCTCATTTCTTCAAAATAAGAGCCGCGGCTTTGTAAGTCGCTGCTCAAGTTAAAACTACGGCGCCGGTTGAAGCCTGCGCCGTAGCATTTACGGGCACAACGGTCCTGCTTTTACTACAACGTCAGTTACACGCCGCTCTGCAGCAGCATGTTACGGATGTGACCAATGGCCTTAGTCGGGTTCAGGCCTTTGGGACATACGTTGACGCAGTTCATGATCCCGCGGCAGCGGAATACGCTGAACGGGTCATCCAGCGAAGCCAGACGCTCGGACGTCTTGGTATCACGGCTGTCTGCCAGGAAGCGGTACGCTTGCAGCAGGGCAGCTGGACCCAGGAACTTGTCCGGGTTCCACCAGAAGGACGGGCAAGAGGTCGAGCAGCAAGCGCACAGGATGCACTCGTACAGACCGTCGAGCTTCTCGCGCTCTTCCGGGGACTGCAGACGCTCGATGGCCGGAGCCGGCGTGTCGTTCTGCAGGAACGGCTTAACTTTCTCGTATTGCTTGTAGAAGATGCTCATATCGACGACCAGGTCACGGATAACCGGCAAACCTGGCAGAGGACGAACGATCAGCTTGTTGCCTTTGACCACGGCGGACAGCGGCGTGATGCACGCCAGGCCGTTTTTGCCGTTGATGTTCATGCCGTCGGAACCGCACACACCTTCACGGCAAGAGCGACGATAGGAGAAACCTTCGTCCTGCTCTTTGATCAGTGCCAATACATCCAGCACCATCAGGTCTTTACCACCGGTATCGACCTGGAATTCCTGCATGAACGGCGCAGCGTCCTGATCAGGGTTGTAGCGATAAACACTGACTTTCAACATGGCAGCCACCCTTAGTAAGTCCGAATCTTCGGTTCAAACGTCGGAACCGTCTTCGGCGAGAAGTTCACGGCACGCTTGGTTACGCGCTTGTCACCCGGGAAGTACAGGGTGTGGCACAACCAGTTTTCGTCGTCGCGGTCTTCAAAGTCTTCACGGGCGTGGGCACCACGGGATTCTTTACGAACCTCGGCAGCGATTGCGGTCGCTTCGGCCACTTCCAGCAGGTTTTGCAGTTCAAGGGCTTCGATACGAGCGGTGTTGAACGCCTGGCTCTTATCGTTGATCTTGACGTTGGCGATACGCTTGCGCAGATCAGCCAGCTGGGCGATGCCCTTCTGCATGTATTCGCCGGTACGGAACACACCGAAGTAGTTCTGCATGCAGCTTTGCAGCTCGCGACGCAGAGTAGCCACGTCTTCGCCGTCGGTGCGCTCGTTCAGAGCGTTCAGGCGAGCCAGGGCAGCTTCGATGTTGGCGTCGGTGGCGTCATCGTATTCGATGCCGTCGGTCAGCGCTTTTTCCAGGTGCAGGCCAGCAGCACGGCCGAATACCACCAGGTCGAGCAGCGAGTTGCCGCCCAGGCGGTTGGCACCGTGTACCGATACGCAAGCCACTTCGCCTACGGCGAACAGACCGTGGATGATTTCGTCCTGGCCTTCGGCGTTCTGGGTGATCGCCTGGCCGTGGATGTTGGTCGGCACGCCGCCCATCATATAGTGGCAAGTCGGAACAACCGGCACCGGAGCAACCACCGGGTCAACGTGAGCAAAGGTCTTGGACAGCTCGCAGATACCTGGCAGACGGCTGTGCAGCACTTCTTCGCCCAGGTGATCGAGCTTGAGCAGTACGTGGTCGCCATTCGGGCCACAGCCGTTGCCGGCGATGATCTCTTTAACCATCGAACGGGCCACAACGTCACGACCGGCAAGGTCTTTCGCGTTCGGAGCATAACGCTCCATGAAACGCTCGCCGTGCTTGTTGATCAGGTAACCACCTTCACCACGGCAACCTTCTGTAACCAGTACACCAGCGCCGGCAATACCGGTCGGGTGGAACTGCCACATTTCGATGTCTTGTACCGGTACGCCAGCACGCAGTGCCATGCCGACGCCGTCACCGGTGTTGATCAGGGCATTGGTGGTAGAAGCGTAGATACGGCCTGCACCGCCCGTCGCCAGCACGGTAGCCTTGGCGCGGATGTAGGTGGTTTCACCGGTTTCGATGCAGATAGCGATTACACCGACAAATTCGCCCTGGGCGTTTTTCACCAGGTCGACAGCGTAGTACTCGTTCAGGAACGTGGTACCGGCTTTCAGGTTGCCCTGATAAAGGGTGTGCAACAGCGCGTGACCGGTACGGTCGGAAGCGGCGCAGGTACGGGCAGCCTGCCCGCCTTTACCGTAATCCTTCGACTGACCGCCGAATGGACGCTGGTAGATGCGGCCTTGCTCGGTACGGGAGAACGGCAGACCCATGTGATCCAGCTCGAACACCGCGGCCGGGCCTTCCTGACACATGTATTCGATAGCGTCCTGGTCACCGATATAGTCGGAACCCTTGACGGTATCGTACATGTGCCAGCGCCAGTCATCGTTCGGATCGGCAGAAGCGATGGCGCAGGTGATGCCACCCTGGGCCGACACGGTATGGGAACGGGTCGGGAACACTTTGGTGATCACGGCAGTCTTGTGACCGCCCTGGGCCAGCTGCAGCGCAGCGCGCATGCCAGCACCGCCGCCACCAATGATGATGGCGTCGAATGAAATAGTTGGAATGTTAGCCATGAATCAGATACCCCAAAGAATCTGCACACCCCAGACGAAGTAAGCGAACATCGCGACGCCGCAGACTGCCTGGAAGAGAAAACGTACTGCAGTCGCGGACTTGCCCAGCGCCATCGGCGTCAGGTAGTCGGTCGCGATGGTCCACATGCCGACCCAGGCGTGTGCGCCCAGGGCTACAAGGGCCAGCAGACTGAAGATTCGCATCGCATTGTGGGAAAACAGGCCATGCCATTGCTCATAGCTGATGCCTGGATTTGCGACGAGGTATCCGATCAGGAAAATGAAATAAGCCGCGAGAACGACCGCAGACACACGTTGTGCCATCCAGTCATAGAGGCCCGAACGCGAAAGGTTCGTAACGCTGGTTACCATATCCAAACTCCTGCCAGAACGATCAGCACCACGGAAATGGCGATGATGATTTTCGAGCCCAGGCGGCCGCCTTCCAGCGTCTCACCGATACCCGCATCCATGATCAAGTGGCGCACACCGGCTACCAGGTGATACAGCAGAGCGGACAGGAGGCCCCATGCTACGAACTTGGCCAGCGGGCTGGTCAAGCATGCCTTCACCTCGGCGTAACCTTCCTCGGAACCCAGGGATTTGCTCAATGCATAAAGCATGATGCCCAAGCCCAGGAACAGGATGATGCCGGAAACACGGTGCAGGAACGACGTAACGCCGGTGATGGGGAGTTTGATGGTCCTTAGGTCTAGGTTTACAGGTCGTTGGCTATTCACGGCTTTTTTTCACACTGAAGAGCCCCTAACAATCAGGGCAAAGTTGTTGGGGAGTGCACTGGTCAGGTAAGCACCACCCAGGGAGTGCGACCCCCAATGAAAGCAAGCCCAAAAGCCCTTGGCGGTCGGTGGCCGAGTATAGACAGTTAGGTTACTAATGACAACGCGCTCACCTCACCCTAATAGCGGATTGCGCTGACGGGATAAAAGGCGTAAATGGCAGTCAATTTCGAGGAAAAAGTACGGTTAAAGCCTTCTGGTGCAAGACTTTAGGCAAATTGACATCTGGATTTATATCAATATAGTGGTGCGGGCCCTGCGTGGGGGTCTGTCTGATGATTTGAAGCATAAATAGGAGGCCACATGGCTGACAAAAAAGCGCAGTTGATCATCGAGGGCGCAGCCCCCGTCGAGCTGCCCATTTTAACCGGCACCGTTGGTCCCGATGTTATCGACGTACGGGGCCTGACGGCCACGGGCCGTTTCACATTCGACCCAGGCTTCATGTCGACCGCCTCTTGCGAGTCGAAGATCACCTATATCGACGGTGATAATGGCATTTTGCTGCATCGCGGCTACCCGATCGAGCAGCTTGCTGAACAGTCGGACTATCTGGAAACCTGCTACCTGCTGCTAAATGGCGAATTGCCAACAGCCGAGCAGAAAGCCCAGTTCGTCAGCACCGTGAAGAACCACACCATGGTTCACGAGCAGCTGAAGACCTTTTTCAACGGCTTCCGTCGCGACGCCCACCCGATGGCCGTCATGTGCGGTGTGGTCGGCGCCCTGTCGGCCTTCTATCACGACTCCCTCGACATCAATAACCCGCAGCATCGCGAAATTTCCGCGATCCGCCTGGTTGCAAAGATGCCGACCCTGGCCGCAATGGTTTACAAGTACTCCATGGGCCAGCCCATGATGTACCCGCGCAACGACCTGACGTACGCGGAAAACTTCCTGCACATGATGTTCAACACCCCGTGCGAGATCAAACCGATCAGCCCGGTGCTCGCTGCCGCGATGGACAAGATCTTCATCCTCCACGCCGACCACGAGCAGAACGCATCGACCTCTACAGTGCGCCTGGCGGGTTCTTCGGGTGCCAACCCGTTCGCCTGTATCGCCGCCGGTATCGCCGCACTGTGGGGCCCTGCCCACGGCGGTGCGAACGAAGCCGTATTGACCATGCTCGATGAAATCGGCGATGTGTCCAACATCGACAAGTTCATCGCCAAGGCCAAGGACAAGAACGATCCGTTCAAGTTGATGGGCTTCGGTCACCGGGTCTACAAGAACCGCGACCCGCGCGCCACCGTGATGAAAAAGACCTGCGACGAAGTGTTGAAGGAACTGGGCATCAAGAACGATCCGCAACTCGAACTGGCCATGCGCCTGGAAGAGATCGCCCTGACCGACCCGTATTTCATCGAACGCTCGCTGTACCCGAACGTCGACTTCTACTCGGGGATCATCCTCAAGGCGATCGGCATTCCAACCAGCATGTTCACCGTGATCTTCGCCCTGGCGCGGACCGTGGGCTGGATCTCCCACTGGAAAGAAATGCTCTCCAGCCCGTACAAGATTGGCCGCCCGCGCCAGCTGTACACCGGCTACGAGTCGCGTGACATCACCAAGCTGGAAGATCGCAAGTAAGCCTCGCTTAGTTGCACTGAAAACGGCCTCCCTTAGTGGAGGCCGTTTTTATTTGTGCAGGATTTGAGAAACAGTTTTGTCAGATCAATCTCTAATTTATAGACAAAAAAATACCCCGGCCTTTCGACCGGGGTATTTTCCTATCCAGCTATTACCTTAGTGAGACACCGCCCCACTCGATCCCAGACCAGTCTGCGAACGCACAAACTGTGGGAAGTACAGCGCACGCTCTTTCTCTGCCGCCGCCGACTTGTCGGTGATGGAGAAGAACCAGATGCCGACGAACGCAATGATCATCGAGAACAGCGCCGGGTACTCATAAGGGAAGATGGCTTTTTCATGGTGCAGGATCGACACCCAGATGGTCGGGCCCAGCACCATCAGGCCAACGGCACTGATCAAGCCCAGCCAGCCGCCAATCATCGCGCCACGGGTGGTGAGGTTTTTCCAGTACATGGAAAGCAGCAGCACCGGGAAGTTACAGCTGGCGGCAATGGAGAACGCCAGGCCAACCATGAACGCAATGTTCTGGCTTTCGAACAGGATACCCAGGCCGATAGCCAGCACGCCCAAGGCGACAGTGGTGATCTTCGAGACGCGAATCTCATCCTTGTCGTTGGCCTTGCCTTTCTTGATCACGCTGGCGTACAGGTCATGGGACACCGCCGACGCACCGGCCAGGGTCAAGCCGGCAACCACCGCAAGGATGGTGGCGAAGGCCACGGCCGAGATGAAGCCCAGGAAAATACTGCCACCCACCGCGTTGGCCAGGTGCACCGCCGCCATGTTGTTACCGCCCAGCAAGGCGCCTGCGGCATCCTTGAACGCCGGGTTGGTGCTGACCAGCAGAATCGCGCCAAAGCCGATGATAAAGGTCAGGATGTAGAAGTAACCAATGAAACCGGTGGCGTAGAACACGCTCTTGCGGGCTTCTTTCGCGTCGCTGACGGTGAAGAAGCGCATCAGGATGTGTGGCAGGCCAGCGGTACCGAACATCAGCGCAAGCCCGAGGGAGAAGGCTGAAATCGGGTCTTTCACCAAGCCGCCGGGGCTCATGATCGCCTCACCTTTAGGGTGAACCTTGATCGCCTCGGAGAACAGGGCATTGAAGTCGAAGTTGACGTGCTTCATCACCATCAGTGCCATGAACGAGGCACCGGACAGCAACAGCACCGCCTTGATGATCTGTACCCAGGTGGTCGCCAGCATGCCGCCGAACAGGACATACATCACCATCAAGATGCCGACCAGGATCACCGCAACGTGATAGTCCAGGCCAAACAGCAGCTGAATCAGCTTGCCCGCACCCACCATCTGCGCGATCAGGTAGAACGCCACCACCACCAGCGAACCACAGGCCGAGAGGCTGCGGATCTGAGTCTGGCCCAGGCGATAGGACGCCACGTCGGCAAAGGTGTACTTGCCCAGGTTACGCAGGCGCTCGGCGATCAGGAACAGAATGATCGGCCAGCCCACCAGGAAGCCGATCGAGTAGATCAGGCCGTCATAACCGGAGGTGTAGACCAGCGCGGAAATCCCCAGGAAGGACGCCGCCGACATGTAGTCACCGGCAATCGCCAGGCCGTTCTGGAAACCGGTGATCTTGCCGCCGGCCGCATAGTAGTCGGCCGCCGATTTGTTACGCTTGGAAGCCCAGTAGGTGATGCACAGGGTGGCGCCGACAAACGCGACAAACATCACGATGGCCGAAACGTTCAGGGGTTGCTTGTGCACTTCGCCGGTCAATGCGTCCGCAGCCCAAAGGGCCGGAGCAAAGAACGAAGCGCCGAGTAGTGTCAGTAGACGACCGATCATTGCGCAGCCTCCTTGAGAATCGCATTGTTCAGGTCGTCAAACTCGCCATTGGCCCGGCGCACGTAGATGCCGGTCAGGATGAAGGCAGACACAATCAGCCCGACGCCCAGGGGAATGCCCCAGGTAATCGACGAACCGGGGCTGAGCTTGGCCCCCAGTACTTGTGGCCCGTAGGCGATCAACAGGATGAAAGCGGAGTAAAGCCCTAGCATGATCGCCGAGAGAATCCAGGCGAACCTTTCCCTTTTTCTCACCAGCTCCTTGAAACGCGGGCTGTTTTGAATCGAGAGGTAAATGCTGTCGTTCATTGTTTTTATCCTCGCAGCACAGCTTTTTTATTATTGGAACGTATCCACTGTATGCGGCTGCCGTAGAGGTTCCAGACGACCTTAGTATTAGAACGACATCGGGGTTGCCGCCAGTTTTGCAGTGATTGAATTGACAGCCTCTGACCCAGAAACGACAAAGCCCGCCTGGCGAAAACGCCAGGCGGGCTTGCAAGGTACTATTTAGACGCTTCGGGGGTTATTTACCGGTCCACTCGGCGACACGCTCAGGGTGCTTGGCGACCCAATCCTTGGCGGCGGCATCAGGCTTGGCGCCTTCTTGAATCGCCAGCATGACTTCGCCGATTTCGTCCTTGGAGGCCCACTGGAATTTCTTCAGGAAGGCTGCGACTTCCGGCGCTTTCTTCTCCAGGCCCTTGCTGCCGATGCTGTTGACGGTTTCAGCAGCACCATAAATCCCTTTTGGATCGTCCAGGAAACGCAGTTTCCACTTGGCGAACATCCAGTGTGGCACCCAACCGGTGACCGCAATGGATTCCTGTTTGTCTTCGGCACGGGTCAACTCGGCGATCATCGCCGCGCCCGAACTGGCTTGCAGCTTGTAATCGAGGCCGTATTGCTTGATGGCTTCGTCGGTCTTGAGCATCACGCCAGAACCTGCGTCGATGCCGACGATCTTGTTCTTGAAGGTGGTGTCGGTCTTGAGGTCTTCGATGGACTTGGCTTTGACATATTCCGGCACGATCAGGCCGATCTTCGCATCCTTGAAGTTGGGGCCGTAGTCGACCACCTTGTCCTTGTTCTTGGCCCAGTATTCACCGTGGGTGACCGGCAGCCAGGCGGAGAGCATGGCGTCAAGCTTGCCGGTGGCCACGCCCTGCCACATGATCCCGGTGGCAACGGCTTGCAGTTTCACGTCATAACCGAGCTTGGCCTTGATCACTTCTGCCGCCACGTGGGTGGTGGCCACGCTGTCGGACCAGCCGTCCACATAGCCGATGCTCAGGGTCTTGCTGTCGGCGCTGGCCAGTGTGGAGCTCATCGCAACTACCAGAGTGGCAGCTGCGCCCAAGAGTCGTCGCATCTTCATAGTACTTCCCCGAAAGTGCTGCGCCCGGCGGATGCCGAGCGACGTCAACCTGTTGTTATGTGGTGCACCGCGCCCCCTTCACGCGCATCGATCCGGTTGCAGTGACATCAGTGGAGTGCTGACACTTCGATCATCAACCTGCCGGGGCCTTCGACCTGCTCTGTCAGCGACCTCATACAAGCAGGAAACGACATCACATAGCCAGTAGGACGCTTTGTAGGACTTGACGTCAAAATCCCGCCCGAACTTTGCATGTCAAAATTATGCAGCCCCACTGGGACGGGGCAAATCCGGGTAAGATGCGCGCCTTTGCTCCTACAGTTAAGCCGACCATGCCCGCGACTGCCCGCTTCCCCGCCCTGCCCTATTTTTTCGCCTTGATCCTCGGCCTGCTGGCCCTGATCGGTTACTGGTATGGCCTCGGCCGGCCGGTGGTATTGCCCGACGTCGCCAGTGCCACGCACAAGATGCAGTGCGCGTCCTATACCCCTTTCGATAAAGACCAATCGCCGTTCGACCAGCCATTCACGCTGCGTCCGGAGCGCATGGACGCTGACCTCGCCCTGCTGGCGACCCGCTTCGAGTGCATCCGCACCTATTCCATGACCGGCCTGGAAGCTTTGCCGGACATGGCGCGCAAGCACGGGCTGAAAGTGATGGCCGGCGCCTGGGTCAGCAGTGACCCGGTCGCAACCCAAAAGGAAATCGACGAACTGATCGCCTCGGCCAACGCCCATCCGGACGTGGTGACCTCAGTGATCGTCGGCAACGAAGCGCTGCTGCGCAAGGAAGTCACCGCCGCACAGCTGGTGAAGCTGATCCAGACCGTCAAAAGCCAGATCAAGCAACCGGTGACCTACGCGGACGTGTGGGAGTTCTGGCTGCAACACCCGGAAATCGCCCCGGCCGTGGATTTCCTCACCATCCACTTGTTGCCGTACTGGGAAGATGACCCGTCCGGCATCGACCAGGCCCTCAAGCACGTGGGCGATGTGCGCCAGACCTTCGGCAACAAGTTTGCCCCCAAGGACATCCTGATCGGTGAAACCGGCTGGCCAAGCGAAGGCCGCCAGCGTGAAACCGCCGTGCCGAGCCGGGTCAATGAAGCGAAATTCATGCGTGGTTTTGTCGCCATGGCCGAGGCCAATGGCTGGCACTACAACCTGATCGAAGCCTTTGACCAGCCGTGGAAACGTGCGAGCGAAGGCGCCGTGGGCGGTTACTGGGGCCTGTTCGATGCGGATCGCCAGGACAAGGGCATCCTCGCCGGGCCGGTGACCAATGTGCCGTACTGGCCGCTGTGGCTGGCCGTCGGCGGGATGATCTTGCTGGGCACCCTGGCATTGGGGGGTCGCGTACGCAGCACGCGTGCCGCGCTTGCCCTGCCGTTGTTGGGCGCCGTTGCAGCCTGCTCCATTGGCACCTGGGCCGAGCTGACCCGCGTGACGGCACGTTTCAATGATGAATGGGTGTGGGCAGGTTTGCTGCTGGTGTTGAACCTGCTGGTGCTGGCCCATGCGGCCTTGGCCTTGAACGCGCAGGAAGGTTGGCGTGAGCGGGCGTTCAACTGGCTGGAGCAACGCGCAGGCTGGTTGGTGGCGATCGCTGGGTTCGCGGGCGCGGTGATGATGCTGGCGTTGGTGTTCGACCCGCGCTATCGCAGCTTCCCGAGCGCGGCGCTGGTGTTGCCGGCGTTGGTTTACCTGGTGCGTCCAGTGACAGGACCGCGCCGGGAGATTGCGCTGCTGGCCTTTATCATCGGTGCGGGTATTGCGCCGCAGTTGTACCGTGAAGGCCTGTTGAATCAGCAGGCGTGGGGTTGGGCGGTGGTTAGCCTGCTGATGGTTGTGGCTTTGTGGCGGTGCTTGCGGGTGCGTAAGGCTTAAACCTAACCTGTGGCGAGGGAGCTTGCTCCCGCTGGGCTGCGCAGCGGCCCCAAAATCTTGGGAGCGCTTCGCACTCCAGCGGGAGCAAGCTCCCTCGCCACACATAGCTAATCAGACGCCGCGAGGCTTCCTGACCAACCGCAACCCCGCAATCACCACCGCAAACACCGCAAACGTGGTGTTGTACAACGCCAGCGCCGGCAACCCGAACACCATCCCCAGCACGGCCAACCCCCACCCCGCGCGACCCGGCACGAAAAACCCCAGCACCGACGTGATCAACGCCGCCCAGCCCAGCACCTTGAAGTGGATCATCAACCCCAGGTTCGAGCGTAACTGGCATTCCCAGCGGCTGGCCTCATCCGCGCAGATGCCCACCCACTGGCCATCTTCCATAAAGCCATAGCGCGCGCCATAACTGGCGGCCAGCCACAGCGGCAGGGCAATAAACAGCAGAATCAACGGCAAACGACGGGACATGAGGCACTCCGATAGGCAAAAACGGCGCTCAGCTTAATGCGCCAGTGGGCGTTAGCAAGGTGCATACACACAATTAATGTTTACCTACACGTGTCAAAGTGTATCGTCTGGCTACTATTACCCCGATTCCGACGTTATTTTCCGACATTTCGTGCCGCGTGATGGCACTTCGGCGATAGGACGGCGGTCATAGCCTGCGAACTTCATCAAGCACGTTTCCTCCTAGGGATTAAGTCATGCTCCGTTCCTTGCGCTGTGCTGCCCTGCTGGGCAGCCTTTTTCTGAGTGCGTCAGCACTGGCCGTCGACATTGACCAAGCCAGCTATGGCTACCCTTTGACCAACCCGTTTGAAGCCACCATCGCCACCACCCCGCCTGACCTTCGGCCCAAATTGCCAAGCGATGACGAGATCAACCAGTCCGATTACACCCTGAACATGCGCCCCGAGCGCGAATTCAGCCTGCCGGACAACTTCTGGGCGGTGAAGAAACTCACCTACCGCATCGCCAAGCAAGATCGTGCCGCGCCGCTGATCTTCCTGATCGCGGGCACCGGTGCGCGCTTCGACAGCAGCATCAACGAATACCTGAAAAAGCTGTACTACCAGGCCGGCTACCACGTGGTGCAACTGTCGTCGCCCACCAGCTTCGACTTCATCAGCGCCGCCTCGCGCTTCGCCACGCCGGGGATCACCCAGGAAGACGCCGAAGACATGTACCGCGTGATGCAAGCCGTGCGCGCGCAGAACGCTTCGTTGCCGGTGACCGACTTCTACCTCACCGGCTACAGCCTCGGCGCCTTGGATGCGGCGTTCGTCAGCAAGCTCGACGAGACGCGCCGCAGCTTCAACTTCAAGAAAGTCTTGCTGCTGAACCCGCCAGTCAACCTCTACACCTCGATCACCAACCTCGACAAGCTGGTGCAGACCGAGGTGAAAGGCATCAACAACACCACCACCTTCTATGAGTTGGTGCTGAACAAACTGACCCGCTACTTCCAGCAAAAGGGCTATATCGACCTGAACGACGCCCTGCTCTACGACTTCCAGCAATCCAAGCAGCACCTGACCAACGAACAGATGGCCATGCTGATCGGCACTTCGTTCCGTTTCTCGGCAGCTGACATCGCCTTCACCTCGGACCTGATCAACCGCCGCGGCTTGATCATCCCGCCGAAGTACCCGATCACCGAAAGCACCAGCCTGACGCCGTTCCTCAAGCGTGCGCTGCAGTGCGACTTCGACTGCTACCTCACCGAGCAGGTTATCCCGATGTGGCGCGCCCGCTCCGACGGCGGCAGCCTGTTGCAACTGGTCGACCAGGTCAGCTTGTACGCCCTCAAGGACTACCTGCACGCCAGCCCGAAAATCGCCGTGATGCACAACGCCGACGACGTGATCCTCGGCCCTGGCGACCTCGGCTTCCTGCGTAAAACCTTCGGCGATCGCTTGACCGTCTACCCGCTGGGCGGCCACTGCGGCAACCTCAATTACCGCGTCAACGCCGACGCCATGCTGGAGTTCTTCCGTGGCTAAATATCTTCTGCTGCTTGCCGCCTTGATGTGCGCAGGCGTGGCCAATGCCGACAACAGCAAGGCCCATGAACCCGTCAAGGTCGACTCCGATGGATTCAAGGAACCGCTGACCAAGCTCAAGTTCAACCCGGGCCTGGACCAGCGCGAGTTCGAGCGGTCGTCGCTCACCGCGCTCAACGTGTATGACCCACTTGAGTCGTGGAACCGTCGCGTGTACCACTTCAACTACCGCTTCGACCAATGGGTGTTCCTGCCGGTGGTCGACGGCTACCGTTACGTCACCCCGAGTTTCCTGCGCACCGGCGTGAGCAACTTCTTCAACAACCTGGGCGATGTGCCCAACCTGTTGAACAGCCTGCTGCAACTCAAGGGCCATCGTTCCCTGGAAACCACTGGCCGCCTGCTGGTCAACACCACTATCGGCATCGCCGGCCTGTGGGACCCGGCAACCGCCATGGGCCCTGCCGCGCCAGAGCGAAGACTTTGGCCAGACCCTGGGCTTCTACGGCGTGCCCGGCGGCGCGTACCTGGTGCTGCCGATCTTCGGCCCATCGAACCTGCGCGACACCACCGGCCTGATCGTCGACTACGGTGCCGAGACCCAGATCAACTTCCTCAACGTCGCCGAAGTCAGCTCCAACCACCCGGAAATCTGGGCGTTGCGTGCGGTGGACAAGCGCTACCAGACCAGCTTCCGCTATGGTCAGATGAACTCGCCATTTGAGTACGAAAAGGTGCGCTACATCTACACGGAATCGCGCAAGTTGCAGATCGCCGAGTAAACGCCCACAAAAAAGGCCATTCGATTGAATGGCCTTTTTTATTGCCGCTGTCCCGTCCTGAATAAGGTTTACGCCTTCTGACCTATCTTCAGGAGGAGTCAATGGATTCGGGCAAAAGGCGGAGCCAGCGTGACTACACGCTAGCCTTTAAATTATCGGTCGTAGACCAGGTCGAAAAGGGCGAGTTGAGTTATAAAGAGGCTCAACGGCGCTACGGCATTCAGGGCCGGTCCACAGTACTGGTCTGGCTACGCAAGCACGGCCGGCAGGACTGGAGCCAAGGCGCGTCAATTCGAGAGCCGAGGAGCAGGTCCATGACCGAGCCAACCCTCCCGCTGACCCCCGAGCAGCGGATCAAAGAGCTCGAAGAACAGCTGGCGCTAAGCAATCAGAAAGCGCAATTCTTCGAAGCCGTCGTGAATGTTCTGAAAAATGACTACGGTGTTTCCGTCGTAAAAAAGCGACCCGGCAAGTCCTCTCGCAAGGGCAAATCCAAGGCCTGAGCATCACGAGGGCTTGCCTGTTTATGAGCATTTCGCGCCAAGCGTATTACCAACGCAATCGGGTTTTCGACGAGAGGGCTCGTCAAGATCAAGAGGTCATGGACTTTGTTCTTGAAAAGCGCCGCCGTCAGCCACGGATAGGCACGCGCAAGCTGCATTACCTGATGAGCGTTGAAGTTGGTGCATCAGTTCGGGTCGGCAGAGACCGCCTGTTTAGCATCCTGCGCAACGCTCGAGAACTGGTTGTACGCAAACGGGCATACCACAAAACGACGGACAGCCATCACCGTTTTCGCCGACACCCTAACCTGCTCAAAGCAGGTCATGAGCAGATAGTGGCCAATAGGCCAGAGCAGGTCTGGGTTGCAGACATCACCTACCTGCCGACACAGGAAAGCGTGGCTTATGTGAGCCTGGTGACAGACGCCTACTCGCGCAAGATCGTAGGCCATCATGTGCATGAGAGCTTGCATACCGAGTCGGTAATCAAGGCGATGGAAAAGGCAGTTGGTGAGCGCCGAAGCACGCTGCCACTGATCCATCACTCAGACCGTGGAGCCCAATACTGCTCTGAGCTTTATCAACGCTTGCACGCTAGTCATGGCGTCAGGTGCTCAATGACCGACGGCTATGACTGCTACCAGAATGCTCTGGCGGAGAGGATAAACGGCATTTTGAAGACCGAGTTCCTGCTGTATCGCCCTAAAAATCTGGCGGACGCAGTGAAAATGGTGGATGAGTCGGTGCTGATCTACAACGGGGAACGGCCACACCTGTCCCTGAAATACAAAACGCCCGATGCGGTGCATCGGGCGTTTTGAGACTGAAACAGGTGTAAACCTATTTCAGGACTAGACACGCGCGATCAGGCCTTCGCGGTCTTCCAGAGCTTGCCCACCCCGCTGACCAGCGCCAGCACCGCGGCCCCGGCAATGATCCCCGCCACACCATTGAGCAGCACCGGCACCAACCAGGCCAACGCGCCTGCGCTCTGGCTCACGGTCTCGATCCAGTGATGCACCACCGGCACGCCATGGGTGAGAATCCCGCCGCCCACCAGGAACATCGCCGCGGTCCCGATCACCGAAAGGCTTTTCATCATGTACGGCGCCGCCCGCAGGATGGCGCCGCCGATGCTGCGCGCCGCCTGGCCAGGCTTCTGGGTGAGCCACAGGCCCAGGTCATCCAGCTTGACGATACCGGCCACCAAGCCATACACGCCCACGGTCATGACAATCGCGATGCCGGAGAGCACGATCACCTGCTGCATCAAGGGCGCATCGGCCACGGTGCCGAGGGTGATGGCGATGATTTCGGCGGAGAGGATGAAGTCGGTACGGATAGCGCCTTTGATCTTGTCCTTTTCGAAGGCCACCAGGTCGGTTGCCGGGTCCGCAACCGCTTCGACCAACTGCGCATGTTGCGCCTGGTCTTCGTCTTTGTTGTGCAGGAATTTATGCGCCAGCTTCTCGAACCCTTCGAAACACAGGTAGGCACCGCCGAGCATCAACAACGGCGTCACCGCCCAGGGCGCAAACGCACTGATCAACAAGGCGGCCGGCACCAGGATCAACTTGTTGACGAACGACCCCTTGGCCACCGCCCACACCACGGGAATTTCCCGCTCCGCACGCACACCGGAAACCTGCTGGGCATTGAGCGCCAGGTCATCACCCAGCACGCCGGCGGTCTTCTTTGCCGCCATTTTGGTCATCAGGGCAACGTCATCGAGTACCGCGGCGATATCGTCGATCAACACCAACAAGCTGCTTCCTGCCATGAATCGGGCTTCCGTAAGAGTGGGATGGCGCGAGCATAGCGCGGCGCAAGGCCCTGCGGGCAGATTGTTGAGGCTCGCGGATGGCCGGTGCTACCATGCGCAACCGCCAGTCTTGGCAAGGAAACTCCAGGTTTATGAGCACCATTCGCGAGCGCAACAAAGAAAAGATCCTGCGGGCGGCCAGCGAGGAGTTTGCCGACAAGGGCTTCGCCGCGACCAAAACCAGCGACATCGCCGCCAAGGCGGGGCTGCCCAAGCCCAACGTCTATTACTACTTCAAGTCCAAGGACAACCTCTACCGCGAGGTGCTCGAAAGCATTATCGAGCCGATCCTGGCGGCTTCCACGCCGTTCAATCCGGATGGCGAACCCTCGGTGGTACTGAGCAACTACGTTCGCTCGAAAATCCGCATCTCCCGCGACCTGCCGTTTGCGTCCAAAGTCTTCGCCAGCGAAATCATGCACGGCGCCCCGCACCTTAGCGCGGACCAGGTCGAACAGCTCAACGCCCAGGCCAAGCACAATATCGCCTGCATCCAGAACTGGGTAGATCGCGGCCTGATCGCGCCGATTGACCCCAACCACTTGATGTTCAGTATCTGGGCGGCTACGCAGACCTATGCGGATTTTGACTGGCAGATCTCGGCGGTGACCGGGAAGGCCAAGTTGGATGAGGCGGATTATGAAGCGGCGGCGCAGACCATTATTCGGTTGGTGCTCAAAGGCTGCGAGCCGGATAAGTAACCTGTGGTGAGGGAGCTTGCTGTGGCGAGGGAGCTTGCTCCCGCTGGGCTGCGAAGCGGGCCCAAAAGCCGGCTCCAACTGCGCTGTCGAACGGGAGCAAGCTCCCTCGCCACAAGCGCTCTATCAGGTCAAGCCGACACCCCCGCATCCGCCATCAACCCCACCCCCTCGATCGCCGTAATCGCACACTGCTCATCAATATCCGACGTATCCCCGCTGATGCCGATCGCCCCCAGCACCACGCCCTCCTGACTCCGAATCAATACCCCACCCGGCGCAGGCACCACGCTGCCCTGCCCCAAACTGTTCAACGCCGCGATAAACGCCGGTCGCTGCTGCGCGTCCAGCGCCAGCAGGCGTGAACCCTTGCCCAGGGCGATCGCGCCCCAAGCCTTGCCGATGGCGATTTGCGGGCGCAGCAGGCTGGCACCGTCTTCCCGCTGCAGGGTGATCAAGTGGCCGCCGCTGTCGAGCACGGCGATGGTCAGCGGTGCAGCAGAAATGGTGCGCCCTGCACTGAGGGCCTGGCTGGCCAGTTGGGTGGCGAGTTTCAAGGTTAAAGCGCTCATGCTGCCGTCCTTCTTTTGTTATTGGGAAAGCGATGGAGGTCTGAATGATCAGATGCTCGATCAAACAAATAGAACACAATGACTTTTAATTTTGTATACAATATTTTCGCACAAAGGCTCCATACGTCGAAAAAAGCGGTTCCGACGAACGCAAAGGCCAGTTTATAAAATGCATTGACCTACGCCGCTCGCCATGAATACACTTTGACCAGACACCACTTGTATACAATTACAAAACGCAAGAGGCACCAATATCATGAGCAAAATGAGAGCAATCGAAGCCGCTGTCCTGGTGATGCGTCGCGAAGGTGTGGACACCGCCTTCGGTATCCCAGGCGCCGCAATCAACCCGCTGTATTCGGCCTTGCAGAAAGTGGGTGGCATCGATCACGTCCTTGCTCGCCACGTTGAAGGCGCCTCCCACATGGCCGAGGGCTACACCCGCACCAAGGCCGGCAATATCGGCGTGTGCATCGGCACCTCGGGCCCGGCGGGCACTGACATGGTCACCGGCCTGTACAGCGCCTCGGCCGACTCGATCCCGATCCTGTGCATCACCGGTCAAGCGCCCCGCGCCCGGATGCACAAGGAAGACTTCCAGGCCGTGGACATCACCAGCATCGTCAAGCCGGTGACCAAGTGGGCGACCACCGTCCTGGAACCGGGCCAAGTGCCGTACGCCTTCCAGAAAGCCTTTTACGAAATGCGCTCCGGCCGCCCTGGCCCGGTACTGATCGACCTGCCGTTCGACGTGCAGATGGCCGAGATCGAATTCGACATCGACGCCTACCAGCCGCTGCCCCTGGCCAAGCCCCTGGCCACCCGCGTGCAGGTGGAAAAAGCCCTGGCGCTGCTGGACCAGGCCGAACGCCCACTGTTGGTGAGCGGCGGCGGCGTGATCAATGCCGACGCCAGCGAGTTGCTGGTGGAATTTGCTGAACTGACTGGCATTCCGGTGATCCCGACCCTGATGGGCTGGGGCACCATTCCGGACGATCACCCACAGATGGTCGGCATGGTCGGTCTGCAGACGTCCCACCGTTATGGCAACGCGACGATGCTCAAGTCGGACGTGGTGCTGGGCATCGGTAACCGTTGGGCCAACCGCCACACCGGTTCGGTCGAGGTGTACACCGAAGGCCGCAAATTCATCCACGTCGACATCGAGCCGACCCAGATTGGCCGCGTCTTCACCCCGGACCTGGGTATCGTGTCCGACGCCGGTTCAGCCCTGACCATGTTCATTGAAGTGGCCCGCGAGTGGAAAGCCGCCGGCAAGCTCAAGGACCGCAGCGCCTGGCTCAATGACTGCCAGCAACGCAAAGCCACCCTGCACCGTAAGACTCACTTCGACAACGTGCCGGTCAAGCCACAGCGCGTGTATGAAGAAATGAACCAGGTGTTCGGCAAAGACACCTGCTACGTCAGCACCATCGGCCTGTCGCAGATTGCCGGCGCGCAGTTCCTGCACGTGTACAAGCCACGCCACTGGATCAACTGCGGCCAGGCTGGCCCCATTGGGTTGGACCATCCCCGCCGCCCTCGGCGTGGTCAAGGCGGACCCGAGCCGCAAAGTGGTGGCGCTGTCCGGCGACTACGACTTCCAGTTCATGATCGAAGAATTGGCGGTGGGCGCACAGTTCAAGCTGCCGTACATCCACGTGGTGGTGAACAACTCCTACCTCGGCCTGATCCGCCAGGCCCAGCGCGGGTTTGAAATGGACTACTGCGTGCAGCTGTCCTTCGACAACCTCAATGCGCCGGAACTCAATGGCTATGGCGTAGACCACGTGGCCGTCGCCGAAGGCCTGGGTTGCAAGGCCCTGCGCGTATTCGAGCCAAGCCAGATCTCGCCGGCCCTGCGCCGCGCCGAGGAAATGATCGAAGAATTCAAGGTGCCGGTGATCGTTGAGATTATTCTGGAGCGCGTGACCAATATTTCCATGGGCACCGAGATCAACGCCGTCAACGAATTCGAAGATCTGGCACTGGTCGGCAACGATGCGCCGACCGCCATTTCCCTACTCGATTAAGGAGAACCTTATGCCGCGTTTCGCCGCCAACCTGTCCATGCTGTTTACCGAACAGGACTTTCTTGCCCGTTTCAAAGCGGCCGCCGACGCCGGCTTCCAAGGCGTCGAGTACCTGTTCCCCTATGAATTCAGCTCTGCCGAAATCAAGGCGCAACTCGACGCCAACGGCTTGACCCAGGTGCTGTTCAACCTGCCGGCCGGTGACTGGGCCAAGGGCGAACGCGGCCTGGCCTGCCACCCGGACCGGGTCGAGGAATTCCGTGCCGGGGTCAAGCTGGCCATCGCCTACGCCCAAGTGTTGGGCAATACCCAGATCAACTGCCTGGCGGGCATCCGGCCACAAGGCGTTGACGACGAAACCCTGGAAAAAACCTTCGTCGCCAATCTCAAGTACGCCGCTGAAAAACTGCAAGCCGTGGGCATCAAGCTGGTCATGGAAGCGATCAACACCCGCGACATCCCAGGCTTCTACCTGAACAACACGGCGCAAGCCCTGTCGATTCGCGAACAGGTCGGCAGCGCCAACCTGTTCTTGCAGTACGACATCTATCACATGCAAATCATGGAAGGCGACCTGGCCCGCACCATGGCCGCGCACCTGGGTGAGATCAACCACATCCAGTTGGCGGACAACCCTGGGCGCAACGAGCCGGGCACCGGTGAGATCAACTACCGCTTCCTGTTCGAACATTTGGACCGCATCGGCTACACGGGTTGGGTCGGCTGTGAGTACAAGCCGTTGACCACCACCGAAGCGGGTTTGGGTTGGTTGAAGACCCACAACGCCATCTAAACAGAGGATTTCTTCATGGCTAAAATCGGATTTATCGGCACCGGCATCATGGGTCAACCCATGGCCGCCAACCTGCAGAAAGCAGGTCACCAACTGTTCCTCTCCGAGCACCACGGCAAGGCGCCGCAAGCGCTGATCGACGCTGGCGCGGTGGCCCTGGCCAACCCGCAGCAGGTTGCGCAGGAAGCTGAGTTCATCATCGTGATGGTCCCGGACACCCCGCAGGTCGACGACGTACTGTTCCGCAAAGACGGCGTCGCCGCCGGCCTGTCGCCGAACAAAGTGGTGATCGACATGAGCTCGATCTCCCCCACCGCCACCAAGGCGTTCGCCGCCAAGATCAACGAGACCGGCGCGCAGTACCTGGATGCCCCGGTGTCCGGAGGTGAAGTCGGCGCCAAGGCCGGCACCCTGAGCATCATGATCGGTGGCGAGCCGCAGACCTTCGAACGCGCGCTGCCGTTGTTCCAGGCCATGGGCAAGAACATCACGTTGGTGGGCGGCAATGGTGATGGTCAGACCGCCAAGGTGGCCAACCAGATCATCGTCGCGCTGAACATCCAAGCGGTCGCGGAAGCGCTGCTGTTCGCCTCCAAGAACGGCGCCGACCCGGCCAAGGTGCGGGAAGCGCTGATGGGCGGATTTGCTTCGTCGAAAATCCTCGAAGTGCATGGCGAGCGCATGATCAAGGGCACTTTTGATCCGGGCTTCCGCATCAACCTGCACCAGAAGGACCTCAACCTGGCGTTGGCCGGTGCCAAGGAACTGGGGATCAACCTGCCGAACACCGCCGGTACGCAGCAGGTGTTCAGCACCTGCACGGCGATTGGCGGCGGCAATTGGGACCACTCGGCGCTGATCAAGGGCCTGGAACATATGGCGAATTTCTCGATTCGCGAGAAGTAATACACGCCGCTCCTACCTTTGAAATGCGGTCGAATGTGGGAGCGGGCTTGCTCGCGAAAGCGGTGTATCCGTCAACATGGATGTTGGATGTCAGTCCGCATTCGCGAGCAAGCCCGCTCCCACATTTGATCGCATTCCAGTTCCTGAAATTGAAGCACCTCTAACAACAAAAAATCCCCGGGAGCCCGCTTATGTCGGTCGATCCGCAACATCTGCTTCGCGAGCTGTTTGCCACAGCCATCGACGCTGCCCACCCCCGGCAAGTCCTTGAACCCTACCTGCCCGCCGACCGCAGCGGCCGTGTGATCGTGATCGGCGCCGGCAAGGCCGCCGCCGCCATGGCGCTGGTCGTGGAAAACGTCTGGCAGGGCGAAGTCACCGGCCTGGTCGTCACCCGTTACGGCCACGGCGCGCCCTGCAAGAAAATCGAAGTGGTCGAGGCCGCACACCCGGTGCCCGACGCTGCCGGCCTGGCCGTGGCCGAGCGCGTATTGGCACTGATCAGCAACCTGACGGAAGACGACCGCGTGATCTTCCTGCTGTCCGGCGGTGGCTCTGCGCTGCTGGCGTTGCCCGCAGAAGGCATCACCCTGGCCGATAAACAGGCCATCAACAAAGCCCTGCTCAAGTCCGGCGCGACCATTGGCGAGATGAATTGCGTGCGCAAGCACCTCTCGGCCATCAAGGGCGGCCGACTGGCGAAAGCCGCATGGCCCGCCACCGTCTACACCTACGCGATTTCCGATGTGCCCGGCGACCAGGCCACGGTGATTGCCTCCGGCCCCACGGTCGGAGACCCGAGCACGTCGCAACAGGCGCTGGCGATTCTCAAGCGTTACAACATCGACGCCCCCGCCTCGGTACGCAGCTGGTTGCAGAACCCGGCCTCGGAAACCGTCAAGCCCGGCGACCCGGTACTCGCCCGCAGCCACTTCCAATTGATCGCCCGCCCCCAGCAATCCCTGGAAGCGGTGGCGGTAAAAGTCCGCCAGGCCGGTTTCAGCCCGTTGATCCTCGGCGACCTCGAAGGCGAAGCACGGGACGTGGCCAAGGTACACGCCGGTATCGCCCGGCAGATCGTGCAACACGGCCAGCCCTTGGCGGCGCCGTGCGTGATCCTCTCCGGCGGCGAAACCACCGTGACCGTGCGCGGCAATGGCCGTGGCGGGCGCAATGCGGAATTCCTGTTGAGCCTCACCGACAGCCTCAAGGGCCTGCCCGGCGTGTACGCCCTGGCCGGTGACACCGACGGTATCGACGGCTCGGAAGACAACGCCGGCGCGATCATGACGCCGTGCAGTTATTCGCGCGCCGAAGCCCTCGGGCTGTCGGCCAGCGATGAGCTGGATAACAACAACGGCTACGGCTATTTCGCTGCCCTCGACGGTTTGATCATCACTGAGCCCACGCGCACCAACGTCAACGACTTCCGCGCCATCCTGATCCTTGAGACTGCCAAACATGACGCCTGACAAGAAGGTCAAAATCCTCGCCACCCTGGGCCCGGCCACCGACGGTATCGACGACATCCGCGAACTGGTAGAAGCCGGGGTGAACATCTTCCGGCTCAATTTCAGCCACGGCGACCACGCCGACCATGCCCAACGCTACCAATGGATTCGCCAGGTCGAGCGCCAGCTCAATTACCCGCTGGGCATCCTCATGGACCTGCAAGGGCCAAAGCTGCGGGTTGGACGTTTTGCCGAGGGCAAGGTGCAACTGGTACGCGGCCAGGCGTTGCGCCTGGACCTGGACGAAACACCGGGCGACCAGCGCCGGGTCAACCTGCCCCACCCGGAAATCATCGCGGCGCTGGAACCCGGCATGGATCTGCTGCTGGACGATGGCAAGCTGCGCCTGCGGGTGATCACCAAACATGCCGACGCCATCGACACCACCGTGCTCAATGGCGGTGAATTGTCTGATCGCAAAGGCGTGAACGTCCCACAAGCCCTGTTGGAACTCAGCCCACTGACCGCCAAGGATCGGCGCGATTTGAGCTTCGGCCTGGAGCTGGGCGTGGATTGGGTGGCGCTGTCGTTCGTGCAACGCCCGGAAGACATTCGCGAAGCCCGCGAGCTGATCGGCGACAAGGCGTTCCTGATGGCCAAGATCGAGAAACCCTCGGCCGTGCAGCGCCTGCAGGAAATCGCCGAACTGAGCGACGCGATCATGGTTGCAAGAGGCGACCTGGGCGTGGAAGTGCCGGCCGAGAGCGTGCCGCAGATCCAGAAGGACATCATCAGCACCTGTCGCCAGTTGGGTAAACCGGTGGTGGTGGCGACGCAGATGCTGGAGTCGATGCGCTTCTCACCGGCGCCGACCCGCGCCGAAGTCACCGATGTCGCCAATGCCGTGGCCGAAGGCGCGGACGCGGTGATGCTGTCGGCGGAAACCGCGTCCGGCGAATACCCGCTGGAAGCCGTGCAGATGATGAGCAAGATCATCCGCCAGGTGGAAAACGGCCCGGATTACCAGGCGCAACTGGATGTCAGCCGACCGAAGGCGGATGCCACGGTGTCGGACGCCATCAGCTGCGCGATCCGCCGTATCAGCAGCATCCTGCCGGTGGCGGTGCTGGTGAACTACAGCGAGTCGGGCAGCTCCAGCCTGCGCGCGGCGCGGGAACGGCCGGTGGCGCCGATCCTCAACCTTACGCCCAACCTGTCCACGGCACGGAGGTTGAGCGTGGCGTGGGGCGTGCACTCGGTGGTCAATGATCGGCTGCGCCAGGTGGATGAGGTCTGTTCCACGGCGCTGGAGATTGCCCAGGCACAGGGCATGGCGGAGCGTGGGGATACGTTGGTGATTACGGCGGGGGTGCCGTTCGGGCAGCCGGGATCGACCAATTCACTGCGGATCGAAACCCTACTCTAATCCTCTGTGGCGAGGGAGCTTGCTCCCGCTGGACTGCGCAGCAGTCCCATCTCTTAGGGCCGCTGCGCGGCCCAACGGGAGCAAGCTCCCTCGCCACAGGTTTTATGTCCATCCTTAGATAGTCAATCCATGCACAACCCCACCTGCCCCGACTGGGCTGAAGCCCTGCTCAACGGCTTCAGTCAGATCTTCCTGCAACGCCAACCGCTGTGCGGCCTGCTGTGCCTGCTGGCGATCCTGATCGGCGCGCCGACCTTGCTCGGCGGCGCGCTGTTGGGCGGCGTGGCGGGATTGCTCACAGCCCAGCGTCGCGGTTATCCCAAGACCGAGCGCCAGGCCGGGCTGTATAGCTATAACGGCGTGTTGTTGGGTTTGTTGATCAGCCAGCACTTCGCCTGGTCGGCCTTGCTGCCGCCGCTGATCCTGGCGTGCGGCGGCTTGAGTGCGATCCTGACGCGGCAATGGTTGAAACACGCCAGCCAGCCCAATGACCTGCCGGCCTACACCGCGCCTTTTGTCGGGCTGGGTTGGTTGCTGCTGGGCACCGTGCCAGAGAGTACCTTTGCCCTGAGCGAACCCGACACGTTGGCTATCCTCACTGCGCCTTTTACCGGCCTCGCGCAAATCATGTTGCTGGATCAGCCCGTATCAGGCGCGCTGATTGCGCTGGGCCTGTGGCTCGCCAACCGTCGCGCCGCCACTTGGGCCTTGATCGGCGCCAGTGTCGGCGTGCTGATTGCGCTGTGGCTGGACGAACCCGCCAGCGCCCTCCTCGGCCTGCACAGCTACAACCCGGCGCTGGCTGCCGTGGCGTTGAGCAAGGTACGTCGCCAGCCCTGGCTGCCGCTGCTCGGCATCCTGCTGGCAGTCGTCCTCACGCCCGGCTTTGCCGCCCTGCACCTGCCTGCGCTGACCGCGCCGTTCATCCTCGCCTGTTGGCTGGTGCGTGCGGGTGTTCGAGTGCTGCGCAAACCCTGCATGGACAGCCCCTTCGAATCCCCCTAGGCTTGCTCGATATCAGTTTCAGGCGGGATTTATGGACAGCAACAACGACTGGCGCCAGCGGCTCTACGTCATGATTTTCCAGAGTGACACCACCGCAGGACGGCGCTTTGACGGCATCCTGCTGCTGATCATCCTGGCCAGCCTGGTGATCGTGATGCTCGACAGCATCGACCAGATTCACCAGAACTATGCCGATGTGCTCGCCTATATCGAGTGGGGCTTCACCCTCGTCTTCCTGATCGAGTACGGGTTGCGGCTGTATTGCTCGCCCAAGCCGTTGCGCTACGCCTTCAGTTTTTATGGGTTGGTGGACTTGCTGGCCATCGTGCCCGGCATCCTCGCGTTGTATTACAGCGACGCGCAGTACCTGTTGATCATCCGCATCATTCGGATGTTGCGGATCTTCCGCGTGCTCAAGCTCAGCCCGTACCTCAAGCAGGCCAACTACCTGATGGCGGCGTTGCGGGGCAGCAAGCAGAAGATCGTGGTGTTCCTGGTCAGCGTGTGCACGCTGGTCACGGTGTTCGGCACCTTGATGTACGTGATCGAAGGCCCGGAGCACGGCTTTACCAGCATTCCGAAAGGCATCTACTGGGCCATCGTGACCCTGACTACCGTGGGCTTTGGCGACATCGTGCCGAAGACGCCGCTGGGCCAGGTGATTTCGTCTTTAGTGATGATCACCGGTTATTCGATCATTGCCGTGCCCACCGGAATTTTCACCGCTGAACTGGCGAGTGCCATGCGCGGTGAACAGCTGCAAACCGACTGCCCGGTCTGCAAGAAGAATAGCCATGAACCGAATGCCGCCTTCTGCTCGCGGTGCGGGAGTAACCTTTTCCGTAAAGTGGAATAAGCAAAGTACGTTTTAATCTTTAAACGTCTATGCGCCGGCAGCTATAGTCGCTGGCATATTGCCCCTACTCAATCGACTACCTTCTCGAACAACAAGGAATGAGCAGTGAAAAAACTCGTTAGCGCCTCTCTCCTGGCCGCCGGCCTTGCCCTGGCGGGCGCCGTCCAGGCTGCCCCCGTCACACTGCTCAACGTCTCCTACGACGTGATGCGCGATTTCTACAAGGACTACAACGCCGCCTTCCAGAAGCACTGGGAAGCCGAGCACCCGAACGACAAGCTGACCCTGCAGATGTCCTTCGGCGGTTCCAGCAAACAAGCGCGCTCGGTGATCGACGGTCTGCCGGCTGACGTGATCACCATGAACATGGCCACCGACATCAACGCCTTGGTCGACAACGGCAAACTGGTGCCGGACAACTGGGTCACCCGCCTGCCGAACAACAGCGCGCCGTTCACCTCCGCCACCGTATTCATCGTGCGAAAAGGCAACCCGAAAGCCCTGAAGGACTGGCCGGACCTGTTGAAAGACGGCGTGCAAGTGATCGTGCCCAACCCGAAAACCTCGGGTAACGGCCGCTACACCTACCTGTCGGCCTGGGGTTATGTGCTGAAGAACGGCGGCGACGAAAACAAGGCCAAGGCCTTTGTCGGCAAACTGTTCAAGCAGGCGCCGGTGCTGGATACCGGCGGCCGTGCGGCGACCACCACCTTCATGACCAACCAGATCGGCGACGTGCTGGTGACCTTCGAGAACGAGGCGGAAATGATCGCCCGTGAATTCGGCCGTGATCAGTTCGAAGTGATCTACCCAAGCGTTTCCGCCGAAGCCGAGCCGCCGGTATCAGTGGTCGACAAAGTGGTCGAGAAGAAAGGCACCCGTGTAGCCGCCGAAGACTACCTGAAGTACCTGTGGTCGCCGGAAGGTCAGGAAATCGCGGCCAACAACTACCTGCGTCCACGTGACCCGAAAGTGCTGGCCAAGTACACCGACCGCTTCCCGAAAGTCGACTTCCTGTCGGTAGAGAAGACCTTTGGTGACTGGCGCACCGTGCAGAAGACTCACTTCAATGATGGTGGGGTGTTTGACCAGATTTACTCCGGCCAATAACCGGCGAAACGCAGTAACAAATGTGTGAGCGGGTTGGTTGCAGTGAGTGGGGCTGCTTCGCAGCCCAGCGCGGGGCAAGCCCGCTCACCACAACAAGCCTGCTCCCACATTGGGCTTTGTGTCTGGCAGTTACATCGGCGGTGTCACGCCATCTTTGCCGGCTGAGATGGCCTGGGCCGTAATTGTTCCATCCGCCGCCTGCGCTGCAAACAGCACCACCTTCACCCCCGCCTTGAGCAAACTGCGATCCCCCGGCTCCAGGTTGACGATCGGCACATCCTCCGGCACCACGATCTTCTGCTCGCCACCTTTGTACTTCACGGTCAAGGTGCGCCCGTTGCTGACGACCAAGTCACCGACGGTGCCATTGGTCATGCTGCTGCCTTCTTTTAAGTCAAACGCGCGATGCCCGTCGCCCGTGCCGGCCATGGCCGGTGGGAAGACGTGCACTTCCAGTGCGGTCAAGGTGCCATCGGCGTTGGGCATGGCGGCGGAGCCAATGTAGCTGCCCGGCTTGATCTCATCGATCTTGGCCAGAGTGACCGCGCGCACCTGAGTGCTTGGGGTCAGGTGCACGATGACGTCTTCGCCGCTGTTGACCTTGACGTGCATCGCATCGCCTTCCATCGCGGTAATGGCCCCGCGCACGCCCACCCGCGGCGCTTCGGCAGCCTGGGCCAGGCCTACGGCCATCGCGGCGGCCAGGGTGGAAGCCAGGAGCATCTTGTTCAACGTGATCTTCATGGGATTTCCTGTTTCGGCAGTTGTTTCTGAATGTATCATTACCCTTCGCGCAGAAAGTTAACGATTCACTCATCATTACCGGGCATGAGTGTTATCACTGCCAGCGGCCTACCCGGGCTACGGTGTTGTCTTTAGGCTCGCCCCACTTTCCTTCGCATTTATGAGAACACCATGAACGCTACGTCCCACGCTACAACCACCATGACCCGGAGCATGGTGATGCTGTTTGCGTTTTGCTGCGGCGCCATCGTTGCCAACATCTACTATGCCCAACCGATCATCGAGCTGATCGCGCCGGATATCGGCCTCACGCCCGCCATGGCCAGCCTGATCGTCTCCTTGACGCAGATCGGCTACGCCCTGGGCCTGTTTTTCCTGGTGCCGCTGGGTGACCTGCTGGAAAACCGCAAGCTGATGATCGCCACCACCGTACTGGCCATCGCCAGTCTGTTGGGTGCGGCGTTTACCGAGCAGCCGAATCTGTTTCTGTTGGTATCGCTGCTGATCGGTTTCAGTTCGGTGTCGGTGCAGATCCTGATCCCATTGGCCGCGCACCTGGCACCCGCCGAGTCCCGTGGCCGCGTGGTCGGCAGCATCATGGGCGGCCTGTTGCTCGGCATCCTGTTGGCACGGCCCGTGTCGAGCGTGGTGGCGGACCATTTCGGCTGGCGCGCGATGTTCATGGCCGCAGCGGCGTTGATGGCGTTTATCAGTGTGGTGTTGCTGATCACCATCCCCAAGCGCCAGCCTGATCACAGTGCCACCTATGGTCAGCTGCTGCGCTCCCTCGGCACCTTGTTGCGTGAGCAGCCGGTGCTGCGCCAGCGGGCGTTTTATCAGGGTTGCATGTTCGCTACCTTCAGCTTGTTCTGGACCGCCGCACCACTGGAGCTGGCGCGTAACCACGGCTTGAGCCAAAGCGAGATCGCGCTGTTCGCTCTGGTCGGTGCGCTGGGCGCCATTGCCGCGCCCATCGCCGGCCGCCTGGCCGATGCCGGCCATACCCACCGCGCATCGTTGCTGGCCATGCTGTTTGCTGCGTTGAGCTTCCTGCCGGCCTTTGTACACCCGTTGTACAGCGTGATCGGCCTGGCGGTGACCGGCGTGGTCCTGGACTTTTGCGTGCAGATGAACATGGTGCTGGGCCAACGCGCCATCTACGCCCTCGACGCCAACAGCCGCAGCCGCCTGAACGCGCTGTACATGACCAGCATCTTCATCGGCGGTGCCTTCGGTTCGGCGATTGCCAGCAGCGTGTATGAGCACGGCGGCTGGCTGGGTGTGATGCTGGTGGGCAGCGCGTTCCCCTTGATCGCGCTGCTGCGTTTCCTGAGTGCTTCACGCCCGGCTACGGTCGCCACTGCTTGAGGAGAGGTTCAAGACTGTTTTTTCTCCGCGGATGCTTGGCCGGCAGGCGATGTCAGCAGGCTCAGCAATTGTGAGAAAAAGGCCAGCAGGGTGATTGCGAACATCTGAATCAAGCCGGCAGCTTGCTCCTGTGTCTTATCCGTCAAAGGCGCGGGAGCGGGTGTCGGGACCGGAGGACGCGGCGCCGGAGTGGGAGCAGGTGCTGGTGTAGGTTTAGGGACAGGTGCAGGCTGAACCTCCGGCGCTTGCCCCTCCCACAGCACATCCGTTGGCTTGATTTCGCCCTTGCTCTTGAGCAACAGGTCCGGCTTACCCGTTCCCTTCAGGTCAATCGCCAGGCTTGAGAGGCCCGTACTCGGATCATGCTTGATCACCGCCTCCCCGGCGCGACCACTGAACCGATCGGTGAACACCAATGCTCGCACACCCGCCTCCTTCAAGGCGCCCGACACGTCGACCTTATCCGTACCGCTGGTGAAGTCCTCGATCATGTCCGGGTCGGTCGGCGTGGAATCGCTGGCCTTGTCGTAGACAAAGGTGTCGGCGCCGCCACCGCCTCTCAGGGAGTCGCCCTTCCCGCCGCCCTTGATCCGGTTTGCCGCCTCATTTCCCGAGATGTTGTCTCGCCCCGAGCCGCCAATCGCATTTTCAATCGTGCAACCATTGGCAATGGACACATTGCCCTTCAACTCGCCCACATCAGAAAACGACTCGGCGTTCAGGTTGATGTTCTGGTCCTGGGAAAACCCGGAGAAATCCATCGTGTCGACACCACCACCGTCCCAGACACAGAAGACAGGTTTGTCCGCAGCGCTTTTGAGGCTCATCGCCTCGCGCTCGGTATTGGAGTTGAAGCCATAGGTGGTATCGGTTTTGCGGGTCTCATGATTGGCGCCGTAGAGGCGTTGAGCTGCCGCGATATCGTCCATCATCGGCGCGGAGGGATTCTGCCCCTTGAAGTCATGCCCCTTCTGATTCTGCTCCGACCAATAACTCATCACCGTACGCGCTTTGGTGTCTTCGGCGTAGACCGCGCCGTTCTGGTAATCAAAACCAAGCCCGTTGTAGTTCCCCGGATGATGCAGGCCGATGGCGTGGCCGACCTCATGGATAGCCGTCACCGAAAAGTGACTGCCCAATGCCGGTGCCCCACTTTCTCCTCGGGTGCCAATCGTGGCCGTTGTCTGGGTAGTGAAACGGCCAGGGAAGGTGGCCACCCCACGGTCACTGCCTGGGTTGTTGCGAATGTTGAGTGTGCCGTCCGCCCCGCCCGCCTGCTCGCGAAAGTTGATATTGGCCACATCCTGCCAGGACTGCACAGCCTGGCGAACACGTCGTTGCTGCTGCTGGGTGAAACTGCCATCCACCGTGTAATTCACATCGACTTTCGAATCGCCGTTGCGGTCATGAAAGCGCAGGTTTTCTCGCGTGAGTTGGCTGGCTGCCTGGTCCGTCGTGTAAGAGGGCTTGTTGCCAGCCCCCACGCCAAATGGGCCGGGGTCCGATACCGGCAGGTTATTCAGAGGACTCCTACTGCGAAGGTCATAAGTATTCATTGTGCGACGCCTTTGGTTTCAATAAAGAGAGTCGGCCAACTGATCGTTAGCCAACGGGTCCAGAGGGAAACTCGCATGCTGAAAAATCCGACACCACCGTAAAGTTAATACCAGCCGAAACACCCGAACGCCCTGAAACACTGGGCGATACAGCCAAGAATTCCTTTGCAATTTAAACACTCGACAACACAAAGGCCCGGGCGGCATCGCGTTGTTTTGACAACAGAAAAACAGAATCTAAAAAAAAACTGCCCGCTCAAGTACGCTGTTTTCCCACCGACTAGGACACACCCCTTAACCCTTCCTCAGGACCGCACCAGCTTCTCCAGCGCAGCGTCCGCCAGAAAGGAAGAGCGGCTCTTGACCTTGTGTTCACGCACATACCGGTCGATGCGCTGGATGACGTAACCAGGCAAGGTCACGTTGACCTTCTCGGTCTTGCCCAGGTAGGGCGTGATGTCCAGCTCCAACATCCCCCAACCCATGCCGGCGTAGTCTTCGTGCGCGTGATGGTTGGCTACCGACGTCGGCATCGGAATCGGGCCGCCTTCTGCGGCAATCTCTTGCAGCATGATGTGCGCAATTTCCACTGCGGCGTTGTAGGCCTCTTCAAAACTGTCCCCGGCGGTGACCGCACCTGGGATATCGGGGATCTGAATACCGGTGGCGGTGAAGTCATCGCCCCATTCGATACAGATTGGGTATTGCATGAATGTTCTCCTTAAAACTGAAACAAGCCGGCGCGTTTCCTGATGCTTCTGACGGTGCCCAGCGGCAAATCCTTCTTGGCTTGGCCTGAATAAAAATAACCCTAGAGTTACCTTTACTCAAACACAAAATACGCAGGTCTGACTGACGGCTGTTTTACTGGATATTGAAACCCCACCCGCTCGACACTGGAAACGCATGACACATCCGGGTCATCGCCTTAGGCTTGAACGCCGCCAAGCCCGACAGGAGCCACCGATGGACCGCCTCACCGCCATGGAAACCTTCGTCCACGTCGTCGAAACTGGCTCGTTCTCCGCAGCCGCCAAACGCCTGGGCATCGGCCAGCCCGCCGTGTCCAAGAGCATTGCGCAACTGGAGGCGCGCCTTGCCGTGCGGCTGGTGATGCGCTCCACACGGGGCCTGACCCCCACCGAGGCGGGCCTGGTGTACTTCGAACGGGCCAAGCGGGCTATCGATGAAGCCAATGCAGCCGACGAGGCCGCCCGTGGCGCAAGCGCCGGATTGACGGGCAACCTGCGGGTCAGCGCCGGCGTGACGTTCTCCCGCATGCGGATCATTCCTAACCTGGGCCCCTTCCTGGACCAACATCCAGGCCTGAACATCGACGTGTTGCTCGACGACCGACTCCTGAACCTGGTTGAAGACGGCATCGACGTCGCCCTGCGTATCGGCAACCTGAGTGATTCTGGCCTCACTGCTCGCCGGCTTGGCCAAAGTCCGTGCAGGGTATTCGGTACGCCGGCCTACTTCGAACGTTTCGGCGAGCCACAGAGCCCGGCGGATATCCTCAACCACCAGGCCGTGATCTACAGCCTCGGGGAAAGCCCGCTCTGGCCCTTCAAACAAGGCCGTCACGAACACACCATCGCCGCTCAAGGACGCTTGCGCGTCACCTCTTCCGAAGGTTTGCGCGCAGGTGTGCTCGCCCACCACGGCCTGGCGATGACGTCCGAATGGATGTTCTCGCCGGAATTGGCCAGGGGTGAGGTGAAGCCCGTATTGACCGATTGGGAACTTCCTCCAAAGGACCTGTGGGCGATATTGCCGACGGGGCGAATGCCGAGTGCCAAGGCCAAGGCATTTATCGAATACGTTGAAGGGTTATTGAGGAAGTAGCGTTCTGTGCAACCGTAGGCGTTCAGATAATCCGGCCATCCCAGCCGACCGTGACATGCCGTGGCAACTCACGCCGATGCTCCAGCAACCACGCATCCAACGTATGCCCCACATGGGTCAACACCCCCAGTTGCGCGCCAGTTTCCTCGATACTCTGCAACGCCAACGTCAGGTCATTGTGATTGCGCGGTGCTTGCGGCTGCGGCGGCATGGAGCAATCCAGTACCAGCACGTCCAGGGGTTCACGTTGCAGCCAAGCCAGGGTCGCAGGCGGCAGGCCGACCGTGTCGGTGAGGTAGGCAATGCGCCGTCCTTCGCCTTCCAGCAGGTAACCCAGGGTCAGTTTGGAATGCTGCAACGGCAACGCCGTGACGCTCAACTCGCCAAATTGGCGTGTTTCAAACTCGGCAAAAGGCTGGCTGAAATCGAGAATGCCCGGATGCTTGTACAGATCGGACAAGCCCTCCGGATCCGCCGGGCCGTGCACCGGAATCACCAGCCCCTGCCCCCAGCGCAGGTGCAGCAAACCCTGGGCATGATCAGCGTGATAGTGGGTCTGGAAAATCCCGTTGAAGCTGCGCGGCGGGAAGCGCTCGGTGAGGTCGGGCAAACCGCTGTCGATCAGCCAGCGTTGGTCGCCGCATTCGATCAGCGCGCTGCACGGGCGGCGGCGCAGGCTTGCGTCGCTGCGCGCCAGACCGCACGCGGGGCATTCGCAGCCGTACACCGGGACTTGCCGCGCGTCACCGGTGCCGAGCAGCGTCAGGCGCATGCCGAGTGCCCGTGGTCGAGGCAGCAAAGCAGGCGCTCGACCGTATGTTCCAGCGGCCCGGAGTTGTCCAGCACGAACAACCCCGCCCCATGCCCCGCGATCAACTCAGCGGTGAACCGCGTATTGCGTGCCAGGCGCTCCTCGATATCCGCCAAGGCCTCACGCCCGCGTGCGATCAAACGCTGGCGCAACACCGCCTGGTCCACCGTCAACAGCAACACCAGCGACGTCGGATAACGCGCGCGGGTCTGTGCCAAGTGCGCGCGGGAGCCGTTGACCAGCACGTCGTCACCCGCCGCCAGCCACGCGTCGATCTCCTTGGGAATGCCATAGGACAAGCCATTCGCCTGCCAGCTGAGGGCAAAGGCGCCCTCCGCCTGCAGCGCGGCGAACTGCTCCGGGCTGACCCCTTGCGCGGCCTCGCCCACTGCTTCCGCCGAGCGGGTGATAACGCGGCGCACGATGCGGCAACCGCGCTCGACCAACCGTGGGCGTGCGGCATCCAGCAGGCTGTCCTTGCCCGAGCCGGACGGCCCGATGAGATAGATCAACCTGCCTGCCATCAAAACACCCTCTTCGCTTGTCGCCATACTTGTTGCACCACCGGCAGCCCTTCGCGGCTGCGGGCCTGGACCAGGTCCGCGCGCAGGCCAATGGCGATTTCGCCGCGATCGCTGAGGCCCGCGGCTTTTGCCGGCGCCAGGCTGATCATCTTGACCGCTCGCGACAGGTCGCCGCCGTCCTGCTGGTCGGCCAGCACAAAGGCCGCCTGCAACAGGCTGGCCGGGTAATAGTCGCTGGAAAGTATATCCAGCAATCCCTCGGCCGCCAGGCCGGCGGCGGCCACATTACCCGAGTGCGACCCACCGCGCACCACGTTCGGCGCGCCCATCAACACTTTCATGTCCAGCGCCTGGCAGCCCTTCGCCGCTTCCAGCGTGGTGGGAAATTCGGCGATGGTCATGCCGTAGCGCGCCGACTCTTGCACGTGGGCCAACGTCGCATCGTCGTGGCTGGCGACGGACAGGCCGCGCGCCAGGCAATGCTCGACGATGGCGGCGCGATAACGGTCGCTGTACGCCAGGGAATTGGCCTTTTGCAGCACGATGAACGCGTCCATGGTTTCGTCGTTCAGGTGGTACTTGCCCATGTAGTACTCACGGTACTTGGATTCGAGCACGAACTGGCGCTGGCCCGGCGAATGGTCCATCACCGACACCAGTTGCACCAACGGGTTTTCCACCAGGTCGCGAAATACGCTGAGGGTGTCCGGGTGGCACAGCTCGCAGCGCAGGTGCAGGTGGTGCTCGGCGCGGGTCAGGCCGGCGCCTTCCGCCTGGGCGATGGCATCGAGCATCGCCGGCAGCTTTTTCATGCGGTTGCCCTTGGGGTTCACGTCGCCGATGGACACCGCGTCGAACACCGTGGTGATGCCCGCCGCGATGATCTGCGCGTCGTGGCTGAGCACGGCCGAAGTCGACGGCCAGTCCACACCGGGGCGCGGGGTCATGTGTTTTTCCAGGTTGTCGGTGTGCAATTCCACCAGGCCCGGCAACAGGAAATCGCCGCCCAGGTCCTGAGCCTGGGGCAACTGGCTGCGCCCTTCGGCAAGGTCGACGATCTTGCCGTCGCGCAGCACCACCGAGCCCAGGAACATGCGATCAGCCGTGACAATCTGGGCATTACTGAGGATCTGTTCAGCGGGCATTTGCGTATTCCTCTTGGGCAACAGGCGTGGGGGTCATGTCGAAATGGCGGTCGGCAACCGCTTCACGAGCGGCGCGGTCGTGGAAGATGCCGATCAGCGCCGCGCCGGCGGCCTTGGCTTCGTTCATCAGCTCCAGCACCACCTGGCGGTTGTTGTCGTCCAGGGACGCGGTGGGCTCATCCAGCAGCATCACCGGCCAGTCCACCATGAAGCCGCGGGCGATGTTGACGCGCTGTTGCTCACCGCCGGAGAAGGTGCCGGGCGCCAACTGCCACAGGCGTTGCGGGATATTCAAGCGGGTCAGCAGGTGTTCGGCACGCGACTGCGCATTGGCCTTGGACCAGCCACGGGCCAACGCCGGCTCCATCACCACGTCCAGGCATGCCACGCGGGGGATTACCCGCAGGAATTGGCTGACGTACCCGAGGGTTTGCTGACGCACCTGCAAGATGTCACGCGGCTCGGCGCCGACCAACTCCAGCCACGCGCCCGCATGCTGCACACGAATGCTGCCACCCGCCGGCAAATAGTTACCGTACAAGGTGCGCAACAAGGTGCTTTTACCGGCGCCGGACTGGCCGTGCAGCACCAGGCATTCACCGCCCTGCACACTGAACTCGACGCCACGCAGCACGTTGAGCACCACGCCGTGTTGCTGATGCAGGGTGAAGGTTTTCGAGAGGTCACGGACCTCGATCAAGGCATTTGTCATGGCTGCAATACCGAAGACACCAGCAGTTGAGAGTAAGGGTGCTGTGGATCGTCGAGGATCTGGTCGGTGAGCCCGGTTTCCACCACACGGGAGCGACGCATCACCATCAGGCGGTCGGCCAACAGGCGCGCGACGGCCAGGTCGTGGGTGACGATCACCACCGCCAGATCCAGCTCACGCACCAAGCCGCGCAGCAGGTCGAGCAGGCGCGCTTGCACCGACACATCGAGGCCGCCGGTGGGTTCGTCCATGAACACAAGCCGTGGGCTGGAGACGAGGTTGCGGGCGATTTGCAGGCGCTGCTGCATGCCGCCGGAGAAGGTGCGCGGCAAGTCATCGATACGTTGCGGGTCGATTTCCACCTGGCTCAACCAATCGAGACCGGCACCGCGCAGTTGCTCGTAATTGCGCACACCCTGGGCCATCAGGCGCTCGCCGATATTGGCACCGGCCGACACGCCCATGCGCAGGCCATCACGGGGGTTTTGCTCGACAAAGCCCCACTCGGTACGCAGCAAGGTGCGACGCTCGGCTTCGCTGGCGCTGTACAAATCCAGCCATTCGCCGTCCTTGCTGCGATACCCGATGCTGCCCGCTTGCGGCGGCAGGCGCCCGCTCAACAGCGAGAGCAAGGTGGATTTACCCGAGCCGGACTCACCAACGATGCCCAGCACTTCACCGGGGTAAAGATCGAAACTCACGCCTTGGCAGCCCTTCTCCGGGCCGTACAACAGGGAGAGGTCACGCACTTGCAGTAGCGGTGCGCCGGCTTTTTGCTTCAAAAGAACCTGGTTCATTGGTTGTTCTCCAGAACCCGCTGGGCGCAATACCAGGTGTCGGAACACACGAAACTCTGGGTGCCCGCATCGTCCAGAATCAGCTCATCGAGGAACGATTCATGGCTGCCGCAGATGGCGCAGTTGTGTTCCCACTTCTGTACTTCGAAGGGGTGGTCTTCAAAGTCCAGGCTGGTGACCTGGGTGTAGGGCGGCACCGCGTACAGGCGCTTCTCGCGACCGGCGCCGAACAGCATCAGCGCCGGGCTCATGTCGAGTTTCGGGTTGTCGAATTTGGGGATCGGCGACGGATCCATCACGTAGCGCTCGTCGACCATCACCGGGTAGGCGTAGCTGGTGGCGATATGGCCGAAGGTGGCGATGTCTTCGTAAAGCTTCACGTGCATCACCCCGTAATCATTCAGGGCGTGCATGGTGCGGGTCTCGGTTTCGGACGGTTCGATAAAGCGCAGCGGCTCGGGAATCGGCACCTGGTAGACCATGATCTGATCGGCCTGCAGCGGGGTTTCCGGGATGCGGTGGCGGGTCTGGATCACCGTCGCGTCCGGCGTGGCTTCGGTGGTGGCGACGCCTGCGGTGCGCGCAAAAAAGCGGCGGATCGACACGGCGTTGGTGGTGTCGTCGGCGCCCTGGTCGATGACTTTGAGCACGTCCTCCGCGCCGAGGATCGCGGCGGTCAATTGCATGCCGCCGGTGCCCCAGCCGTAAGGCAACGGCATTTCGCGGCCACCGAACGGCACTTGGTAACCGGGGATCGCCACGGCCTTGAGCAAGGCGCGGCGGATCATGCGTTTGGTCTGTTCGTCGAGGTAAGCGAAGTTGTAGGCGGCGTCATTCATGGCTCGGGCCCTCGGCCGGTTGGCGCAGTTTGCGGATCAGTTCCAGTTCGGACTGGAAGTCCACGTAGTGCGGTAATTTGAGGTGCGAGACAAAACCGGCCGCCTCGACGTTGTCGCAGTGGGCCAGTACGAATTCTTCACGCTGGGCCGGCGAGACGATCTCTTCGTTGTATTCCCCCGCGCGCAGCGAACGGTCCACCAGCGCCATGCCCATGGCCTTGCGCTCGGCATGCCCGAAGGCCAACCCGTAGCCGCGCGTGAACTGCGCCAGTTCAGTGGCTGAGCCGACGAACTGGTTGACCATCTCGCACTCGGTCACTTCGATGCTGCCCAGGCAGATGGGAAAGCCCAGCTCTGGCGGGTCGATCCACACCTCGACGTCGCCGATGCGAATCTCGCCGGCAAACGGGTGGTTGCGGCCGTAGCCACGCTGGGTCGAGTAGCCCAGCGCCAACAGGAAACCTTCATCGCCACGGGCCAGGGCTTGCAGGCGTTCGGCGCGGCTGGCCGGGTATTCCAGCGGGTCGCGGGTGATATCGGCGACGCTGGCGTTGTCGTCGGTTTCGGTCTTGATCAGGCCTTCTTTGGCGAGCAGGCCGAGCACCCGTGGGCAGGCTTCGATGCGCGCATCCGGCGTAGTCTGCGGGCCGGGGTATTCACCTTCGGCCAGCAGCGAAAAATCCAGCAGCCGGTGGGTGTAATCGAAAGTCGGGCCAAGCAACTGGCCGCCGGGCACGTCCTTGAACGTGGCGGACAGGCGCCGGCTCAACGACATCTGCGCAGTGTCGATCGGCAAGCTCGGGCTGAAGCGCGGCAGCGTGGTGCGGTAGGCGCGCAGCAGGAAGATCGCTTCCACCAGGTCCCCCGCCGCTTGCTTGATCGCCAGCGCGGCGAGTTCTTCGTCGAACAGCGAACCTTCGGTCATCACCCGTGCCACAGCCAGGGGCAGTTGCTCGCGGATTTGCCTCACGCTCAGTTCAGGAATCGCGGTATCGCCCCGGCGTTTTTTCGCCAGCAGGCGGTGGGCATTGTCGATGGCCTGTTCGCCACCTTTGACGGCTACGTACATCAGGCACGCTCCTCTGCGACACGGCTGCTGCGCGGCAGGCCGATCAGGTGGTGGCCGGCGGCAAACAATACATCCAGGCCACGGGGGAAGGCTTCGCGACGCTGGCGCTCCAGCCAGAAGGCTTGCGGCACGGGCACCTGAACCTGGCGCTGGGCCTTGATGCCGGGGCCGCGCCAGAGCAGGCCGCGACCGGATTCCAGGTCGGTGAGCTGTACAAGCAGGGTGCAGGACTGGTCGGGATAGCGATCATTGCCGTGGTTGAAACCACTGAGGTCGAGCAGGTCTTGCTCACCGAGCAAGGCGAACACCGCGTCTTCACGGTTCGCCGTCAACGGGCAACCACAGTGGAACGCCAGGTTGGCGCGGATCAGCGGCGTGTCGAAGCTCGGCGCCAGCCACAGCGGCGTGTCCCCATCCAGCATCGCCAGGCACAGGGCATAGGTGGCGGGCGCCAGGCCATCGAGGCGCGGCGCGCAGGGCAGGTGCTGGATCAAACCGGGTTCGGCCAAGGCTTTGAGGGCGGCACGAAAACCGCGCTGGGCGTCCAGGACCGGGTCGACAAAGGCCGGTTGCAACAGTTGCGCATTCATCAGTTTTCTCCTCGAACCAACGTGAAGAACTCGACCTTGGTGGCGGCGGTGTCGGCTTCTTTTTTCGCGCGTCGAGCGGCCTGTGTATTGGCCAGCGCGGTGATCAAATCGCTGAGCCAAAGACTTGGCTGCGTGCCTTGCAGATGGGCATCGGCCAGGGCCGCTAACTCGGCATGGGCCTTATCGCGCCCGGCCAGGTAGCTGTAGCCGGTGCGACCATCGGCCAGGCGCACCACGCAGCGGGTCACGCTCATTTCGCCGACGTTGAACGGCGCGCCACTGCCGCCCATGCGGCCGCGCACCAGGGTCATGCCGATTTCCGGGGCGCGGATCAGTTGGTATTCCGCGTCTTTCAACGCGGCTTCGTGAGGTTGCAGTTCACTGAGTTGGGCGCGGGCGAGCACACCAATCCAATGCTGACGCGGGGACAGATTCATCAGGGTCTCCATCAGGTCACCACTTGGTACTGGAAGCGATCCGAACGGCTGGTGGACTGTGCCAGCTCCACCGGGCGGCCGTCGCGATCGCGGGAAAGGGTGAATACGGTGAGGGCTGGCAAGTGCCGAGGCATCATCAGCAGCGCGGCTTCATCACGGTTGGGCAAGCGCGCACCGATCAGGCTTTGGGTGCGCGTCAGCGGCAGGTCGCGTTCGCGCAGGTACTGGCGCAGCGAACCGCCGGTGTAGTCGGCCAGCAACGGCGCCCGGCTGGCGCAGTAGCGATGGCGAATCAGGCTGACGGGTTGGTGGTCGAGTTTGCGCAGGGTCTGCAACTCGATCATCGGCGCCATTTCGGCAATGCCCAAGTGCTGCGCCTCATCGCGACTGGCGTAGCAGTAACGGCGCTTGAGCAGCACCGCTTCCACGCCCACGCCTTGGGCCGACAGCGACTGGCTGTAGGAGGTCTCGGCGCCCATCGGGTAGATCAAGGGGCGATCAAGTACCTGGGTGCCCTTGCCCTGGCGGCGCAACAGGCTGCCTTCGAACACCAGTTCGTCGATGGCGCGGCGCAGCGTGTGGCGGTTGACGCCAAAACGCTCGGCCATGTGCACCTCGCCAGGCAGGAAGTCGCCGGCGCTGTAGCTGCTCAATTCACGGCGCAGGATATCCGCGAGTTCGCGGTACACCGGCTCATCTTGTCTAGACAACTGCATGCTTAAAAAAAGCGCCGCGCGGGCACCCCTCCGACGTCAGATGAACTGCTTGCGCAGGCGTTGGGACAACACATCGATACAGCTCACCACCACGATGATCACCAGCAGCACCGCGCAGGTTTGTACAAACTGAAAGGCGCGGATGTTTTCCCAAAGGATCACGCCGATCCCGCCCGCGCCGACCATGCCGACCACCGTGGCCGAGCGCACATTGGCTTCGAAGCGGTACAGCGCGTAGCTCACCCACAGCGGCATCACCTGGGGGATCACGCCGTAGATCACTTCCTGCAAGGCACTCGCGCCAGTGGCACGCACGCCTTCCACCGGGCCTGGGTCGATGGCTTCGACGGCCTCGGCAAACAGCTTGGCGAGGACGCCGGTGGTGCTGATCCACAGGGCCAAAACGCCAGCGAAGGGACCGAGGCCGACGGCGACCACGAACAACATCGCGAACACCATTTCATTGATGGAACGGAAGGCGTCCATCACCCGGCGCAGCGGTTGGTGGATCCACCAGGGGGTGATGTTGTCGGCGCAGAGAATGCCCAGCGGCACCGAGCAGACGATGGCCAACACCGTGCCCCAGAGGGCGATTTGCACGGTGACGATCATCTCCTTGAGGTAGGAGCGCCACTCGTGGAAGTCCGGCGGGAAGAAGTCGGCGGCGAAGGTCGCCATGTTTCCGGAGTCGCGGTACAGCGCCAGCGGGTTCATCTCGGCGCCGTGCCAGGCCCAGGCCAGCAGGACCAGGAACAGGCCCCAGCCGAGGTATTGCGGCCAGGTGCGTTTGCCGACGGCTTCAGCGTGCAAGGTTGTCATGGGTCACTCTCAATAGCGGTGGGAACTGGATCTCTGTGGGAGCGGCGGTGCGACGATTCGACTTGCTCGCGAATGCGGTGTGTCATTCAATGCATCCGGCGACTGATTCACCGCTTTCGCGAGCAAGCCTGCTCCCACATAAGCCCGGTTCCTACAGGGGGTTAGCCGTTGGCTGCGGTTTTCTTGTCGAGTTCGGTGATGCGCTGCTGCAACTTGGCCAGGTCAGCATCGATATCAGCGAGCTTCTTGGCCTTATCAGCCGCTTCCAGCTTGTCGTCAGCACTGATCGTGGTGCGCTGCTTGAACAGCTCCAGCTGACGGATCGGCAACAGTTGGTCGTCGCTGGAGGCAAGGAACTTGCCCAGTTGCATGTTCTTCAGCACGGCCTTCTCTTCATCGGTGTCACCGTAGTGGGCGAAGAAGTCGCGGATCTTGGTTTTCTCGCTGTCGCTCAAGGCCTTGCTCCACACCATCGGGTCGGCCGGGATCAGCGGTGATTTCCAGATCACCTTGAGCATGGCGGCCTTGTCCGGCTGGGTGACTTCCAGGCGCTCCCAGCTTTCGGTGTTGAAAGTGGCGACGTCCAACTGCCCTTTGGCGACGCTCAAGGCGTTCACTTCATGGCTGGAGTTGAGCGTGCGCTTGAACGCCGTGGCGGCATCCACATTGTTCTTGGCAAACACGTAGTAACCCGGCACCAGGTAGCCCGAGGTGGAGTTCGGGTCACCGTTGCCAAAGGTCAGGTTCTTGGCGTTCTTGAGCATGTCTTCAACGTTGTTGATCGGGCTGTCCTTGCGCACGATCAGCACGCTCCAGTAACCGGCGGCACCGTTGGCGGCGGCGGTCTGGGCGAAGATCTCGCCGTTGGAGCGGTCCACCGCTTCCATCGCGGCCTTGTTGCCGAGCCAGGCCACGTCGACCTTGTTGAAGCGCATGCCCTGGATCAGCCCGGCGTAGTCGGAGGCGAAGGTGGCGTTGATGGTCAGGCCGGTCTTCTTGTGCATGTCATCCAGGAACGGCTGCCAGATGCTCTTGAGGTTCTGCGAAGACTCGGTGGACATGATGCCGAAGTTGATCGCCTTGTCGGCGGCATGGGCATTGCCCAACGCCACACTGGCCAGCAACACCGCAGACAGAAAGACGTGACCGATACGGTTCAACATGGAAAGGATTCCTGTGGGTCGTGAGTAAGGTTTCAAGCGCGCGCCAGGGCCAGCCGAGGGGTGACGGAGGTTTGGCGGGACTGGTCGGAAAACATCAGGCTGGTGTCGACGTCGGCACCGTACAAATCATTGAGGAAGTGGCTGCTCATCTCGCTGCCCTGGCCGTCGAAATGAATACGGCCACCTTTGAGGGCCACGGCACGCGGGCAATAACGCATGGCGTAATCGACTTGATGCAGGGTCACCACCACGGTCTTGCCGTCGCGGCGGTTGATGTCGGCGAGGATCTCCATGACCTTGCGTGCCGACTCCGGGTCAAGCGAAGCGATAGGCTCATCGGCCAGGATCACCTCGGCGCGCTGGGTCAGCGCACGGGCGATCGCCACACGCTGCTGCTGGCCGCCGGACAAGGTCGAAGCCCGCTGCGCGGCCAAGTCAGCCAGGCCAACGCGCGCCAGGGACTCCAGGGCAAACGCCTTCTCTTCAGCATTGAACAAGCCGAGGTTGCCGCGCCAGCGCGGCATGCGGCCCAGGCAACCGAGCAGCACGTTGTCGAGCACGCTCAGACGGTTGACCAGGTTGAACTGCTGGAAGATGTAGCCGATGTCTGCGCGCAGCCGTCGCACCTTGCCATTCAAGCGCCCACTGGCCTGCACTTCCCGGCCCAGCACCTTGACGCTGCCGCCATTGCTCTTGTCGCAACAGGCCAGGCCCGCCAAGTGGCGCAACAAGGTGGACTTGCCAGAACCGGAAGCGCCAATCAGCGCGACCATCTCACCTGGGGCAATGGTGAGTTCGAGGTCGACCAACGCGGATTTCTTCGCAAAGGTCTTGTTCAAGTGATCGACATGGATAGCGTGATTCATGGGCTTCTCTGTCTTGTTTGAACAGCCAGGGGATGGCTGCGGTTGAGTTCAAACGACAGTAGGCGCGGGAGGTGTCAGTGCTATTACTTGCACATGACTGGAGGGGGTCGGTTGGATGAAGGTTTTGTGAAAGGTTGAAGGTGGGTAGGCAGTGGTCTGCGGCGAAGACGTCTGGCACAATCGGCGCCATTAATTAGCCAGCATCCGCCGTCACAGGGCAGGCTCAAGCGTTTAGGGATGAACATTGAAAGACAAGCAAAGTAACAAGCACTCGCTCACATGGCTGGTACTGGCAAGCGTACTGACCGCAGGCTGCGCAGGGCACCCTGCTGCACCCGTGGTCGAGCGCAACCCTTGCCTGGATGAAGGCCCGGTGCACAGCGTAGCGTTTGACCAGTGTGTGGATGATCGAGCGGCGGACCGAGCGGAAGCCCTCAGGCTCCTGCTGGACGATGCCAACCCCAACCCTCGCCAGCAAGCATTGGCCGAGCCTGGCCCTGACGACTACCAAGACGCCGACTTTCCAGACACACCCAACCCCATGCTTTACCAGGGTACAGACTCTGTCACGGCAGCTGAACGCCGGGCACTGCCCTACAAGATCAGAATCACCTGGAAGTACACCTCCAAAACCCTCAGGCCAGCGCCCCGAGACCTCTCCCGGATGGAACAGATGCGCAGCCTGATCGTGCCGTCCGTGCAGGAACAAGGGCTGGCGAAGTGGCTGTGCACGGTGACGGGTGGGCAGCAGGTGCAGTGGATTTTCTATGCCAAAAGCGAGGAAAGCTTCAGGGCCCAGGTGAATGCCGCGCTGGCCAAAAGCGGCCCCTACCCGCTGGCGTTCACGACCCATAAAGAACCTGCGCTGAGTGGTGAAATGGGCGGGGCTGAAACGGTCCGCATCACGCCCAAAACCTGTATGGAATGACGGGTGGCGAGCAGGCTTGCCCTGCGTTGGGTTGTGCAGCAGCCTCAACAAGGCGGCCGCGATAAGTCAGACAGAACGCGTGGGCAGGTTTTGGGGCCGCTGCGCAGCCCAACGCGGGCAAGCCCGCTCGCCACAGAGTTGTACGTAGCAATTAAATTGGGGCAGTCACTGGAAACGCCATGACGTTGAAATCGTCCAAAACCAGCATCTCTCCATTCGAAAGCTGCCAGTTAAAGAAGTCCGAAAAGTCTCCTCTGGCTAGAGCACGAATCACCTTCGCCACAAATCCATGCGCGACCAGCAGTACAACACGCTCAGGATAAAGCGCTGCCAGTTCCACCAAACCTTGATGTACACGGGCAACCACATCTGCAATCGACTCACCGCCCGTTGGCCCAACCGCCCATTGGCGCGTTATGTTCTGCGCCCAGAGCTGCGGGTGCATTGCCTTTGCCTCAGCCTGTGTCAGCCCTTCGAACACACCGACGTCACGCTCGCGAAATTCGCCCATTGTTAATAGCTCAAGATTCAACTCACCGTTAAGAATTTGCGCGGTTTGCTGGGCTCTCACGCGCGGAGAGACAATTAACACCTCAATGCCGCTGGGCAGTTTCTTGCTGAGAGACGCAGCCTGTTCCCTACCCCGCTCGGTCAGTTCCGGGTCGAGCGCGCCGAGGTAGCGGTGCTCAGCGTTTGCCCAGGTTTCGCCGTGGCGAACAACGTAGAGGTTCATGAGGGTGCTCTCATTGAAGGGGGAAAGGGATAGTAGCAACTGTCGTGCATCGCCAGCCTCGACTTGACGCGTCCCGATGCCAGACTTTCCCTACACCTCATTCTTTATCCAATGTTCACTATGTCGCCCGAGCCGCACGCAGGAGGGCTTGTCCCTGTCGGGTTTCCATTCCCCGGTCGACCAACCTGCGTACGGCTCACCTTTTTTCAGGCTTCTTTGTGGCGGCTGTGCGCGGGGCACTTTCGAGTGCGCCGGGGTCCTGGAGTCCGGTCTTCCACACCTGCGTAAAGTCGCCACCCATCATGTGGAAGTGATTGTGGCGGCTCCCTTTACTCCAGGAGCTACCGTATGAAAAAAGTCACGCCAAACCCTCCGTCATCCACCACGGGTCAAACCCCACCCGACGTAATTTTCACCGTCCGTCCCGGCCTCAGTACTGAAGTTGCCTTGAGCAACGCCAGCGAGATGCTTAAGTCGGCAACTGTCTGTGCGTACGACTGCGCTGAACATCTGGGTGGCTCGGGCCGCAAGCAAGTGCTGGCGGTAGTGCAGATGATTGAAATTGCGCAGTTGTTGGTGAATGAAGCGCTGAACCGGGAGTGTCCCGTGGCCTGATGGCTACCGCTCCCACATGGGGTCCGAGTACATCAGCGCATGTTCGTTTGCCGCTGACGCAGTCGCACCGCGACGAAGTCCAGGAATGCGCGCACTTTCAACGGCAGCGGCGCCTGCCCTTTGTGCACCAGGCTGATGGGCAAGGCGGCTGATTCGTAGGGCTGCAGCACCACCTGTAAATCGCCTTTTTGCAGCGCATCCGCCACTTGATACGACAACACGCGAATCACGCCAACGCCCAGCGTCGACGCGGTAATCGCAGCTTCCGCGGTGTTCACCGACAGCCGTGAATGCACCGGCACGGTCTGTTGCGATTTGCCACGTCCAAACACCCAGGCACCCACCGAGGCCAGCACGTCGAAGGTGATGCAGTCGTGGGCCGCCAAATCCTGCGGCGTGGCAGGTTCGCCGTGGGTTTGCAGGTAGCCGGGGCTGGCACACACCACTCGCCGTACATTGCCCACGTTGACAGCCTTGAGTGAACTGTCGGGCAGGTCACCGATGCGTACGGCGACATCACATTGCTCTTCCATCAGATGCACCACGCGGTCGGTGAGCATCAGGTTGACGCTGATCTCGGGGTATTGCGCCAGAAACTGCGCCACCACCGGCACGATGTGCAAACGCCCGAATACGATGGGCGCGGTCACCGTCAGCTCGCCTTTGGGCACGGTATATTCGCCGGTTGCCGCACGCTCCGCCTCGCCAATCTCTTCCAGAATCCGCCGGCATGCCGCCAGGTAGGAAACGCCCACGTCCGTGAGCGACAGCTGCCGCGTGGTGCGGTGCAGCAGGCGCGTGTTCAGGTGGGTTTCCAGCTCTGTCACTTTGCGGCTGACGGTGGCAAGCGGCATGTCCAGCGCGCGCGCCGCCGCCGACAGGCTGCCCGCGTCCACAACCGTAACGAATACTGACATCGACTCAAGACGGTTCATAGCGCCCTATCAAATTCTGGAAGGATGATTCCCGATCCTAGGGGATTATCGACATAAAGGCGACTGCGTAAGGTTGGCCACTCTTCCCCTGCCCCCTAAGGAGCGCGCCATGAGCACAGCCGAGAGTCACCCACCGCGAGGCAAGATCATCATGATGGCGGTGATCGCCGGGGCGGTGGTCACCAACATCTATTGCACCCAGCCGGTGCTGCCGCTAATTGCTTCGGACATGGGCGTGGCGGTGTCGACGGTCAACCTGGTGGCGGGCGCGGCACTGTTAGGGTTTGCCACCGGCCTGTCCCTGTTGCTGCCGATGGGCGACCGTTTTGACCGGCGCAAACTGGTGCTGGGCCAGATCGCGTTGGCGTTCTGTTTTGCCTTGGCGGCGGCGTTTGCACCGAGCATCTGGGCGCTGATCGGCGCGTCATTCGGCTTGGGTATCGTGTGTTGCGTGCCGCAACAACTGGTGCCGTTTGCAGCGGTGATGTCCCAGCCCCATGAGCGCGGGCGCAATGTGGGCACGGTGGTCAGCGGGATCATGCTGGGGATCTTGCTCGGGCGCACCATCAGCGGCGTGGTCGGTGAGGCGTATGGCTGGCGCGCGGTGTACGGCATGGAAGCAGCCTTCATGATTCCGGTGTGGTTTATCGCGGCCAAGCTGTTGCCGCCTGGGGTGCCGAGCAGCACGTTGTCCTACCCTCGCCTGCTGGCTTCACTGTGGCCGTTGATGCGCGATAACAGCCCGATCCGTCAATCGATGATGGTGCAGGCGTTGTTGTGGGCATGCTTCAACGCGTTTTGGGTGAATCTGGCCGGGTTGCTCGCCAATGGGCCATGGCAACTGGGCAGTGCCTGGGCCGGCGGCTTCGGGATTATCGGTGCGGTGGGCGCGCTCGCGGCGTCGTACGGTGGGCGCGCGGCGGACAAGGTGGGTTGCCGCAAGGTGATCGGGGCCAGTGTCGGGATTGTGACCTTGGCGTTTCTGTTACTGGCCGGGGCGCAGACCTCGCTGATCTTGCTGGTTTTGGGAGTGATCGTGCTGGATATCGGGGTGCAGGCAGGGCTGGTCGCGAACCAGACCCGCGCGTTTGCGGTGGACCCGAAGGCGCAGGGTCGGATCAACAGTTTGTACATGACCGCGACCTTTGTGGGCGGGGCGATTGGGGCGACGGTGAGTGGGTGGTTGATGGCGCAGTTTGGCTGGGTGGGAATTGTGGAGTTTGGGGTGGTGTTGGGGGTGGCGGCTGGGGTGATTCATTGGCTGGGTGCGCCGCGCCCCATTCAAGAGCTTGCATAAATACCAGATCAATTGGAGATCAAAACTGTGGGAGCGGGCTTGCTCGCGAAGACGCAGTGTCAGTCACTGTATTAGCTAACTGAACCACCGCTTTCGCGAGCAAGCCCGCTCCCACATTTGGGCTCCAGTGGATGCAAAAATGCAATTCATGGGTATGAAAAAGGCGACCTGTAAAGGTCGCCTTTTGTCATTGCGCGTACTGCTTGCTCAACCCCGGCGGCACGCCCTGCACATCCGTCTCTTCCCACGGCCCGTTCGGGCTGATGGAGCGGCTCCAGCCGTTGCTCCAGCGGTAATACGTGCGCTGGCGGTAGAAGGTGTCGGGCTGTTCGTCCAGCACATACACCTGCATCTTGCCGTCCCAGTGGCTCACGGCGCCCGGGGGTGGGGCGAAGGTCGCGGATTTGGTGGGCACTGGCTTCGGCGCTGGGGTCACTGGGCCCGAGGGTTTGGTGGTTGGCTGGGTCGACGGGCCCGACGGTGGGATGGTCGGGCCGGTCGGCGCGGGAGGTGGGCGGTGGACCGCACAAGCGCTCAGGCCGAGTACCAGGCTGAGCAGGGTGATGCGTGCAAGTGCGGTCATGGGCGTTTCCTCGATTTACTTGTCCGGACTGTCGATGGTCAGCTGCTGCAAGGCAGTCGTGCTGCTGGCCAAAGGTTGGCTGCGGCCGATCCACTCGCCAGCTGTCGGAACACCAGCCCGGGATATGCGCGCAACCAGTTGGACTTCGGGGAAGTTCGACAGTTTCAACTGCGGCATCATCGCGTCGGCATCGCCCAGTTCGACGGTGATCGGCAGTTCGGCAACCGTGACGCGTTTGGCCGCCAATGGCGCCGGTGGGCCGGAGACCGCACGGGCAAAGATGAATACGCTGTCAGTCGGCAGGGCTTTGGCCTTCACGTCGGCGCTCAGATCTACCCGAACCTTCATCGCGGCTTTTTGAGGGGCGACGGTGC